>CAJFFX010000004.1 GCA_904374485.1 Candidatus Pseudoscillospira falkowii | reverse complement strand
AACACAGGGCGCTGCCGGGAACTCCTTCTACCAGGAAGCCGTGTGTACCTGAGCGCGGCAGAAAATGAAAAGGAGCGCCTGTCCCACCGGGACAGGCGCTCCTTTTTCCGTTATACTTGTTACTTCTGCAGCTTGCCGTTGGCCTTCGCCATAAAGCGTTCGTTATCGATGACGGCGCGCTGGTGGGTGCCTTCGCCGATCAGACCGCATTCATCGTAGGCGGCCACTTTGAAATCCACGATCTTGCCGTTTGCGGAGAGATTGACGACCTCCGCCTCGGCGCGTACCTTCATCCCCACGGGGGTGGGCGCGCTGTGGGTGATGTTCATGGCGGTGCCCACGCTGCCCTTGCCTGCGGGCAGGCGCGGGGCCATCAGCGTCAGGGCGGCGTTTTCCATCAGGGCCACCATATAGGGCGTGCCAAACACCATCAGGGCGCCGGAACCGGCCTTGGCGGCGGTGACTTCGTCTGTGACGGTCATTTCGACCGCGTGTCTCATTCCGATCTCAAGCATTGGGGAAAACCTCCTGTCAATTTCCGCTGGACGCCATACCCAGGCGCAGCCATTCGCTGTCGTAAAGCTCCAGGGAGGGCTGATCCAAATTGATAAAGGGCGTGCAGGTGTTCAGATACTCCTGGGAGGGGTAGAGCACGTCGCTGTCGCGATATTCCTCGTCCAGCATGGCCGTGGCGCCGGAAGAGGGCAGCGCGTAGCCGATGACGTCAAAGTTTTTCACATAGGCTTCGTTGGAGCACATAAAGTTGATGAACGCCATGGCGTTGTCATAATTCTGGCAGGTGGTGGGCACGCACATGGCGTCCAGGAACAGGTTGGCGCCTTCTTCGGGCTGCACCCACACCAGATCCGGGTTGTCCTCCAGCATGATCAGGTAGTCGCCGGCGTAGTACACGCCCACGGCGGCTTCGTTGTTGGCCATCTTGTCAAAGATCTGGTCCATGACGTAGGCCTGCACCAGGCCGTTTTCCTTCTGCTCCACCAGCAGGTCCACGGCTTCGATGATCTCGTCGGGATTGGTGGTGTTGATGTCATAGCCTAGGGCCATCAGGGCGATGGCGATGCAGTCGCGGGAATTATCAAACATCAGCACGCTGTGGGAATCCAGCAGATCCGTGTCAAACAGGTCCGCCCACTTGGTGATGGGGCGGTCCACCATGGTGGGGTTGTAAATGATGCCGGTGGTGCCCCAGGTGTAGGGGACGGAATATTCGTTGTTGGGGTCGTAGATCATGTTTTTGTACTGCTCATCGATGTTGGCGTAGTTGGGGATCTGGGAGAAGTCCAGCTTCATCAGCATGTCCTCGTCGATCAGGCGGCTGATCATATAGTCGGAGGGGATGATCACGTCATAATTGACGCTGCCGCTCTTGAGCTTGGTGTACATGTTTTCATTGCTGTCATAGGTGCTGTAAAGGACTTTGATGCCGGTTTCCTCTGTAAATTCATCCAGCAAGTCCATGTCGATATATTCGCCCCAGTTATACACGCGCACAATGCCGTTGGGGGCGCTGTTGCTGCCGCAGCCCGCCAGCAGGGTGCAGAGCATCAGTGCGGCGCAGAGAAATGCAGAGATTCGTTTTTTCATTGATATCACTCCTTATTCGATTCGATGGCTGCTCAGCGGGAAGCGTCCCGCTGCAGCGCGTGAAGCCGCTTTGCCTCCGCCTGTTCCTGGCGGATGGAGCGGACGTTGATGACGATCAGCAGGATCATCACGATGGTGAACAGGATCGTGGAGATCGCGTTGATCTCCGGACTGATGTGACGCCGCGCCATGGAGTAGACCTCCATCGCCAGGTTGGACACGTCGGCGCCGGCGGTGAAATAGGAAATGACGAAGTCGTCCACCGACATGGTGAAGGCGATGATGGCGCCGTTGATGATGCCCGGCCGCAGCTGCGGGAGCACGACTTTTGTAAAGGCCTGCATCGGCGTGGCGCCCAGATCCTGGGCTGCTTCCGACAGGTTTTTATCCAGCTGGCGCAGGCAGGGGAGCACGGACAGGATCACATAGGGCGTGTCGAAGGTAATGTGGGCCAGCAAAAGGGTAATGAAGCCCAGGTGAAAGTCCACCGGCAGCCAGAAGCCGGTCTGCATGCCCACAAAATAAACGAGATCGTTCAAAATCTGGGTGAAGAAGACAAACAGCAGCATCAGGGAAACACCGGTGATGATATCGGCATTGGTCATGGGGATGTTGTTGACGCCCATGAAAAAGGCCCGGGGCTTGCGGCGCATGGAGAAAAAGCCGATGGCTGCCAGCGTGCCGAATACGGTAGCCACGAGGGCCGCCAGAACAGATACGCCCAGGGTGACGATAAAAGCGTTGATGATGGCGTCGTTGTGCAGCAGGTCCACATACCAGTGCAGGGTGAAACCAGACCAGACCGCGCGGTTCTTCGAATCATTGAACGAAAAGATGATCAGCACCAGAATGGGCGCATATAGAAAAATATAGACGAGGATGTTGTAGATCCTGGAAATACCGAGGGCTTTTCTCATAGCAGCACCGCCTCGTCTTCACCGTCGCCGAAGCGGTTCATAATGCCCATGCACACCACGACCACGATCATCATGATCAGCGAGATGGCGCTGCCCAGATGAGGGTTGTAGGTGCCGCCCAGGAACTGCATGTCGATCACATCGCCCAGCAGCCAGTGAAGCCCGCCGCCCAGCAGGCGGGAAATGGCAAAGGTGCTGACCGAGGGGATGAACACCATCATGATGCCCGACAGCACGCCCGGCAGGGAGAGGGGCAGGATCAGCCGCCGGAAGATCTGCCGGCGGTTGGCGCCCAGATCCTGGGCCGCCTCGATATAGCGGCGGTCGATGCCGCTGAGCACCGTGAAAATCGGCAGGATCATGAAGGGAAGATAGTTGTAGACCATGCCCAGCACCACGGCAAAGCTGGTGTTGATCATGGGGATATAATCCGTGCTCAGCATGCCGATGCTGTTGAGGTAATCTACCAGGCCGATGGCCCGGAAAAACTGGTTGAGAAAGCCGTTGTTTTCCAGGATCGTCATCCAGGCGTAGGTGCGCAGCAGGAAGTTCATCCACATGGGGAGCATGATCAGCAGAATTGCCACTTTCTGAACGGCGGGCCGCTCGTTGGAAAGGATATAGGCGAAAGGGTAGCCGATCAGCAGGCAGACGCCGGTGGCGATGCCCGCCTGGAGGAAGGAGTTTTTGAAGACCGGCGCATAGACGCCGAGGTTTGAAAAGTTTTCCAGCGTAAAGGATCCGCTGGCGTTGGTGAAGGCGTAGCCGACGATGAACAGCAGGGGAATGATGACGAAAATCGCCATCCAGACCACATAGGGCGCCGCGGCAATGCGGACAAAAGCTTTAGAATTCATGGGCTTTGTCCTCCTCATCCGCCTCCTCTTTTTCGGCAAAGTCGGGGTCGTTGATCTCCTCGTATTCATCGCTGTAGGAGCTATAGTCGCCCACCTGGTCGGAATATGTGCTCTTTTTCATCACATGGATATCGTCCGGCGGGATCACGATGCCGATGTGGCTGCCCAGGGGGTGAAAATCCGTCGTCTGGATCAGCCACTTGTAGCCGTTGATATCGACGATGATATCGTAATAAATGCCTTTGAAGGTGATGGAGGTGATGATGCCGCTCAGCCGGCCTTCCTCTTTGGGGACGATGTCGATGTCCTCCGGGCGGATGACCACGTCCACGGCTTCCTGTTTGGCAAATCCCTTGTCCACGCAGGGGAATTTGCAGCCGAGGAACTCCACCACAAAATCCTCGTGCATGCAGCCGTCGAGAATGTTGGATTCGCCGATGAAATCGGCCACAAAGGCGTTTTGCGGTTCATTGTATATATCTTCCGGGGTACCGATCTGCTGGATATGCCCTTTGTCCATCACGACGACGGTGTCGGACATGGCCAGGGCCTCTTCCTGATCGTGGGTCACATAGATGAATGTGATCCCGGTTTGTTGCTGGATCCGCTTGAGTTCGTTCTGCATATCCTTGCGCAGGCGGAGATCCAGCGCGCCCAAAGGTTCGTCGAGCAGCAGCACCTTGGGACGGTTCACCAGGGCGCGGGCAATGGCCACGCGCTGCTGCTGGCCGCCGGACAAAGCGTTGGTCTTACGATGTTCAAAGCCCCGTAAGCTGACAATATCCAGCATCTCCCTGACGCGCCGGTCGATCTCGTCTTTCGGCGTTTTGGAGATGCGGAGACCGAACGCGATATTTTCGTATACGTCCAGATGCGGGAACAGGGCGTATTTCTGAAATACCGTGTTGATCTGTCGCTTATGGGGCGGTACATGCGTGATCTCTGCGCCATCGAAATACACCGCGCCGGATGTGGGTGTCAGGAAGCCGCCGATAATACGCAGCGTCGTCGTTTTTCCGCATCCGCTGGAACCGAGCAGCGTCAGAAATTCACTGTCATCAATTGTAAGGTTCAGGTGATCGAGAACAAGCTCGTCGTCAAACGCCATGCAGCAATCCACAAGGCGAATCAACTCTTTGGACATTTATCCTCCCCCGTTTCAAATAAAGTTACTTAAAATGCTGTGCATGATCGGAACGATCGGATTTTCGATGGCTACGCGTAACATTCCCTCCTTTCCCGACAGGTACCTATTTATATAAATATAGTTTCTGTCAAAAGAAATCGAAACACATAATAAAAGAAATGAACTGAAAAGTCAATGAAAATTTATGAAAAATATTCCTCCCGGAAGGGCACTGTTTTCACTTCGAACTGCCGACCGTTCAAATCGTTCAGAACGCCGGCGTCCGTTTTGAAGGCAAAGACCAGTTTATAGGAATAAAGGGCCTGCTTGTCTATGCCGTAGCGGCGGTTGATCTCGCCGCGGCCGTACTTCCCGTCACCAAGCAAAGGGTGGCCCGCCGCGGCAAACTGGGCGCGGATCTGATGGGTGCGGCCGGTCAGCAGTTCGCATTCCACCAGACTGAGGCCGCCGCGGCTCTCCAGAGTCCTATAATAGGTGACGGCGGTCCTGGCGCCGGGGACGGGCGCGGAATAGACGAAGACCTGCTTCTTTTCCTCGTCCTTGCGCAGGTAGTTCTGCAGCCTTCCCTCCGGCGGGGTGGGCCGGCCCACGGTGATGCAGAGGTAATACTTCAGAAGCTCCCGGTCGCGGATCTTCTGGTTCATGATGCGCAAGGCCTCGGCCGTTTTCGCGGCAATGACGATGCCGCCCGTATTGCGGTCGATGCGATTGCACAGGGCCGGCGCAAAGGCGTTTTCCCATTTGGGGTTCCACTGGCGGCTCTGGTAGAGATAGGCCTTGATGTGGTCGATCAGGGTGCCAGCGCTGTCGCGGTCGTCGGCATGGACCACCTGGCCGGGCCGCTTGTTCACAAGAAGGATGTGTTCGTCTTCATATACGATGTCCAGCGTGGGGTTGGCGATGGTGAGAAAAGCGTTTTCCGCGCTGGGCCGCTCGAAAAATTCGTCGTTGATATACAGCTGCACCAGGTCTCCCTGATTAAGGCGCACGTCGCGCTTGCTGCCCTTGCCGTTGACCTTGATCCGCTTCAGGCGGATATACTTCTGCAGCAGGGAAGAAGGCAGCAGGGGCACCGTTTTTGCAACGAAACGGTCCAGGCGCTGCCCAGCGTCATTTTTCCCGATGAGAACCTCTTTCAAACCGTTCCCTCCATATCCAGACAATATCACAAAATAATTATAGAGGATTCGGTCATAAAAAGCAAATTCTATTGCAAAATAGGAAAAGCGCCGGCAAAAAGGCTGCGGCGCGGGCCGCAGGATAAAAAATGAAAAAATCCATCAAAAAATGTTTGACATTTCATGCCATCTCCACTATAATACTACCCGTACCATTGTGAGGTGTACTATGCGCTTATCAGTTCGTGAAATTATCAATACCCCCGGAAAAAAGATAAGTTTCCAGTTCTCGATGGATCTTTCTTCTGTGGAATTCGGGGGGTATTGCCCAGTTGCGGAGCCTGTTGTGGTGACGGGTGAGATCCGCAATATGGCAGGCGTTCTGGTTTTGACAGGAAAGGCCGAAACAACGCTCCACGCATTCTGCGACCGCTGCGGCAAAGCGCTGCTCCGTCCCAAAACGGTTTCCTTTGAGCATATGCTCGCCCGGGAATTGGCCAATGAGGACGACGCGGATGACGATGAGATCATCCTGCTGCAGGATGACGAAGTGGACGCGGAGGATCTGGCCCGCACGGCATTCATCCTCAATATGGATACAAAAATACTTTGTTCGGAAGACTGCAGGGGCCTGTGCCCGATTTGCGGCGCGGACCTGAACGAGGGACCCTGCGGCTGCAAAAAGGAAGCGGATCCGCGGCTGGCCGTGCTGGCCAAGCTGCTGCAGCAGGACGGCGAACAAAGCTGAAAAATTCTGAAAAAATACACTGCTCCGTGCAGTTACTTACCAAGGAGGTGTCACGAAAATGGCAGTACCTAAGGGAAAAGTATCCAAAGCAAGACGCGACAAGAGACGCAGCTCCGTCTGGAAGCTGACCGCTCCTGCGCTGGTCAAGTGCCCCAAGTGCGGCGCGCTGCATATGCCGCACAGAATGTGCCCTGAATGCGGTTACTACAATGGCCGTCAGGTCAAGGCAGTCCAGGCTGACGCTGAAAAGTAAGTTTGCTTTGTGAAATGCAGAGGGGAAGAACAGAATTCTTCCCCTCTTTATTTTTGCATTGCGGCGGCGGTGAAAACCGGATATAATATAATAAAAGAGACAAGGCGCGCCCTGGCGCAGAGGATCCGAGGGGGAGAACAAGATGGCCGGAAAAATCACATCCATTGATCCGCATTCGCCGGCGGAGCGGGCGAAGCTCCGGGTGGGGGAAACGCTGCTGTCCATCAACGGCCGGGAGATCGCGGATGTGCTGGATTACCGGTTTTACGGCTATGATCCCAAGCTGACGCTGGTCGTGCAGGAGCCGTCCGGCGCGCAGCGCACCGTCCACATCCGCAAGGCGGAGGGCGAGGACATCGGGCTGAATTTTGAAACGTACCTGATGGACGAGGAGCGCAGCTGCTCCAATCACTGTCTGTTCTGCTTTGTGGACCAGATGCCGCCCAATATGCGCGATACGCTCTATTTCAAAGACGACGATGCGCGCCTTTCCTTCCTGATGGGAAATTATACCACACTGACGAATCTCAGCGAACGGGAGGCCCAGCGGATCATTGATCTGCGCATCAGTCCCATCAATGTATCGGTTCACGCCACCGATCCGAAACTGCGCAGCATCCTGCTGGGCAACAAGGCGGCGGCAAAGGGGCTGGAATACATGAAGGCCTTTGCGCAGGCCGGCATCGTGATGAACTGCCAGATCGTGGTGTGCCCCGGCCTGAACGACGGCAGCCAGCTGCGCCGCACGATGGAGGATCTGGCGGACATGGGTGTGGCTACCTGCGCCATCGTGCCTGTGGGCATCACAAAATACCGCAAGGGCCTTTATCAAATGCCCCCGGTCACGGAAAAAATCGCCGGCGAGATCCTGGACTGCGTGCTCCCCTTCAGCGAAGAATGCCTGCGCAAATACGGCACGCGCCTATTTTTCTGCGCCGACGAGCTTTTTATCAAGGCGAACCGGCCTTTGCCGGAGGAGGCGTACTACGAAGGGTACGCCCAGCTGGAAAACGGCGTGGGCATGCTGCGGAGCATGGAAAACGAATTTATGAGCGCTCTGGCGCAGATGGAGCCCGACGCGCCCTGCCGCCCCTTTTCCATCGCTACGGGCTGTCTGGCGGCGCCGTTTCTGCGGGAGCTGATCGAAACGGCCCGGACCCGCTGCCCGGCGGTACAGGGCACGGTCTATGCTATCGAGAACCACTATTTCGGCACGACCATCGATGTGGCCGGACTGGTGACGGCCACGGATATCATGGCGCAGCTGAAGGGACGGCCCCTGGGCGAGCGTCTGCTGATCCCGGCCAATATGCTCCGCCACGGCGGAAACGTTTTCCTGGATGATTATACGGTAGAAGATGTGGAAAAGCAGCTGGGCGTTCCGGTCATGGTTTCGGAATCGGACGGCTTTTCCCTGATCGATACGATCTTCGAGATCGAATACTGACATAGAAGGGAGAGGGATCCTTATGGCAAAACCGATCGTTGCGATCGTCGGACGCCCCAATGTGGGAAAATCCCTGTTATTCAATAAGTTGGTGGGCCAGCGGCTCTCCATCGTGGAAGATACGCCCGGCGTGACGCGGGACCGCATCTACGGCGAGGCCGACTGGAACGGCCGCCATTTCACTCTGGTGGATACCGGCGGCATCGAGCCCAATACGGACAATCAGATCCTGAGCTTTATGCGCGAGCAGGCCCAGATCGCCATTGACAACGCCACGGTGATCATCTTCCTGTGCGATATCAAGACGGGGCTGACGGCTTCGGACCAGGAAGTGGCCAATATGCTGCTGCGCAGCGGGAAACCCGTGGTGCTGGGCGTGAACAAAATGGATTCCACCGGCGCGCTGAATCCGGATATTTACGAGTTTTACAACCTGGGCCTGGGCGACCCCATCCCGGTGTCCGCCGTCCACGGCCACGGCACCGGCGATTTGCTGGACGCCTGCGTCCGCTACTTCCCGGAGCCATCGGAGGAGGAAGAGGACAGCGAGTATATCAAGGTCGCGCTGATCGGCAAGCCCAACGTGGGAAAATCCTCCCTGGTGAACCGCATCCTGGGAGAGCAGCGCGTGATCGTGAGCAATGTCGCCGGCACGACCCGGGACGCCATCGACTCCAAGTTCCGCAACAGCAAGGGAAAATACATCTTCATCGATACGGCCGGCATGCGCCGCAAGTCCAAGATCGAGGAGAATGTGGAGAAATACAGCGTGCTCCGCGCCACCATGGCCATCGAGCGTTCGGATGTGTGCCTCATTATGATCGACGCGCAGGAGGGCGTGACCGAGCAGGATACAAAGGTGGCCGGCATGGCCCACAACGCGGGCAAGGCCTGCATCATCGTAGTCAACAAGTGGGACGCGGTGGACAAGGACGACAAGACCATGGACACCTACCGCGAGCAGGTGCGCCGCGACCTCGCCTATATGACCTATGCCCCGGTGGTGTTCATCTCCGCCCTGACGGGG
The DNA here is from genome assembly GCA_904374485.1 of Candidatus Pseudoscillospira falkowii. Classification (GTDB taxonomy): domain Bacteria; phylum Bacillota; class Clostridia; order Oscillospirales; family Oscillospiraceae; genus Pseudoscillospira; species Pseudoscillospira falkowii. Next base: position 42,665 of record CAJFFX010000004.1, on the reverse strand, counting down.
CAGCGGGTGGAGTGGCTGTTTGACCTGATCAATTATGTGAACGAGCAGTCCGCCATGCGCATCACCACCGGCATGCTGAACAATGTCCTGGCCGATGCCCAGACCCGCGTCCAGCCGCCCACGGACAAGGGCCGCCGCCTGAAGATCTATTATATGACCCAGGTGGGCGTCAAGCCGCCCCATTTCGTGTGCTTCTGCAACGACAGCCGTCTGTTCCACTATTCCTATCAGCGCTATATTGAAAATCAGCTCCGAGCGGTATTCGGCCTGGAGGGGACGCCCATCGTGCTGTCGATTCGGCAGAAAGGCGAGGAAGGCTGATGTCGGTCGAAATGGAACTGCATGTGTCGGTTTTGGGACCGGTCATGCTCGTTATCGGTACGGCGGCTCTGGCCTATCTTCTGGGTTGTGTTAACGGTTCGATCCTGGTCTCCAAATATATTTTCCGCGACGATATCCGCACCCACGGCAGCGGAAACGCGGGGCTGACGAATTTCTATCGGACCTACGGGACGAAAGGCGTCGTGGGCGTTCTGGCCTGCGATATCCTCAAGGCGATGCTGGCGGTGATCGCAGGCGGCGTGCTGTTTGGCAGCGACCTCAACGTGTTTCTGATCAATCTGTTTTCGAGCGGCGTTTCCCAGGAAGAATTGGCGATGCTTGGAAAGATCTGGGCCACGATTTTTGTCCTGCTGGGGCATATGTATCCCATCACGTTCCAGTTCAAGGGCGGGAAGGGCGTGCTTTCCGGCGTGTCGGCCCTGCTCCTGGTGGATTGGCGGGTCGCGCTGATTGCCCTGGGCGTCTTTTTCGTTCTCGTATTTCTGACGCGCTATGTATCCCTCGGCTCCATCGGCGCGGTCGTCACCTTTGTCGTCGTACTGTGGTTTGTTTACCACAATGTCGCCTATGAATGCCTGGGCGCCGTGGCGGGCGGCCTGGTGTTTTTTGCCCACCGCGCCAATATCGTGCGCCTGCTCCACGGAACGGAAAATAAATTCAGTCTACATAGAAAGGAAGCGGAAAAGAAATGAAAGCTGCAGTTGTGGGCAGCGGCGGCTGGGGCACGGCTCTGGCCCTGGTGCTGCTGGATAACGGCCACGATGTAACGCTGTGGTCCTTTTCTGAAGAGGAGGCGGAGACCCTCCGGGAAAAGCGCGAGAATCCGCTTCTGAAAGGGGTCCCGCTGCCGGAACGGCTGGAGTGTACGTCGGACATCTCCTGCGTGGCGGACAAGGAGCTGGTGGTGTTTGCCACACCGTCCTTCGCGGTGCGGGAAACGGCCAGAAAGGCCGCGCCTCATCTCCGCAGCGGCACGCTGGTGGTCTCTGTTTCCAAGGGCATCGAAAAGGACACCTCCCTGCGGCTGAGCCAGGTCATCGATGAAGAGACCGGCCATCGCTGCCGGATCGTGGCCCTGTCCGGCCCTTCCCACGCCGAAGAGGTGGGGCGGCACGTCCCGACGGGCTGTGTCGCGGCCTCTGTGGAGCGGGAAGCCGCCGAACAGGTGCAGGATATCTTTATGAACGAACGTTTCCGGATCTATTCCAGCCCCGACATCGTGGGCGTGGAGCTGGCGGCGGCGCTGAAAAATGTGATCGCCCTGTGCTACGGTGTGTGCGACGGCCTGGGCTACGGAGACAATACCCGTGCCCTGCTCATGACCCGCGGCCTGACGGAAACGGCGCGCCTGGGCGTCGCCATGGGTGGCAAGAAGGAGACCTTCGCGGGCCTTGCCGGCGTGGGTGACCTGATCGTCACCTGTACGTCCATGCACTCCCGCAACCACCGGGCGGGCATCATGATCGGCAAGGGCCTTTCCATCGAGCAGACGCTGAAAGAAGTCGGCGGCGTAGTGGAGGGCTATTACGCCACGGATACCGTGCGCACGCTGGCGCGGAAATACGGCATTGAAATGCCGATCTCGGAAGGCGCATACCAGGTCCTTTACAACGGCCGCGCTCCCAAAGAGGTCCTGCGGGAGCTGATGTGCCGGGACAAGAAGCACGAGATCGAGGACGCCAGCTGGTGATCCTTATAGCGCGGCAGCCGGCGCTCCCGAGAAGGAGACGCCGGCTGCTTTTTGAAAAATTTGAAAAAGTGCAGTAAAAAATCCCACTCAGCCGAGTGGGATTTTTGATGCTTTATGTTTGTTTGATCAGACCGCTCTGGTAACTTTGCCGGAACGCAAACACCGGGTACAAACATATACATGGCGGGGCGTGCCGTTAACAATTGCCTTAACGCGCTTCACATTGGGCTTCCAGGGACGATTGGAACGTCTGTGGGAGTGGGAAACCTGGATACCGAAAGTAACACCCTTATCGCAAAACTCGCACTTAGCCATCCGTTGCACCTCCTTGCTGGAACCTTGATTTGCCTGCATATGCAGACAGCTTTTATATATTAGCACAACATTTTCCGAAAAGCAAGCATTTTTCTCCTAAAAATTTTACTTTTTTTCAAAGAGAGCAAAATCTTGCGCTACGGGACAGCGGACGCTTGCGCTGGGCGGTGTCCTCTGGTATAGTGGGCATAGAAAACTTACGTTCAGGAGGGGAACTATGAAAGTTTTGAATTTTGGATCGCTGAATGTCGACTATGTTTACAATGTGGACCATATTCTGGTGCCCGGCGAAACGCAGAGTTCTACCCGGCGCAACGTATTTGCCGGCGGCAAGGGGCTGAACCAGTCTGTCGCCCTGGCCAAGGCCGGCCTGCCCACCTATCACGCCGGCCAGGTCGGCAATGACAACGACGGCGAGATGCTGCTGCGCGTGCTTTCGGACAACGGCGTGGACACTTCGCTGGTGCGGAAGATCGACGGCCCCTGCGGCCATACCTTTATCCAGGTGGACAAGCACGCCCAGAACTGCATCCTGCTTTTCGGCGGCGCCAACCGCTGCATCAGCGCGGAATATCGGGAGGAAGTGTTCTCCCATTTTGGCGCAGGGGATGTGATCGTGCTGCAGAATGAGATCAACGACCTCGACAAGATCATCGACAAGGCCTATGAAAAGGGCATGAAGATCGTGCTGAATCCCTCACCTTTCGACGCCTACCTCGACAGCTGCGACTGGGGCAAGATCGATGTGTTCTTTATCAATGAAGTGGAAGGCGCCCAGATCAGCGGCCATGAATCGGCTGACGAGATCCTCGCCTGGTTCCGGGAGAACCATCCCAAGGCGCTGGTGGTGCTGACGCTGGGCAGCGCAGGCTCCTGCTGCATGAAAGACGGGGAGATCTACCGCCAGGGGATCATCCCGGTGAAGGCGGTGGATACCACTGCGGCAGGCGATACGTTTACCGGCTTTTTCCTGAAAGCCTATCTGGAAGGGCAGGAGCCTGGCGCGGCCCTGGCCCTGGCCGCCAAGGCTTCCTCCATCACCGTCTCCCGCCCCGGCGCGGCGAACTCCATCCCGACGATCGCGGAAGTGGAAGGGGCCTGAGGGCCGCCCGATCGATCGAAATGACAAACAGGACCCGCGGAAAGCACCTGCTTTCCGCGGGCTTTTCTCGTTTGCGGACAGAGACACGGCGGAACATCGGCGCGCGGCGATGTATATACTGGTACAGAACGGAGATGCGCAGGAAAGAGGTAGCTGTTATGTGTGGTAAAAACACTTTCATTGGCATTTGTGCGCTGGCATTGGGCCTTGGGATTCTGATCACAGCCATATTTCCGGTGGGCGCACTGCTGTTCGTGATTGCATTTCTGCTGATTGCCTGCGGCCTGGGCTGCATGCAGCGGTAACGGGAAAGGAGCGCGTAGCAAGGTATGAAGATCGTGATTGTCAAGTCCCCGAAGTTTTTGTGCGGCATTCTCAAGAGGATTTTCCACATGGCGTGAATAAATCCCCCCGGCGGTTCATACATTCCATTGGAACTGAACATCGGGGGAGGACAAATATGGAACTTGAACTAAAAAAGGAACTGCTGCGCTTTTATGAGTTCAGCACGGTCTCGACGACTGTTCACGAGGAATCCACGGAAACGATCGTTCCGGACTACTGCCCGGATATCGCCAGGATCATCGATTCGGACGGGAAAGTGTTTTTGCGGAGCAAGGATATCCAGGGCGATAAGGCGATTGTGACCGGCTCGGTCAAGGTGACGGTCCTCTTCACGCCCGAGGAAGAGACCGGCATCCGCAATCTGGAATTTGTGCTTCCTTTCAACACGTCTTTATCCAATCCGGAATTTGAATCCTGTCAATCCCTGTTTGTCAAGGCGGCGATCCAGACCATTGAGACCAAAAGCCTGAACCCGCGCAAGATCTTCACCCGGGTCCTGCTGACGGTGCAGCTGCAGGGACTGCGGCGGTGTACGGCGGATTTCAGCAGCCAGATCGTATCCGATCCCGCTCTGGGGATCGCCCAGATGGCGCGGAACGAGGAGCTGCACTTGATCACATCGTATGCCGAAAAGGATTTTGCCTTTACAGATGAGATCGCGATCCCGTCCGGAAAAGAGGCGATCCAGGAGATCCTGACCTCCAGCGTGATCCCAAGCGTGCAGGAGACCAAGATCTTCGGCACCAAGCTGATCGTGAAGGGCGTGCTGCTGACGGAGCTGCTTTACCGCACCGAGCAGCAGGGCATCGCCTCGGCGGCGGCGGAGCTGCCCTTTTCGCAGATTCTGGAGATCGAGGAAACGCCGGAGGACGCCGATGCGGCGGTGACGCTGCAGCTGTCCGGCATGGATTATCACATCGGCAGCGATGAAAACCCGGACGACCGTCATCGCGTGACCGTGGCCGTTTACCTCATGGCGCAGGCCTGTATGCGCTGCCAGGTGACGGCCCACTGTATCTGCGATGTGTACAGCACGGTGTATAACGTGTCGCCCAGGATGGAAACGCTGCAGTGTACCGGAAAAGTCAGCGCCGTTCACTGCCGCCAATCGGTGCGGCAGGTCGTCGAAGTGGGCGTCGTGCCGTCGGCGGTATTGTCCGCCGCGGTACACTTCGATGAAGTCGCCGTCAGCCGGGAGGAAAACACGGCGGTTTTGCAGACGATGGCCCATGTGAAGTTGCTGTTCCTGGATGAGGGAGGCGTTCCGCTGATCGCGGAGCGGCAGATCGAGTGCTCCTGCCGCGCGGAGGTGCCTGCGGATTGCGGGTGCAGCGCCCGGGTGCGCTACGGAGGGGACTTGTCCACCGCCCTTTCCTCCGGCGGGATCGAGGTGCGCTTCACGGCGGATTTCGCCGCCGAATCCGCCGAGCGGCGGCAGCTGCTGGGGCTCACGGAACTGAGCGTAGATACGGAGCACCCAAAGGATACCAGCCAGCTGCCGTCCATCGTTTTGAAGGTATTTGACGAAGATGAGAGCTTGTGGGAGATCGCCAAGCAGTATTCGACCACAACGGAGGTCATTCGGGCGGCCAATGATCTGGCGGAGGACTGCGGCTGCGCCGCCGGCCAGATGCTCCTGATCCCGAGAAAGCGCTGAGGAGGGTGGATATGGAAACGGAAAAGATTTATGAGGATATCGCCCTCCGGACCGACGGGGATATCTATATCGGCGTCGTGGGGCCCGTGCGGGCCGGGAAGTCCACATTTATCAAGCGGTTCATGGAAACGCAGGTGCTGCCGAATATCGAAAATGTGTACCGCCGCGAACGGGCGAAGGATGAACTGCCCCAGAGCGGGTCCGGCCGGATGATCATGACCACGGAGCCAAAATTTGTTCCCGAGGAGGCCGCGGAGATTAAACTGGACGGCGGCGCGGTGTGCGCGGTCCGGCTCATCGACTGCGTGGGCTATCTGGTGGAGGGCGCCGTGGGCCAGATGGAGGAAGAGGATAAACCGCGCTTGGTGACGACGCCCTGGTTTGACCACGAGATCCCCATGACGGAAGCGGCGGAGGTGGGCACTCGGAAAGTCATTGCGGAGCATTCCACCATCGGCATTGTGGTGACGACGGACGGGAGCATCACCGACATCCCCCGCGCCAACTATGCGCCAGCGGAAGAGCGGGTGATCTCGGAACTGCAGGAGATCGGGAAGCCCTTTTTGGTGCTGCTGAATTCGGCCCACCCGGAAGACCCGGAGACGGCCGCCATCGCCGAAGAGATCCAGAAGCGCTACGGCGTGCGCTGTCTGCCGGTCAACTGCCAGACGCTGGGCAACGAGGATGTGACCGCGATCCTGAAAGCGGTCCTATATGAATTCCCCATGCGTGAGCTGGATCTGTTTCTGCCAGCCTGGATCGATACGCTGGAATCGTCCCATCCCATCAAAAGCGACCTGTTCGCCGCCATCAAAACCGGCACTCAGGGGATCCACAAGATCCGCGACGCCGAGCGGGCGGTGCGCCTGCTGGCGGAGGGCGAGCACATCAGCGCCTCCGAGATCACGGGCATTTCACTGGGGATCGGCGTGGTGAAGGCGTCCGTCACGCTGCCGAAGGAACTGTTTTATCAGACCCTCAGCGAGCGCTCCGGCTTTTCGGTGGCCGACGACGGCGACCTGATGAACCTTCTGACGGAGCTTGCCGGGATCAAAACGGAGTACGACAAGGTCCGGGGCGCCCTGCGCGATGTGCGGGAAACGGGCTACGGCATCGTTTCTCCCAGCATCGACGAGTTGAAGCTGGAGGAGCCGGAGATCGTCAAGCAGGGCGGCCGCTACGGCGTGCGCCTGAAGGCCAGCGCGCCTTCGATCCACATGATCCGCGCCGATATCGAGACCTCCGTTTCGCCGGTGATCGGCAATGAGAAGCAGAGCGAGGAGATGATGAACTACCTGCTGGAGGAATTTGCGGGGGATACCAGCAAGATCTGGCAGAGCAACATTTTCGGGCGGTCCTTCCATGAGCTGGTCAGCGAGGACCTGCAGGGCAAGCTCAAACGCATGCCGGAGGATGCCCGGAAAAAGCTGCAGGAAACACTGCAGCGCATCATCAACGAAGGCAGCGGCGGCCTGATCTGCATCATTTTGTGAATCCAGCGCTCCGGGGCAAGGCGTTCTGCGCCTGCCGCCGGAGCGCTTTTTTGCCGGCGGAGGCCGGAAATGCGCCTGCACCATGCGGAATGCGGCCTTCTGGGAGAGATTGACAATGGCGGGACAGTTCTCTATAATAGAATGCTGTCCAAACAGCATCATGACCTCGTGTCTGCCCCGCGGCAGAGGCGGGGATGAGGGAATCCGGTGAGAACCCGGAGCAATACCCGTTGCCGTATGTGCGGGAGGCTGCCGTTCGTGGCGTGAGCCGGTCATTGGGAGCAGTCCTGAGAAGGCGGAGCGTCGGCCGCGGAGCATCCTGTGCCCCACACCGCACGAGCCGGAAGACCTATGATGAATCGCGTTGGGCTTGCGTCAGCATGCCCGAAAATGCCCGTGGAAAAGTCGGCCGCGGCAGAGAAAACCTTCTCTGCCGCGGCTTTTTGCTGCAAACAAGGGGCACAAGGGCAGGCGGCGCTGATTGGAAGAAAGGAGAAAAAATATGAAACAACGCAAACACAGATGCCTGAGCCTTTTGCTGGCCCTGACCCTGATGCTGGGACTGCTTCCCGGAACGGCCTGGGCGGCAGAAGGCGCGCTGCAGGGCAGCGGGACGGCGGGAGAACCGTACCTGATTGCAGACGCAGCGGATTTGAAGGCGTTTCGGGACCTGGTCGCAGGAGGGGCGGCGGATGATGGAGAGAACCCGAACGCCGGGCTTTGCGCAAAACTGACGGCGGACATCGATTTGCAAAAGGAACCGTGGGAGCCCTTTGCCCCGGCCGATGGGTATGTCAGCAGCGCTTATGCCGGCACCTTTGACGGAGACGGCCACACCATCCGCGGATTGTCCATCGACAGCAGCGCATCGTATCAGGGCCTGTTCGGGCGGATCAACGGCGCCACCATCAAAAATTTGCAGGTGGAGGGCAGCGTGGCCTCCTCGGGCAATTATGTGGGCGGCATTGTGGGTCAGGTGCAGTCGGGCACGATTGAAAACTGCTCGTTTACCGGAACGGTAAGCTGCACGAAAAACGGCGGTTATGCCGGCGGTATCACCGGCTATGCCGGAAACACCAAGACGCAGACAGCGGCCATTACAGGCTGCTTCCATGCGGGCAGCGTCACCAGCGGCGGTTATGCCGGCGGCATCGTTGGCTATGCCAAATATACCGCAATCTCCGACTGCTATCATACCGGGGAAATCAGCGGCGCTTCCCGCGCCGGCGGCATTGCTGCGCAGCTGCAGAACAACTGCTCCGCAGCCAACAGTTACAATATCGGCGCGGTGACCGGCAGCAGCACCGCCGCAGATATCTGCGACTTTTTATATACATCCGCCAGCCTGACCAACTGCTATTACCAACACACGGCCACCGGAGCGGGCACAGGATCCGTCACAAATTGCGCGCAGATTTCCGGCGCCGATGGGCTGGCGGAAAAATTGGGTTCCGCTTTTGCTGCCGACAGCGGCAACATCAACGGCGGCTGGCCCATTCTGGCCTGGCAGGCGGGGACAGGGCCTGTGCAGCAGGAGCCCGCCATAGAGATCACCGGCTCCGCTGTGCTGTATGATACCAACAGCGGCGACAAGCCGACGAGCACGCTGACTGTCGCATACAAAAATATGGAGGAAGAACCCGCGGTTACCTGGGAGCTGATCAGCGGCGAGGGCGTTGTCGCGCTGCGCCAGGTGCAGAATCCGGGCGCGTCGGACAATGTGCGCATCGTTCAGGCGCTGCAGCCGGGCAAAGCGACCGTCCGGGCCACGGCGGGAGACTATTCGGATGAGATAGAACTTACAGTGATGCCCTTTGTCACCACCGTGGAGATTGCAGGAACCGTGGCGGCCGGCCAGACGGTTTGGGCACAAATCAACACGTTGGGCGGAGAAGAATACGACTATGACCAGTTCCCCGAGGTTCAAGTGCAGTGGTATTATCTGAAACAAGAGGATTATTTGGACTACGACAAGCTCGTACCGCTGGAATCGCCGGCGCGGACGCTGGTTGTCCCGGAGAATCTGGCGGGGGATTATTTGTATTTCAAATGTATCTACAACGGCGAGGAGAAAACGCCGCCGCGGCCCATTCAGATTGCCGAAAAAGCGGACGGTATTCTTTCCGCCGACCGGGATGCGCTGACGCTTCCGGAAGAGTTGCGGGCGGACAATACAAAGCTGACTTTGCCTGAGCGGGGCAAAAATGGCTCTGCCATCACATGGGAAAGCAGCAACCCGCTTGTCATTTCCGCCGATGGCACGGTGACCTTGCCTGACGAGGGCAAAGAAACCGTCACGCTGACGGCGACGCTGTCCTATGGAGGGAAAACAGAGACCAAGGCGTTTTCCGTTGTTGTCTGGTCCCAGGCGGCGGTGGATGCGGATCGGCAGTCTGTGCTCCAACAGGCTGCGGCGTCTTTGGGAGAATGGTACAAACTCTATCCGGTTTACGGCGAGGACATCAATCTCAACGAAATGCTGCAAAGCGATTTGAAAGCGGAAGGCTTTGACGGCATCGAGGTTTCCGTGCAATCGGTCGTTGAAGAGTATGGCGGCGCAGGCATTGCGGAAAACGGCGACGTCACTTATTTTTACACGGACCCCAACGCTGCGCCGGCAATTCATTTCGGCCGCTGTCAGGTGACGTTTTTGCTGGAAAAAGACGGCGCAAAGCTTTCTTTTGGCCCTGTCCCCGTGCTCCTCTACTGGGATGCGGAGAAAGTGGAAACGGCCATGAAACAGGAAATTCTGAATCAGGTCACCCTGGAAAGCATTTTGGCAGAGGGAGATACGGCTTCCTCCGTTACCGGGAATCTCACACTTCCCCGTGCGGTGGATGGGAAGACCTGGACGCTGATTTCCTGGGAATCTTCCAATGAAGATGTGATTTCCATCAGCAGCGAAACTCAGTCTTCTTCCGATGAGTTGTTTGCGCCTTATATCGGTGTTGTCAAACCGGGAGAGACGGCACAGAAGGTCACGCTGACTGCTGCGTTTACGTTTCAGCTGACCAACGACGTCGGCGGAAACGAACGGCCGATTGTGCTGTATCAGAGCTATGAAGTGACCGTTCCGGCGATGACGGAGGAAGATGCAGACACCATCCGCGCTGCGCTGATGGCAAAACTGGACGCCGGTTTTGCCACTAAGGGCCTGACCGATGCAGTAACCGGAGAACAGCTGCAGCGCAATGCAGACGGGAGTTACACAGCTGTCAACGACATTCAGCTGCCCACTACCCGGGATTTTGGCGTGGATGGGAAATATTATCCGGTTACGCTTTCCAGCAATTGTGCCGATGTGATTACAGCCCCTGATGTCAACAACGCCGCCCGGTTCTGGGTGTATCGCCCCGGCGTGGGTCAGGAGGCAGCTTCCGCTACCATTACCGTGACCCTCCATGACAGGGATACCAGCATTACGGCGTCTAAAGAATTCAAAATCTATGTGCCTGCGCTGACGCAGGAGGAGATTGACGCGGAACTGGCGCTGATGGAAAAAGTGAAAGCCAACTATTTTAACGGCCTGAACAATGGCGCGAATGCGGCCAAAGATGATGTGCGCTATGACCTGACGCCTTTTGTTGAGGTTTACGAGGGTGAAAGCGGACAGCTGGTCTGGGTGCGGGACGCAAAGGATATGAAAGGCAGCGGCATCGTTCCCACGCCGATTGAAGGCTGGGAAGAACTGGAGGCCTGGCGCTTGTTCCGATCCAGCAACCCCGGCGTTATTGCCCATGAAACCCTGGAAGTGACGCGTCAAAGCGAAGCCAAGGCGGTGACAATTACCAGTTATCTTTCCAGCGAAACCCTGGGACGATATGGGGAGCTGTATCAGAGCGACCCGGTGAAATATGCACAGTACGAAGCGCTGCAGGATCTGTATTATCAGCCGGTGACGGCGGAAACGGCGTCCCAATCCGCTGTATCGGCCAGAACAGCTGCAGCGGCGAAAACCGGCAGTGCTGTTTCGGAAAACGATACGGCCACCGTTCTGGTGCGCGGCACCAAAAATCCCGCCAGCACAATTCCGGTGGAGGAAACCGTTGATGTGACTTTTACCCTTGTTGGCCCGGAGGGTACCTGGATTGCGCCGGTCACGCTCACCGGCCTGGATGAGCAGAAAACGGTTTATGATATATTCCAGCAGGTGCTTTCGGAGAATGGCTATACTTACACACGGGAACGGGGGACTTACATCGTTTCCATTACCAAACCGAATGGAGATATTCTGGCCGAAGAAGACATGGGTGAAAATTCCGGCTGGCTCTACCGGGTCAACGGGACTATCCCCAACGTGTATATGGCCGCCTGCGGCCTCCATGACGGGGACACGATCCAGGTGTTCTATACCGAGGATTATGAGAAGGAAAACGGCTATGAAAACGACGATTGGAGCAGTTCGACCCAGCCCGGCCGGGAGGAAGAGGCCGGGGCGGAAGTGGTGTGGAACAGCGGCAGGGGCGTGTATGAGATCACGCTGCCCAAGAACAGCAGCGGCCCCCAGCGCGTGACGCTTTCCGCCGAACCGGGGCAGATTGTGGTCATCGTGTATGCGGACGGAACCGAAAAGGTCTTGAAAAAATCGGCGCTGGAAGACGGGAAGATCCGCTTCCTTTTGGAAGAGGACGCTTCCGTCCGGCTGGTCACATATACGAATTCCTTTGCGGATGTCGCGCAGGATGCGTGGTATGCTGACGCGGTGGATTTTGTTGCCGGGCGGGAACTGCTGCGCGGTGTGGCCGCGGATCGCTTTGCCCCAAACACGACGCTGAGCCGCAGTATGCTGGCCACGGTCCTCTGCCGCCTGGAAGGAGCGGAGGGGGAGACGCGGCAGAGCGATTTTTCTGACGTCGGCGCAGACGCCTGGTATGCCCAAGCGGTGGCCTGGGCCGCGGCGGAAGAGATCGTTGTGGGCTACGCGGACGGCAGCTTCCGGCCCGATGCGCCCATCACCCGCGAACAGCTGGCGGTGATGCTTTACCGCTATGCGAAAACGCAGGGCATGCGCACTGGCGGCAGGGATACGCTGCGCAGCTTCAGCGACAGCGGCAGTGTATCCGATTGGGCGCGGGATGCAGTGGCCTGGACCGTGGACAGCGGCATTCTTGCCGGCCGGCCGGAAGGGACGCTGGACCCCGCCGGGACCGCCACCCGGGTGGAAGCGGCGGCGATGCTCCAGCGGCTCGTGGGGCTGATGGTGCGCTGAGTCCGCAAAAAAGGACGCGAGATTCGCAGGCGCTCGCGTCCTTTTCCCTTTTTATTGGATATCCGTGACCATGCGCTCCATGGCGTCAAGATCTGTCAGCGTGACGCTCCGGTAGCCTGGGCGGATCCAACCCCGTTTTGCCAGGGCGCTCAGAACGCGGCTGACCGTCACGCGGCTCAAACCCAGGGTGTAGCTCAGCTCCTCGTGGGTGCAGGCGATGCGGTGCTCCCCGCCGGGGTCCATGTTCAGCAGCAGGCGGACGATGCGCACGTCGGCCGGCAGGAAGGAGGCGGCGTCCAGATGGGTGGAGAGCATCCACACTGTGGCGGAGAGGTATTTGAGCAGGGAGAAGGTCAGGTCGGGGGACTGGCGAAGGCAGCGCTCCAGAGCGGGGCGGTCGATGGAGACGACGCGCGCGTCGGTCATCAGCTGGGCGGAGGATACCCGCGGACGGCCGTCAAAAAAGGAGGCTTCGCCCAGGATATCGCCTTTCTTATAGATGGTCAGCAAGCGCTCGTTGCCGTCTGTGGAACTGATGAATGTTTTGATCCGTCCGGCGCACAGATAATAAAAGCAGTCGGCCTGTTCGCCCTGGCTGTAGAGCAGCTTTCCCTTGGGGTAGGATAGGGGCTGGCCCGCGGCGGAGAAGGGGAGCCACACATCCTTCGGCAGGTCCAGCGTGTCGGACATGAAATACTCGTACTGATGCTGCAAAAAACCACCTGCTTTGGAGAAATTTTCTTAATTGTAACATAGTTTACATTCTGTCGCAAGGAACTGTGCCATAATAAACACATCAAAAGAACGTGAACGGGAGTGTGTTTATATGGGAATGACAATGAGCCAGAAGATCCTGGCAGCCCACGCGGGGCTGGATCATGTGGAGGCCGGGCAGCTGATCGAATGCAGGCTGGACCTGGTGCTGGGCAACGATATCACGACCCCTGTGGCCATCGGCGTATTCGAGGATGCCGGATTGACGGAGGTATTTGATAAAAACAAGATCGCCATCGTGCTGGATCACTATACGCCCTGCAAGGACATCAAGGCGGCGCAGTTGTGCGCCACGGCGCGGAATTTTGCCAAAAAGCATGAGATCAAGAATTTCTTTGACGTGGGCACCGTCGGCATCGAGCATGCCCTGCTCCCGGAAAAGGGCCTGACGCTGCCCGGCGACTGCATCATCGGCGCCGATTCCCACACCTGCACCTACGGCGCCCTGGGCGCCTTCTCCACGGGCATCGGCTCCACGGATATGGCGGCGGGCATGGCGACGGGCACCGCATGGTTCAAGGTGCCCCAGGCCATCAAAGTGGTGCTGAAAGGCAAAAAGCAGCGTTATGTCAGCGGCAAGGACGTGATCCTGCACCTGATCGGCCTGATCGGCGTGGACGGCGCGCTGTATCAGAGCCTGGAATTTACCGGCGAAGGCGTGGCGGACCTCTCCATGGACGACCGCTTCACCATCTCCAACATGGCCATCGAGTGCGGCGCCAAGAACGGCATTTTCCCGGTGGACGAAAAAACAATCGCTTACCTTTCCGGCCGCACAAGCCGCGCCTACCAGGCGTTTGAAGCGGATGAAGACGCCGTTTATGCCCGTACGGTCACCATCGACCTGGATACCCTCAAGCCCACGGTGGCCATGCCGCACCTGCCCTCCAACACCAAAACGGTGGACGAAGTGGCCGGCATGCATCTCGACCAGGTCGTGATCGGCTCCTGCACCAACGGCCGCATCCAGGATCTGCGGGAAGCGGCGGAGATCATGAAGGGCCGGACCGTGGCCGCCAACATCCGCTGCATTGTGATCCCGGCCACCCAGGAGTGTTATCTCCAGGCAGTAAAGGAGGGCCTGGTCGAAACGTTTATCAACGCCGGCTGCGCCGTTTCCACGCCCACCTGCGGCCCCTGCCTCGGCGGCCATATGGGCGTTCTGGCAGACAACGAATGGGCCATTTCCACCACGAACCGCAACTTTGTGGGCAGAATGGGTCCCACGTCTTCGATGATCATTCTGTCCAGCCCCGCCGTGGCGGCGGCGTCCGCCATCAAGGGCTGTGTGGCTTCGCCCGCGGAAGTGGAATAAAAGGAGGAAACGACCATGGCAAAAGTTTATAAATACGGCGACAACATCGATACCGATGTGATTATTCCCGCAAGATACCTCAACGCGCCCCAGAAGAGCGAGCTGGCCAAGCACTGCATGGAGGATATCGACCTCGATTTTGCAAAGACCGTCCAGCAGGGCGATTTCATCGTGGCCGGCGCGAATTTCGGCTGCGGTTCCTCCCGGGAGCATGCGCCCATCGCCATCCAGGCTTGCGGCGTGAAGTGCGTCATTGCCAAAAGCTTTGCCCGCATTTTTTACCGCAACGCCATCAATATCGGCTTCCCGATCATGGAGTGCCCGGAGGCGGCGGAGGACATTGCGGCCAGTGACGAGATCGACGTGGATTTCTCCACCGGCGTTATCACGAATAAAACGAAGGGCAAAACGTATCAGAGCGCGCCGTTCCCCGCTTTTGTGGAGGAGATCATCGCGGCGGGCGGACTGATGAATTCGCTGAAAAAGCGAGGCCTTGCCAAATAAAACCATCGAAAAGAGGAAAAACCATGGAATATAAAATCGCATTGATCCGCGGCGACGGCATCGGCCCGGAGATCGTGGAGCAGGCCGTCGGCGTGATGAACGCCGTGGGCAAAAAGTTCGGACATACGATTTCTTATACAGAAGTGGATCTGGGTGGTTGCGCCACGGACAAATATGGTGTATCCTATCCAGAGGGGACCGCTGAAAAGTGCAGGGCCTGCGACGCTGTTTTGCTCGGCGCCGTGGGCGGGCCAAAGTGGGGACCGGACAAACCGGCCGAGCAGCGGCCGGAAACGGCGCTGCTGGCCATCCGCAAGGATTTGGGCCTGTATGCCAATCTGCGCCATGCCACGCTGCGTCCTGCCCTGGTGGACGCCTCTCCGCTGAAAAAGGAAACCGCGGAGAAGGGCATCGACATCATGATGGTGCGGGAGCTTATCGGCGGCATCTATTTCGGCAAGCGCGGCCGCTATGAAACCGAGGACCGCGGCGTCGAATGCACCGACCTGATGGCCTACAGCGAAATGGAAATCGAGCGCATCGGCCGCCGGGCCTTTGAGCTGGCCCGGAAGCGGCGCAAGCGCGTCGCCTCCGTGGATAAGGCCAACGTGCTGGAGACCTCCCGCCTGTGGCGCGCTACCATGCACCGCATCGCGGCGGATTATCCCGATGTGGAGCTGGAGGACGTGCTGGTGGACAACTGCGCCATGCAGCTCGTGCGCGATCCTTCCCAATTCGACGTGATCGTGACCGAAAACATGTTCGGCGACATCCTCTCCGACGAGGCCAGCATGGTGACGGGGTCCTTGGGCCTGCTGCCCTCCGCATCTATCGGCAGCAGCGCGCCGGCGCTGTATGAGCCGATCCACGGCAGCGCACCCGACATCGCCGGTCAGGACAAGGCGAATCCCATTGCCACGATCCTGTCCGTTGCCATGATGTTCAAGTATTCCTTCGATCTGCCGGAGGAATCTGCCGCCATTGAAAAGGCGGTGGACGAGGTCCTGGACGCTGGCTGGCACACTGCCGACACCATGGGCAGCGCAGAAAAGCTGGTGGGCTGCAGGAAAATGGGCGCGCTGATCTGCGAGGCACTGGAAAAATAACGTTTTTGTGAGATCTGGAAAGGAGACCGATATGCTGCTTGCTTTGGATGTAGGCAACCTGACGATGTCCGTCGGCTTATTTGACGAACAGGGCGCGCTGAAGTTTTTGGCGGTGCTCGATACCGATAAATCAAAGACGGCCGACCAGATCGCGATCGATCTGATGAATTTATTTCAGCTTTATCGTTACGATTTGAAGAGCGTCAGCGGCAGCATTTTTTGCAGCGTTGTGCCGCCGATGAATTTCGGCATCGAAAAGGCGCTGACGCGGCTGTTCGGCAAAGCGCCCATCCGGGTGGGCCCCGGCGTGAAAACGGGACTGAATATCCGCACAGAGATCCATACTCAGCTGGGCGTGGATCTGGTATGCGGCGCGGTGGCGGCCATCCAGAAATTTGAGCCGCCCATCATCATGATCGTCATGGGCACGGCGACGGTGTTCTGCTATATCACGGAGAAGAAGAGCTTTGAAGGCGGACTGCTGTTTCCGGGCGTCACGGTCTCGCTGGAGGCCCTTTCCAAGCGCACGGCCCAGCTGCCGGACGTATCCTTCGTCAAACCCGTTTCCCTGATCGGCAAGAATACCGAGGACTGCATGCAGTCCGGCATCGTATACGGCACGGCGGCCATGATGGACGGTATCATCGAGCGCATCCAGGCCCAAACGGGGAAGAAGGCTTCCCTCGTCATCACCGGTCCCAACGCGCCGGTGATCGTGCAGTACTGCAAGAACGAGATCACCTATGACAAGAATCTCGTGATGGACGGCCTTTATCAGATCTATCGCAAAAATATGACTAATTGATCCCCGATATCTCCTGTATTTTTCGGAATACAGGAGATATTTTTTGGAGGCTTTGGTGGAAAAAGGGACATATTTCTTGCAAAGCAGCCGGAAGGATATTATAATATATATGTTTTTGATCTGAAATAGGGAGGGACCTCTTATGAAGGAATTATCCAGGATCGCATCTGCTATTGCACCGTCCAAGACGCTGGCGATCAATAATCTCTATAAGCAGCTGAAAGCCGAGGGGAAGGACGCGCTGGGCTTTGGCGTCGGCGAGCCGGACTTCAACACACCGGAGCACATCAAGGCCGCCGGCATCCGCGCCATCGAGGAAAACCAGACCCGCTATACCGCCGCCTCCGGTACCCAGGAACTGAAGGAGGCCATCTGCCAGCGGATGCAGGAGGATTTTGGCCTGACCTATACCCCTGCGGAGATCGCTGTAGCCAGCGGCGCAAAGCACAGCCTGTACATCGCGCTGCAGTGCCTGCTCAATCCCGGCGATGAAGTGATCCTGCCCGCGCCTTACTGGGTCAGCTATATCGAGATGATCCGCATGTGCGGCGCTGTTCCAGTGGTGATCAACACGACCCACGAGGAGGACTTCAAGGTCACGCCGGAGAAACTGCGCGCCGCCGTTACCGGCCGCACCAAGGCGATCATCCTCAACAATCCCTCCAACCCCACCGGCATGATCTACAGCCGGGAAGAACTGCAGGCGCTGTGCGATATCTGCGTGGAGAACGATCTCTATATCGTGGCCGACGAGATTTATTACTGCCTTGTTTACGATCATAAGCCCTTTACCAGCGTGGCATCTCTGGGAGACGAGGTGCGCGCGCGCACCGTTTTGGTCAACGGCGTTTCCAAGGCCTATGCCATGACCGGTTGGCGCATCGGCTATTCCGCGGCGCCCGCCCATATCACGAAGATCATAAGCAATTACGTGGGCCATTCCACCGCGGCGCCCAGCACCATTTCCCAGGCTGCGGCGGCCGAGGCATTCCGCGGAAGCCAGGAGAGCGTCTATCAAATGCGCGAGGCCTTTGAGCAGCGCCGCAACTATATGGTAGAGCGCATGAACGCCATTGCGCACGTCAGCTGCCTGAAGCCGGAGGGTGCTTTCTATGTGATGATGAATCTGCAGGAGATCTTCGGTCACACGATCCGCGGCCACAAGATCGAAACCTCCGAGGATTTCGCCTCCGCTTTTGTGCAGGAGGAAATGGTGGCCACCGTGCCCGGCAGCGCCTTCGGCGCGGATCAGTATATCCGCTGGTCCTATGCGACGGATATGGACACGATCCGCAAAGCCATGGATCGGCTGGAGCGGTTTGTCGCCGACATGAAATGACTGCCCGTCCCGCCGGGAAAAGAGGCGCAGGGCATCGCGCTTTACTATGAATCAGAATGAGGTTGAATCTATGAAAAATACCTATGAAAGTCCGCTGGCATCCCGCTATGCCAGCGATGAAATGCTGTATCTCTTCTCTCCGGACAAGAAATTTACGACCTGGCGCCGGCTGTGGATCGCCCTGGCCCGGGCGGAAAAGGAACTGGGCCTGACGCAGATCACCGACGAGATGATCGAGGAGATGGAGGCCCATGTGGACGACATCAATTATGACGTGGCCGCAGAAGAGGAAAAGAAGCTGCGCCACGACGTGATGGCCCATGTCCATGCCTACGGTGCGCAGTGCCCCAAGGCGAAAGGCATCATCCACCTCGGCGCCACAAGCTGCTATGTGGGCGACAATACGGACATCATCCTCATGCGCGAGGGATTGATCCAGGTGCGCAGCAAGATCGTCCGCGTTCTGGATGCCCTGGCGAAATTTGCCGATGCATACAAAGCCATGCCGACCCTGGGCTTCACCCATTTCCAGGCGGCACAGATGGTCACGGTGGGCAAGCGCGCCACACTGTGGATGAATGAACTGCTGATGGATCTCGAGGAGATCAACTTCCGTATCGAGCACATGAAGCTGCTGGGTTCCAAGGGAACCACCGGCACCCAGGCCAGCTTTATGGAACTTTTCGGCGGCGATACCGACAAGGTCAAGGCGCTGGAGCAGAAGATCGCGGCGGAAATGAGATTTGACGCAGTGGTCTCGGTGTCCGGCCAGACGTATTCGAGAAAGATCGACGCGGCTATTTTGGCCACGCTGTCCGGCGTTGCCCAGAGCGCGTCCAAATTCGCGACCGACGTGCGTCTGCTGTGCCACCTCAAAGAGGTGGAGGAACCCTTTGAGAAGAACCAGATCGGCTCGTCTGCCATGCCCTACAAGCGTAATCCCATGCGCTGTGAGCGGATCTGCTCCCTGGCGCGCTATGTGATCGCAGACGCCTCCAACCCGGCCGTCACGGCGGCCACGCAGTGGTTTGAGCGGACGCTGGATGATTCGGCCAACAAGCGCATCGCCGTGCCGGAAGCGTTTTTGGCGGTGGATGCGATCCTGAATATTTATCTGAATGTGGCTTCCGGCCTGATCGTGCATCCCAAGGTGATCGAAAAGCACATCATGGCGGAGCTGCCGTTCATGGCTTCTGAAAATATCATGATGGATGCGGTGCTCCGCGGCGGCGACCGTCAGGAATTGCACGAGGAGATCCGCCTAATGTCCCTGGAAGCCGGAAAGAATGTGAAAGAGCTGGGCCTGGAAAACAATCTGATCGATCTCATTGCCCAGAATCCCAAATTCGGCATGACGAAGGAAGAACTGATGGTCCACATGAAGCCGGAGGCTTATATCGGCCGCTGCTCGCAGCAGGTGGAGGAATTCCTGCGGGACGATGTGATGCCGGCGATCGAGCCGTTTAGAGCGGAACTGGAAAAAGAAGCGACGGCTTTGAAAGTCTGATCTTTGTTCAAATTTCCCGATAAATCCCGCGAAACCGTTTGTTTTCGCGGGATTTATCCTGTTTTTCCCGTGTTCTGCGCAGTTTTGCAGAGCCCTTAATACGATCCAGAAAAGAGTAGGTCCCCATGATGCGATGGAATGCCCTTTCCCGGGCGGTCCTGATCCGGCTGAAGCAGGACCCGATCCTGTATGCGTCGCTGTTTTTGGCGGTGTTGTCGGCGTTTTTTGTCCCGGTCTCAAAAGAATATCTGTCTTATATCGATTTTCGCGTGCTGTCCCTGCTGCTGTCATTGATGCTGGTGGTGGCAGGATTCAAACGCTCCGGCGCGTTTTCGATCCTGACGGCGGCGCTGCTGCGGGCAGTGCATACATCCCGCGCATTGGCGGCGGTGCTGGTGGGCGTTTGCTTTTTCAGCAGCATGCTGATCACAAACGACGTGGCGCTGATCACCTTTGTGCCGCTGGCCGTCATGCTGCTGACCCAGGCGAAACTGCAGCGCCTGTTTATCCCGGTGGTGGCCCTTCAGACCATTGCGGCAAATCTTGGCAGCAGCTTCACGCCCTTGGGCAATCCGCAGAATCTGTATCTTTATTCCCTCACCGGCATGCACGCTTTGGCGTTTTTGAAGGTGATGGCGCTGCCGACGATCGCGGCGTTTGCGCTGCTGTGTGTCTCGCTGCTGTTTATCCGCTCCGATCCTCTGGCTGTTCCGGCGGACACAGGGCAGCAGCACATCCGCAAGCGCAGGATCTTTCCGTGGGTGCTGCTGTTCTTTTTGTGTCTGCTCACCGTGCTGCGGCTTTTGCCCTATGGGCTCGTCATGGTGATCGTGATTGCCGGGGTGATCTTGCTGGATCATACCATCCTGTGGGATGCAGACTATGGGTTGCTGCTGACGTTCCTGTTTTTCTTTATTTTCATCGGCAACCTGAAGAACATTCCGGCGGTCAGCGCGGCCCTTTCCGCGCTGGTGGTCGGGCGGGAACTGCCGGCCGGCGTGCTGCTGAGTCAGATCATCAGCAATGTGCCCGCCGCCATGCTGCTGTCGGGATTTTCCCAAAATTACGTCGCGCTCCTTTACGGCGTGAACCTGGGAGGATTGGGCACACTGATCGCATCAATGGCCAGCATGATCTCCTATAAGGTCTACAGCGTGACGGACCATGCGCAGATCGGAAAGTATCTGGCGATATTTACGGGACTGAACGTGGCCTTCCTTGCTTTGCTCTATGCAGTCGTGGCGCTGTTCTTGTGAGCGCTTTGGAATCACACGTATGTCCAATAAGTGATGATTTGCAATGTATATAAAGCATAATCGCTTTACAGCTATTTCGGAAAACCAGCGGCGCACACCGGCTTTGCTCTCTGCATAAACTGAAGAGCAGGAAAGGTGGCGATGCGGTTTTGACCCTTTATCCCTATGACCGCCAGGCGGCGGTGGATTATGCCCATCGGTGGGCGTATGCCAGAAATCCGAAATTTTACGATTTTGAAAACCTCGGCGGAGACTGCACGAATTTTGTTTCCCAATGCCTTTACGCCGGCAGCGGGATCATGAATTTCACGCCGGAATTCGGATGGTATTATATCGACGTCAACGAAAGATCCCCTTCGTGGACGGGGGTCCCGTATTTGTTTGATTATCTGACCAGAACAGACGGCTCCGTCGGTCCCGTCGGACAGGATGCGTCCATGTCCCAGATGGAGCCGGGCGATCTTCTGCAGCTCTCCTTCGACGGGATCCATTATCAGCACACGCCGATCATTGTGGCGGTGCGGTACCCCATCGCGCCGTCCAGGATCCTGGTGGCGGCCCACAGCAACGATACGGATTATAAGCGCCTGAGCAGTTATCAATATCGATCCGTCCGCTATATCCATATCGCCGGGGTCTACAAGCCCTGAGGAGGGGCGTCTCTCTGCCGCTCCGCTGCTGCCGCCGCGGCCGGCCGCGGGGCGGCAAAGCGCCGCGCGCTGCAAATTTGTTGCGCCAAAGCGTTTTTTTCAGCGAAAAAGCAGAAAATGCATATTGAAAAATGTAGCTTGATGGGATATACTATTTAGGCAAGTTTTAATGAAGGAGGTATTTCCTGATGATCGAGATCACGAAAGACACCGTCATCGGTGATATTCTTGATATCGCCCCCCAGACGGCGCCCATTTTCCTTTCCATCGGCATGCATTGCCTGGGCTGCCCGTCTTCCCGCGGCGAAACGGTGGAAGAGGCCTGCATGGTCCACGGCGTGGATGTGGACAAGCTCCTGGCGCTGGTGAACGAAGAAGCCAACAAGCCTGCCAAGTAAGAAAAGCAGAACAAAGCACGGTTTTTGTCTTGCACAAGATCCGTGCTTTGATTTGTTCACAGTATGAGGTGGAGCGAGATGCCGGAGGAAAAACAAATCGTCCTTTCTGAGCGGCTGGCTGTGATCGCCCGCATGATCCCTGCCCACAGCCGCGTGGCGGATGTCGGCACCGATCACGGGTATCTGCCGGTCTGGCTGGTCCAGAACGGCGCGGCGGACCGCGTGATCGCCTGCGACGTGCGGGAAGGGCCGCTGGAGCATGCGCGGCGCTCTGCGGAGGAATATGGCGTGGCGCAGAAACTGGAGTTTCGCCTGGGGGACGGGCTGTCCTGCATTGCGCCCGGCGAAGCCGACACCGTTGTGATCGCCGGCATGGGCGGAGAGACCATGATCTCCATTCTGGAAAGCGCCCCCTGGGTCAACGCGGAGGCGTATCGCCTGCTGCTTCAGCCGATGACGAAGGCGGAGCTGCTGCGCGCTTATCTTGCGGAGCACGGATACCGCTTCCTGGACGAGCGCCTGGTGTGTGAGAATCATACTTATTTTCCCGTGATGCTGGTGCGCGGCGGCGGCGCGCCGGAAGCGCCGGACCCGGCGCGCTGCTGGGGCGGCGTTTTGCTGGAGCGGGACCCGCTGCAGGGAAAAGCGCTGGAAGCGATGATCGCGCAGATGGGCCGCGCGCTGGCGGGGCTGGAGCGCTCCGCTCTGGCGCGCAATGCGGAAAAAGCCGCGCAGCTGCGCCCATTGATCGCACAGCTGCAGCAGATGAAGGAGGAGTGGGCGCATGCCGACCACGAAAGAAATTGAACAGTTCCTGTTCTCTGCCGCGCCGAAGGAACTGGCCATGAGCTGGGACAACGTGGGGCTTCTGGTGGGCCAGACGGAGCAGGAGGTCGCGCGCGTCCTGGTGGCGCTGGACATCACGGAAGAGGTGGTGGAGGAAGCCATCGCCTCCGGCGCGTCGCTGATCGTGGCCCATCATCCGGTGATGAACTGCAAATGGCACGCGGTGCAGAACGTGCGGGACGATACGCCCCAGGGCCGGGTCCTGACCAAGCTGATCCAGAACCGCATCGGAGCGATCTGCATGCATACGAACCTGGATATCGCCCAGGGCGGCGTCAATGACATCCTGGCCCGGGCGCTGCAGCTGGAAAATCCCCAGCCCCTGGGGGAGGACGGCTGCGGCCGCCATGGGATGCTCCGGGTGGAAATGCCGCTGGAGGAGTATCTCGCCCTTGTGTACAAGACACTGCACTGCAGCGGGATGCGGTATGTGTCTGCGGGCAGGCCGGTGCACCATGTGGCCGTCGGCGGCGGCGCCTGTTGGGATTATTATCGCGACGCCCTGGAAGCGGGCTGCGATACCTTCGTCACGTCTGATCTGGGCTATCACGACTTCCTGGACGCGAAGGCGGCGGGCCTGAACGTGATCGACGCCGGCCATTATCCGACGGAGGATCTGGTCTGCCCCTATATCGTTTCGCTGCTGCAAGCCCAATATCCGACGCTCCCAGTGGTGAAATCCGCCGTCCATCGGGAAGTGTTCCAATATTTTACTTTGTAAATTCTAATCAGTAAAGAGAGGTTTTTATTTATGTCCGGACATTCGAAATGGCACAATATTCAAAAGACGAAGGGCGCGGCCGATGCAAAGCGCAGTGCCGCTTTTACGAAGATCGCCCGTGAGATCATCGTGGCCGTCAAAGAGGGCGGCAGCGGCGATCCTAACAACAACTCCCGCCTGGCCACGGTTATCGCCAAGGCCAAGGCTGTGAACATGCCCAACGACAATATCAAGCGCACCATCGACAAGGCCCTGGGCGCCGGCAACACCGATAATTTCGAGAGCGTCGTTTACGAGGGCTACGGCCCCGCCGGCGTCGCCGTGATCGTGGAAGCGCTGACCGACAACCGCAACCGCACCGCGCCCGCCGTGCGCCACGCTTTCGACAAGTTCGGCGGCAACTTGGGCGCTACCGGCTGCGTGTCCTGGTCCTTTGACCGCAAGGGCGTGTTGGTCATCGACAACGAGGAGGGCGAGCTGGACGAGGACAAGGTCATGGAGGATGCGTTGGAATCCGGCGCGGCCGATTTCTCCAACGAAGGTCCCGTGTTCCAGATCTACACCGATCCCGACGATTTCAACGACGTCTGCGCCGCCCTGGAAGCCAAGGGCTATTCCTTCCTTGAAGCCAATATATCCATGGTACCCCAGAATTACATCGTGCTGGAAAAGGAAGAGGACGTCACCAACATGGAGAAGCTGATCGACATGCTGGAAGACAACGACGACGTCCAGAACGTCTATCACAACTGGCAGCAGGATTGATCTTCCCGGTAATGCACAATCGATCCATACGGACTGCAGAGAGCGGGCTTTGAGCGTTTCAAAGCCCGCTCTCTTTTTTCGCCTTCTTTCGGCACGGCGCGCTGCGGCGGCGCATAGACTGACAGTGAGCATCTTGTTCATGCTCTTTCCCACGCAGATACCACTTTGTTTGAAGGAGGAAGTTGTTTTGAACAACAAACCTGAAACCGGGTGCGCGGTGACGGAAGGGAAGCTGCCGGGTGACTACTGCGCCGCGATGGCTTACCCATTCATCGCCATGCAGGCAGAGCAGTCCAAGCGCTATGAGAACAGCGAAGCCCTGAAAAACGGGACGCTGTTCCCTGGCCTGCGCCTGCCGTTCCATGCCGAGATGCAGACCCGTTTCCCCAATCTCCCCGCGGCCATGGCCGAATTGATGGCGCTGGACTTTGCTATCGACGAGATGGGGCTTTATCTGGATACCCACCCCGATGACGCCGAGGCGCTGGACCTGTTCAATTCCTATGTGCGCCTGGCCCAGCAGGGGCGGCAGAAATACGAGGCGCAGTACGGCCCTCTGGCCAAGCGCTATATCTCTCCGGACGGGAAGTACACCTGGGTCAATGATCCGTGGCCCTGGGACGGCGCAGAAGGGGGGGAGAAATAATGTTTGTCTATGAGAAGAAACTGCAGTATCCCGTCAGGATCAAGCAGACCAATCCCAAATTGGCGGCGCTGATTATTTCTCAGTACGGCGGGCCGGACGGCGAACTGGGCGCATCCCTGCGCTATCTCAGCCAGCGGTTTTCCATGCCTTATCCGGAGCTGAAGGGCCTTTTGACCGATATCGGCACGGAGGAGCTGGGCCATTTGGAAATGATCGGCGCCATCGTCTATCAGCTGACCCGCAATCTGACGGATGAGCAGATCAAGACGGCTGGTTTTGATTCTTATTTTGTCGACCATACGGCAGGCATCTATCCCGCGGCGGCGGCCGGCTTCCCTTACAATGCGGCGAGCATGGCAGTCAAGGGCGACCTGATCGCCGATCTGACAGAGGATCTGGCGGCAGAGCAGAAAGCCCGGGTCACCTATGACAATATCCTGCGTCTGAGCGACGACCCGGACGTCAACGACGTGATCAAATTCCTGCGGGAGCGAGAGATCGTTCATTTCCAGCGCTTTGGCGAAGGGCTGCGCATTGCCAAGGAAAAAATGGACCAGAAGAACGTTTACTATGTCAATCCCTCTTTCGACCGGTAAACAGCGAGAACCTGAGAGCTTGAGAGCCTGATTCTGGGCGCGCCGCGCAAATGCGGCGCGTCCGTTTTCGCATTTCCGGTCCAGCTGCGTCATAAGCATAAAGGAAGGGAGGCGGTACATCATGTTTCTTGTGGTGCGTGCAAAGCGGATTTTTCTGGTTCTGTGCTTGACTATTGCGGCGATTGGCGGTATCATCATATACAGTAATCGAACTTTAGTTCCTGTTTTTCGGATGGGCGCAGAAGCGGCGGCAGTTTATATCATTGACGCCGGCCACGGAGGGGAAGACGGCGGCGCGGTGGCGCAGGACGGGACCGTCGAAAGCGACCTGAATCTTGCCGTAGCCCGGCGGGTCGAAGGGGTCCTGGCATTTGCCGGAAAGAAGACCGTGATGACCCGCAGGAATGAAAACGCCGTTTACGATGAGGGTTCCGCCACCCTGCGGGAGAAGAAGCGCTCCGATCTGAAGAACCGGGCGGCGCAGATCAATCGCTATGACGACGCGTATCTGATCAGCATTCATCAGAACAGTCTTCCTGCCGTGCCGTCGGTCCACGGGGCCCAGGTGTTCTACAATGCGGCGAACGGGGCGGAAACCATGGCGGGCGCGGTACAGGAGGCCCTTAATCAGGCGGTCAACCAGGGCAACGAGAAAAACGAGAAAGCGATCGACGATTCGGTCTATCTGATGCAGCAGGTCCGGTGCCCGGCGATTTTGATTGAATGCGGCTTCCTGTCCAATCCGGCGGAGACACAGGCGCTGAAGAGCGCGTCCTATCAAACCGAGCTGGCGGTCGTGATCGCGGCGGGGGTCCTGAATACAACGAATGGAGCGGCGGAGCATGAAGAATTATAAAACAACGTTTTACTGTACGGAATGCGGCAACGAATTTCCGAAATGGGCCGGAAAGTGCCCGGCCTGCGGCGCCTGGAACAGCATTGTGGAGCGCCCGGCGGAAGAAAAGCGCCGCGGAAGCTCCGCTGCCCACCGCGGCGGTTCGGCGGCGTCCTTCGGCCTGCGCAAGGCAAAACCTATTACAGAGCTGACGACGGCGGGGGAGCTGCGCTTTCCGACCGGCATGGGTGAATTGGATCGTGTACTGGGCGGCGGCGCGGTAAAAGGGTCGCTGGTACTGGTGGGCGGTGCCCCCGGCATCGGAAAATCCACGCTGATGCTGCAGATCTGCGCCCAGCTCTGCAGCACGGGCGACGTGCTGTATGTTTCCGGCGAAGAGTCGGAGCATCAGCTTAAAATGCGCGCCGAGCGGCTGCAGGTCGCAAATCCTAATCTCTATGTTTTGTCGGAGACGAATCTGGCGGATATTCTGGATGCGGTCCACGACCTGCAGCCCAGCGTTTTGATCATCGACTCCATCCAAACCATGTGCAACGACACGCTGGACACCCCGCCCGGGAGCATTGGCCAGGTCAAGGACTGCACCATGGCGCTGATGCAGCTGGCAAAAGGGGAGGGGGTTACGGTTTTCGTGATCGGCCACGTCAATAAAGAAGGCTCCATTGCTGGCCCGAAGGTCCTGGAGCATATGGTGGACTGTGTGCTGTATTTTGAAGGCGACCAACACATGAGCTACCGGATCCTGCGGGCGGCCAAAAACCGTTTTGGCGCCACCAACGAGATCGGCGTTTTTGAAATGGCGGACCGGGGCCTGGCCGAAGTACCCAACCCGTCGGAAACGCTCCTGTCCGGCCGGCCGGAGGATGCGCCGGGCACCTGCGTGACCTGCGCTATGGAGGGCGCGCGGCCGATCCTGGCGGAGATCCAGGCGCTGATCGCGCCGACGGTCTACTCCAATCCGAAACGGACGAGCAACGGGCTGGATTATAACCGCAGCGCCATGCTGATGGCGGTGCTTGAAAAGCGCGGCGGGCTGAAGCTTTCCAACTGCGACGCCTATCTCAATGTGGTCGGCGGTCTGACGCTGGACGAGCCTTCGGCGGATCTGGCCGTGATCATTGCGCTGGCATCCAGTTATTTGGATGCACCCGTGGAGAATACGCTGGCGGCCATCGGTGAAGTCGGCCTGAGCGGCGAACTGCGCAGCGTGCAGAATATCGGCCAGCGGCTTTCGGAGATCCGGCGCCTGGGCTTCCAAAAATGTGTCATTCCAGCCCAGCGGACGGACAAGCTGCTGCAGATCGATGGATTGGAATTGATCCGGGTCAAAAATGTGGGTCAGGCGCTCCGGGCGGTCCTCGGAAAATAAGAAGCACAAAAGTGTCCCGCAGTGATTGCGGGACACTTTTTGATAATATGTGAATATGAATATAAGCACATCATTCGCGCTTTTTTTTATACTTTCCAATGGGATTAGCCCGGGCAGCCGTGCGCAGGCCGTCATTGTCGATATGGGTGTAGATCTGGGTGGTATTCAAGCTTTCGTGGCCCAGGACTTCCTGCAGCGTGCGCACGTCCACGCCGTTCTGGAGCATGAGTGTGGCTGCGGTGTGGCGTAGTTTGTGGGGGGAATACCGCTTGGCATCCAATCCGGCGGTCAGCGACGCTTTTTTGACCAGGTTTTCCACGGTATCCACGCTGACGCGCCGGTGGTTGCGGGATAAAAACAAAGCGTTCTTATCCTTTTGGAGAACATTTGTTCCATCGCGAACAGCGAGATAGTCTGCGATGGCCTGCCTGCAGGCGGGATTCAGATAAAGAATACGCTCTTTATTGCCTTTTCCGAGGACGCGAACCGTTTCGTCGGTGATATCCGTGATATCGAGGCCCACCAGTTCAGAGACCCGCATGCCGCAGCTGAGCAGCAGCAGGAGCATGCAGAAATCGCGCTCCGCATAAGGCCCATGGACGGCGTCCAAGAGTTTTTCGGCGTCGGGTTCCGTCAGATAGACCGGCAGGCTCTTGCGCAGGCGCGGCGGGTCGATATCCGCCGCAGGATTGACCGCCAGCAAATTGCGCTTCAATTCGAGATAAGAAAAAAAGGAACGGACGGAAACAAGCTTGCGCGCCCGGGCGGCGACACCCAGGCCGGGCTGTTTTTTGCCGGGACGATCCCGGGAAAGCCAGGAAAGAAAATTATAAATATCGGCTTTTTTGATGGCACGGATAAAATCCAGGTCGACGTCGTCGATCAAAATTTCCTCAAAGGGCGTATCCTGCGGAACCAAACCATGATCCCATTTGATGTATCGGAAAAACAGCCGCAGATCGACATAGTAAGCGTCGACGGTGCGCACAGAGTGGTTGCGGATCGTTTCGTGATACTGCAGGAAATCCCGGATCAATTCCGGCGCTTCGTGGCGGTAATCGGCTGCCATGGGCAGATCAGCCTCCTTTTCTGCGGAAAAATAAGCTTTAACTCGGTTAAACATTAATTTAACCGAGTTAAAGATACCACAGTGCGTGCAGATTGTCAAGCGTGTTCCCCTGCCTGTTTCTGCGAAAAAAGCGGCAGGTCTTTTGACCTGCCGCTTTTCTGAACACAAAACGATATTGGAACGAATCAGCCTTCCTGCGCTTCGCGCATCTTGGCGAAGCACTCACTGCAGTACACAGGCCGGTCGGACTTGGGCTCGAAAGGCACTCTCGCCTCGCCGCCGCAGGCTGCGCAGACAGCGGTGAAATACTGACGGGGACCGCGGGCAGCGTTCTTGCGTGCATCGCGGCAGGCTTTGCAGCGCTGGGGTTCGTTCTGGAAGCCGCGCTCGGCATAGAACTCCTGCTCGCCGGCGGTGAACACGAATTCCTGGCCACACTCTTTGCATACCAATGTCTTGTCTTCGTACATGATTTTTACCCTCTCTTTGATAGAAAAAATATATGCGCTCAGCTTTCGCTGTTTTCGCCGGGATGCATCTGCCGTGCCACCTTGCGCCGGATGCGCTGCACGGCGTTATCCACCGATTTGGGAGATTTGCACACTTTGACTGCGATCTCCTGATAAGACAGTCCATCCAAATAGAACCCTAAAATCTTCGCTTCGAACTCGGACAACTGTTTCTGGACGCGCTTCCACATCTCGTTGAAGCTTTCCTGCAGGATCAGAAGATCCTCCGGGTTGGCCTGCGCGATGTCGGAGCTGCCCACGGTGTAGGAATTACTATCAAAGAAGGGCGCTTCTACTCTAACGGAATGATCGAGTGCTGTATGCTTATCCAGTTTCTGGCTGCGCAGGATACTGTATAAGCGGCTGCGAATGCATATTTCCGCAAAGGTTCGGAAGGAAGCCTCTTTGCCGGGATCATAGCTGCGGATCGCTTTGAGCAATCCGACCATCCCCTCCTGGATCAGGTCTTCCCTGTCGCCGCCCGCCAGGAAGAAGGGGCGCGCGCAGATGCGGACCAACCGACGATACCGTATGACCAACAACTCTTCTGCTTCCCTGTCCCCCTTGGACACCAAGCTGCACAGGGCGCCATCCGGCAATTCATCGATTTTATCCATAACACAGACTCCAATAAACTTTTGCATGCTTTAGTATACCGTGAAAATGCTGCCTCGTCAAGGAAAAGTGAGAAATTTTTTAGGAATTTCAGACAATTTTTAGTGATTTTACCACATTGACGAGTTTCTCGGCATAGCTTTGGGCCATCTCCTCTGTTTTGGCCTCCACCATAACGCGGATCAAGGCTTCCGTTCCGGAGGGACGCAGCAGGATCCGCCCGGCGCTGCCGAGCCGCTGGGCCTCCTCCGCCACCGCCCGGCGCAGCAAAGCCGATTCCATGATCCGCTCCTTGACACCGCGCTCCGGCGATACGGGCACATTGATCAGGACCTGGGGATACTGGGCGCAGCAAGCGATGAGCTCAGAGGCCTTCTTCCCGCTTTTTTTCAGGATTTGCAGGAACTGCAGGCTGGTCAGCTCGCCGTCGCCGGTGGTGGCGTATTCGCTGTAGATCATATGGCCGGACTGCTCGCCGCCGATGCGGTAGCCGCATTCCAGCATTTTTTCCAGCACATGGCGGTCCCCCACATCAGTGCAGACGAGCTGGATCCCCTCGTTTTCGCAGAATTCATGCAGTCCCAGGTTGGACATGACGGTGGCGACAATGGCGTTTCCGTCCAGCTTGCCTCGCGCGCGCATATCCATGGCGCAGACGGCCATGATCTTATCGCCGTCGATCACGGCGCCGGTCTCGTCGACCAGCAGGCAGCGGTCGGCGTCTCCGTCGTAAGCGACGCCGATATCGTATCCGTCGTTTACCACGGTCTCCTGCAGGGATTCCAGGTGGGTAGAACCGCAGCGCTTGTTGATATTGACGCCGTTGGGCACGGCGTGCATGATGTCGGAACGGGCCTTGAAGCGGGAAAACAACTCCGGCGCCGTTGCGGACGCCGCGCCGTTGGCACAGTCCACGCAGATCCGCAACCCGGAGAGGTCGTCTTCGATTGTGGAGCACAGATGCTCGATATACTGCGTGCGGGCCTCCTTCATGCCGCGGATCATGGTACCGATATCGCTCCCGCTCTTCTCCGGGATCGGATCTTCGCCGAGGATGAGGGCTTCGATCTTCGCCTCTGTCGCGTCGGGCAGTTTGTAGCCCTGGCAGTTGAAGACCTTGATGCCGTTGTGCTCATAGGGATTGTGCGAAGCGGAGACGACGATGCCGGCGTCCGCCCTGCGCTGGACCGTCAGGTATGCCACCGCGGGCGTGGGGATCACACCCAGCGGCACCACATTGCCGCCCACGGAGCAGATGCCGGCGATCAGCGCGGATTCCAGCATATCCGAGGAAATGCGGGTGTCCTTTCCCAGGGTGATCTCGGGTCTTCCCTGCTTTTCCTCCGCCAGAACGGCGGCCACCGCCTGGCCGACGCGGTACGCCATATCGGCGGTCAGCGTCTGGCCCACGATGCCGCGAATCCCGTCGGTGCCGAATAGTTTGCCCATAATTGCATAACCCTTTCTGTGTTGGATTTTACGTTTTTGTTTCTTAAAGCTCGCGGTCGATGGACAGCTGATCCATGGCCCCTTCCCTTCCGCCGCTGAGCGGAATGTGCAGATGCTCATAGGCTTTGTGCGTCACGCAGCGCCCCCGGGGCGTGCGGGTCAAAAAGCCCATCTGCATCAGATAAGGCTCATATACGTCTTCCAGCGTTACGGCTTCTTCGCCGATGGTGGCCGCCAGCGTTTCCAGGCCCACGGGGCCGCCGCCGTAATTGGTGATGATGGCGCGCATCATCCGGCGGTCCACCGCATCCAGACCCAGATAATCGATCTCCAGCGCCGTCAGCGCCAGGTCGGCGATCTCCTTTGTGATCACGCCGTTGCCGCGCACCTGCGCAAAATCGCGCACCCGCCGGAGCATCCGGTTGGCGATACGCGGCGTGCCGCGGGAGCGCGACGCGATCTCAAAGGCGCCCTGGGGCTCGATGGGCACGTCCAGGATCCCGGCACTGCGGGTGACGATGAGGGCCAATTCCTCGGGGGTGTAGAGCTCCAGGCGCAGCGTGACGCCGAAGCGGTCCCGCAGCGGCGCCGACAGCTGTCCGGCCCGCGTGGTGGCGCCCACCAGCGTAAATTTGGGAAGATCCAGGCGGATGGAGTTTGCGGAAGGGCCCTTGCCGATGATGATATCGATGGCATAGTCCTCCATGGCGGGATACAGGATCTCCTCCACGCTGCGATTCAGGCGGTGGATCTCGTCGACAAACAGGATGTCGTTTTCGTTCAGATTTGTCAGCAGCGCGGCCAGATCGCCGGCTTTTTCGATGGCCGGGCCGGAGGTGATGCGGATGTTCACGCCCATTTCGGCGGCGATGATGCCGGCCAAAGTGGTCTTGCCCAGACCGGGGGGGCCGTGGAGCAGCACATGGTCCAGCGGCTCGGTCCGCTGTTTGGCCGCTTCGATAAAAATGCGCAGATTCTCCTTGGCCTTCGACTGGCCGATGTATTCCTCCAGCGTGTGGGGGCGCAGAGAAACTTCGTTGCGCAGATCTTCGTTCAGCAGTGTTTTGGTAACCAGGGGCTCTTCAGTGATATCGTGCCCGTAATCAATGCTCAAATCGCCACATCCTTTCGCAAAGAGGGAGCAGGCCCTGCCACTGTGTTATTTGACCATCCGGCGCAGCGCCTGGCGGACAATGTCTTCCAGGGGCAGCGCGTCTGCGTCGATGCCTTTGAGCGCCGCGCTGACTTCCTGCTGAGAATAACCGAGCACCATCAGTGCGGAAACAGCCTCGGCGGTCTTGGTGCCGGTGGGCGCCGCGGATCTCCCTGGCCGGACGCCGGACAGGTCTTCCTTGGCCAGCTTGTCCTTCAGTTCCAAGATGATGCGCTGGGCGATTTTTTTGCCGATGCCGGGCGCGGCGGTCAGCACGCGCTCGTCCCCGGTGGCGATGGCCAGCGCCAGCTGCTCCGGCGTGCTGGAGGACAAGATCGCCAGGGCCGCTTTCGGCCCCACGCCGGATACGCCGATCAGCAGCTTGAAGCTGTTGAGCTCGTTTTGGGTGTAAAAACCGAAAAGATCCATGGCGTCTTCCTTGACGTTGAGATAGGTATAAAGCTTTGCCTGGCCTCCCTGCTGCAGGCGGGACAGGGTGTTGTTTGTGGTGAAACAGGCGTAGCCAACACCGCCGCAGTCGATGACGGCCAGATTCTGCTCCATATATGCCACGGTTCCAGCAACATAATAAAACATGGGATTCCTCCTACACTGTGGGCTTTGCCTGGGGATTCTGCTTGAGCAGAGACGTGGTGCTACGGGCATGGCAGATGGCCAGCGCCAGCGCGTCGGCGGCGTCGTCCGGCCGGGGCACGGTACGCAGCTTCAGAAGCCGGCGCGTCATATCCATGACCTGGCGTTTTTCTGCTTTTCCGTATCCCACGACGGCCTGTTTGACCTGGGACGGCGTATACTCGAAAATCGGAACGCCGAGCTTTTCCGCCGTGTACAGGATGATGCCGCGCCCGTGGGCCACGGCGATACCAGTGGTGATATTGGTGTTGAAAAACAATTCTTCCACGGACATGGCGTCCGGATGAAAGCGGCAGATCAGCTCCTCCAGGTCGTGATTGATCTGAAAGAGGCGCGTGGCCAGCGGCAGCCCTGCCTCGGTCAGGATCGCGCCGTACTGCACCATGTGCAGCGCGCTGCCGCGCTCGGAATCAACGATCCCGAAGCCCACTGTGGCGATGCCGGGATCGATGCCTAAGATCCGCATGATGGCCCTCCCTGCGCGCCCGCTGCCGGGCGCGGTTTTCTTGCTCAGAATAGTACTATTGTACCAGTGTTTTCCCGGAAACGCAATACATTGTTGCGGATGCGGGAAAAAGGGAGTATACTGGAAAAAACGTGATACAAGGAGTGATCTTCATGAAAGAGATCGTTACGGCCGCGCGTGCGCCCGCTGCCATCGGCCCGTATTCTCACGCCGTCGCCGCCGGCGGCCTGCTGTTTACCTCCGGACAGATCGCGCTGGTGCCGGAAACGGGCGCGCTGGCGGGCGACACCATCGAGGAGCAGACGGAACAGGTCCTGAAAAATCTGGAAGCGGTCCTCGCGGCCCATCAGATGACCTTTGCGGATGTTGTGAAAACGACGGTGTTTTTGACGGATCTGGCAGATTTTGCCGTTGTCAACCGGATCTACGGCACCCGCTTCCCCTCTGCCCCGCCGGCCCGGTCCTGTGTTCAGGTCGCGGCCCTTCCCGCCGGGGCGAAAGTCGAGATCGAACTGATCGCCGCAAAATAAAATACATGGATCAAAGAGCAAAAAGGCAGCCTGTCCGTTGTGCGGACAGGCTGCCTCGTGTTTTGTTATATGGCGCGGGGATGGGCTTTGTTGTAGACGTCCTTGAGCTTTTGGCTGATCAGATTCGCATAGATCTGGGTCGAAGAGATGTCTGCATGCCCCAGCATTTCCTGGATCGAGCGCAGGTCTGCGCCGTTTTCCAGAAGATGGGCCGCAAAGGAATGGCGGAGGGTGTGGGGCGTGATATCCTTGTCGATCTGCGCTTTCTGCTGATAATACTTGATGATTTTCCAGAATCCCTGGCGGCTCATCCGCTCGCCGTTCATATTGACGAACAGCGCTGTTTCATCCGGCGCGGCGATCATGCTCGGACGGATCTCCTCCACATAGTCGCGCAGTGCCTTGATAGCGGCCGGGTACAGCGGGATGACGCGCTCCTTTGATTTGCCGGCGCAATGGATGATGCCGGCGCTCAGATTGAGGTCCGACACGTCCAGGGCAATGAGCTCGCTGACGCGGATCCCGGTGGCGTAGAGCAGTTCCAGCATTGCGTGATCCCGGTAGCCCTTGGCGTCGACGCACTGAGGCTGCTCCAGGAAGAGCTCCACCTCCTTGCCGGTGAGGATCTGCGGCAGATGGCGCTTGACCTTCAGAGGTGTGACGTCCTGGACGGGATTCTTCTTCAGCCGGCCTTCCAGCACGAGGTAATGATAATAAGACTTCAGCGATGCGACAGAGCGCGTCACCGTGGCGGCGGATTTGCCCCGCCCCGTCATCCAGCGCATATATTCTTCGATGTCCGACGCGGCTGCCTGCAGCACGGAGCGCGTTCCGACGGACTGGAGATACGCCAGGAACTGACGGACGTCGCGCAGGTAGGAACTCAGCGTGTTGGCGGACGCGTGGCGCTCCTCGGACAGATATTGCTTGTAGCCGTCTATGTAATCTGTCATCGGCCTTTTCCCTCTCTCTCTTGGTGAAATGCTCTCTTTTCCTATGAAACGATGCAGAGCCATTCTGGCAGGAACAAATGCTCAAAAAATGCGCCCACGCCCAGCAGCAGGATGCAGAACGCAAAGCGAGAAACGCGGTACAGCCCCTCCGGCGCGGCGGGATGCGCCTCGTGGCGGCGGTGCGGCGGCGGTGAGGGTGCGGATACGGCGCCGGCCGCCAGGAAAAAGCAGCACGGCAGCACCAACGCCCAGCGCAGACCGAAAAGAAGAAAGGCCAGGAGGATGCCGTGCTCCCCTGCGGCGTATAAAAAGGCGGAAACTGCAAAAGAGGCAGAAAAACCCTGATAAAAAAAGAGTATCGGAAAAAAGGCCCGCCCCGGCGCGAAACAGCCAAGGACAAAAATCAGGACAGGGTATTTGCAGTAGGAGATCAGCGAAGCGCCAAAGGGCGCGCCCGGCAGATCTCCGCGCTCCAGCAGGGAGAAAAAAGAGGCCAGATAGGCCTGCAGCCCTGCGTCGCTGCAGACCGCCTGCGTATATGCAAAGCGGTGGCCGATCAGCGCGCCAGCCAGAAAGCAAACAGATAGCAGCAGAAGAAAAAAAGTGGAACGGTCCGCAATCACGACTCGTCCATGAAAAAATTTGTTGTTCACTTTCGGCTTCACCTCGCTTCATAGTATGCGGCGGCAGAGACGCTTAGAAGCGGGGCGGCAGGTTTTCGGCGCGCGGGAACTTTATAAAAATAATAATGCAAGAACGCCCGCTGCGCAAGAGGTAGGGACGATTTTTGGCAGTTATGCCGAAAACTTATGTAAATAATATTATGTAAACTACATAAACAAGAAAAGCGACCTGTGACGCCCTGCCCTGCTGCGGACACAAGATATATGGGCCTATACTGGAAACGTGTTCCAAATATAGACCCATATAGGCGGTCAGACAACGTCTGCGCTGGTATTACATTTTGTATATTCCGGTGCTGTTCAGTCGGCTACCTCACGGCCGAGGGCCGCCGCTTTTAGTGCAATTGCACATTCCAGCCGCTTGCGCTCCATTTCGCAGGCGATGTGGTTGGGCGTTTTTATGTCGTTGTTGACGAGCAGATTGGAAGCGCTGCAGCCGCCGGTACAGTAGAATTTCGCCCAGCAGTCCGCGCATTCGTTCCGGGTGTAGACATTGAGCCCGGCAAATTTTTCGGCGATCTCCAAATTGAATCCCTTATCGTGAACATTGCCCATGCGGTACTCCTCCTTGCCCACGAACTGGTGGCAGGGATAGATATCGCCCTCCGGCGTGATGGCCACGTATTCGCACCCGGCGCCGCAGCCGCGGATCCGCTTGATAACGCAGGGCCCCTGGGACAGATCGACGTTGAAATGGAAGAAATTGAAATCGCGGCGGTCCATCATGATCTGCGCCAGCTTTTCATATTCTGCGCAGATGGCGGGCAGATCTTCCTCCCGCAGGGCGTAGTCGTACTGATCTTCCGCCGACACGGGTTCGACGGAGATCTGGCGGAAGCCTTCGTCTGCAATGGCGAGGACATCCTTTGCGAAGTCGAGATTTTTCCGGGTAAACGTGCCGCGGAGATAAAAGTCTTTATCCCCTCTCTCGGCCACGAGCTTTTTGAATTTCGGCACGATCACATCGTAGCTGCCTTTGCCGTTGGGCGACACGCGGAAGCGGTCGTTCACCTCTTTGCGGCCGTCCAGGGACAAAACGCAGTTGTCCATTTCACGATTGATATAATCGATGGTATCGTCGTCCAGCAGGACGCCGTTCGTCGTGATGGTGAAGCGGAAATGCTTTCCGCTTTCGGCCTCCCTGGAACGGGCGTAAGCCACCGTTTCTTTCACCACATCCATGGCCATCAGCGGCTCGCCGCCGAAGAAATCGATTTCAATGTTGCGTCGCGCGCCGGAGCGCTCGATGACGAAGTCGATGGCGGCTTTGGCGGTGTCCGCATCCATCAGAAGGCGGCCGGTGCCGAAATCGCCGGTGGAGGCAAAGCAGTATTTGCAGCGGAGATTGCAGTCGTGGGATACGTGCAGGCACAGCGCCTTGATGGGCGCGTTCCGGATGACCGCCATAGCGGGATCGATATAGTCCGCGTCGGCGAACAATTCGCCGCGGGCAATGAGCTCCTGCAGCTCCCGATAGCTTTCTTCCAGCGCCGCGCGGCTGTACTGCGGCAGTTTTTCGCAGACTGCGTCCAGGGGTGTGGTTTTGTTCTCCATGGCCTGTACCACCGCATAGGCGGTGTCGTCCAGGATATGGACGGCGCCGCTGTTGACATCCACTGCGATGTTTTGTCCCAGCAGAGAAAAGGTATGTACCATTGACATTGTCTCCTTCGTTCAATCACAAATAACAGTAGAAAGGACGGACTCGGCGGCTGCCGGCGATGCTTCTGCCGGCAGATCCGCAGTCCGTCCTTACGGTTTCATAAAAACAGATTACTGCTTATTTTCGCACTTCTGATTTGCAACGGTGCAGGAGGTCTTGCAGGCAGACTGGCAGGAAGTCTGGCATTCGCCGCAGCCGCCCTTTGCCGCACTGTTCTTCAGGGTTGCGCCGTTCAGAGTCTTGATATGCTTCATCGATGTTCTCCTCCTCTGTTCTGTAGATATTGCATATTCTAACACAATATCATTTTCTTTTCAATCGGATGGGCGCATTTTTCTGAAATTTCTTTTTTCGTTTTCCGCCGCCGCAGAGCAACGCTGCCGCCGCCGTTCCCGCCGCGGCGACGGCCAGGGCGGCAAAAAAGCGCGGCCAGGCCGTTTCGCCGCCAAGCAGCGCCGCGCCGAGCAGGAGCATGACCGTCCAGAACAGCGCTTGGGTCAGAAGACCCTTCAAAAAGAGGTCCTGCCGGGCAAAGCGCGAAAAAACAGCGGCGGCGCAGAATGCGGCGGCGCCGGCCAGCACCGGGACCGCCGGCGCGTCAAAATCGATCGGGAGCGCCTCCCGATGGATCAGCGCCGCGGCCAGAAGGACGCCCGCAATAAAGAAAACGGCCTGCAGCAAAAGAAAGAGCCACAGCTTCTGCGGCAGATCCTGCAAGCGCAGGCGCAGCTTTTTTTCCATAAAAAAATCCCCCCTCCGCATACAGCGTATGCAGAGGGGGAACGAATCAGAACGATGGGAAAACTTTTTCGGCGGGATTATTCCGCGTCCAGACTCTGCGCTTCGGCGCGCTCCTCGGGCGTCTGGTTCTTGCGGTTCTTCTTGTTGTTGTTCGTATCTTCGATCTTTTTCTGGACGCCCACCGTGGACACAGCCCATTTGGCAAACTCCATGCGCACGCGGTCCTCGCTGGTCTCGATGATGATGGTGTCGTCATCCACCTTCACGATGCGGCCCACAACGCCGCCGATGGTGGTGATCTGGTCACCCTTGCGCAGGCTGCTGCGCATCTCGTCCTGCTGCTTTTTGCGCTTGTTTTCGGGACGGATCATGAACAGATAGAACACCGCGATCAGGACCACGATCATAATCAGTGTATATGTGCTTCCGCTTCCTCCAGGCATTTTTCAAAACTCCTTTGTATCAAATCAAATTTTACTGCAATGCGCTGCATTGCATTGCGTGATGCATTGACAGCTATATAGTATATCGGATATTGCTATGGATTGCAAGCTAATTTTTGCATTCCCCTCAGATCCGCTCGTCCAGAAGGCCGCTGTAGGCGCTGCGGAAGGCGGCGAAGGCGCCGGCGTCCAGCGCGTCGCGGATGCGCTGCATCAGCGTGTTGTAAAAATACAGGTTGTGCATGACGCACAGACGCAGGGCCAGCACTTCTTCCGCCTTCATCAGATGGCGGAGATAGGCCTTGGAGAAATTCCTGCACACCGGGCAGGTGCAGGTTTCGTCGATGGGCGTATCGTCGAGCTTATACTTTTCGTTTTTCAGATTGATGGCGCCCTTCCAGGTATAGAGCTTCCCGTGCCGGGCGTTGCGGGCAGGCATCACGCAGTCGAAGAAATCGATGCCGCGGGCCACGCCCTCGATGATATTGGACGGCGTGCCGACGCCCATGAGATAGCGCGGCTTATCCGCCGGCGCATAGGGTTCCACCGCGTCCAGGATCTCGTACATCACCTCGGTGGGTTCGCCCACGGCCAGGCCGCCGACGGCATAGCCGTCGCAGTCCAGCTGGGCGATCTGCTGCATGTGGCGGACGCGAAGATCCGGATAAGTGCAGCCCTGGTTGATGCCGAAGAGCAACTGCTGCGGATTGACGGTGTCCGGCAGGGCGTTGAGCCGCTTGTGCTCGGCGATACACCGCTCCAGCCAGCGGGTCGTCCGTTCCGTGGACGCCTTGGCATATTCATAGCGCGCGGGGTTCTCCACGCATTCGTCAAAGGCCATGGCGATGTCGGAACCCAGGTTGCTCTGGATACGCATGCTCTCTTCCGGTCCCATAAAGATCTTCCGCCCGTCCACATGGGAGGCGAAGGTGACGCCTTCTTCTTTGATCTGGCGCAGCTTTGCCAGGGAAAAAACCTGGAAGCCGCCGCTGTCGGTGAGGATGGGGCCGTCCCAGTGCATGAACCGGTGCAGGCCGCCCAATTGGCGGACCACATCGTCCCCAGGACGCACATGCAGATGGTACGTATTGGAAAGCTCGATCTGGCAACCCAGCTCCTTGAGGTCCAGCGCGGACACGCCGCCCTTGATGGCTGCCTGGGTGCCTACGTTCATGAAAACCGGCGTCTGCACGACGCCGTGGGCACAGGTAAAAACGCCGCGGCGCGCCTTTCCTTCTTTTTTGATGATTTCAAACACGGAAAATCTCCCTTACTCGCAAAAATAACTCAGTAAATGAACATCGCGTCTCCGAAGCTAAAGAAACGGTAGCGCTCCTTCACGGCTTCTTCATAAGCAGCCAGCACATGCTCCCGCCCTGCCAGCGCCGAAACCAGCATGATCAGCGTAGACTCGGGCAGATGGAAATTCGTGATCAGGCAGTCCATGACTTTGAAGCGATAGCCCGGATAGATGTAGATATCGGTCCAGCCGGAGGATTGGCGCAATGTTCCGTCCTCGGCAGCCCAGCTTTCAATGGTCCGGCAGGAGGTGGTGCCCACGCAAATGACGCGGCCGCCGTTTTTCTTCGTTTCATTGATCGCGTCTGCGGTTTCCTGGGAAATCATGCAGAATTCGCTATGCATTTCATGGTCTGTAATGTCCTTTTCCTTTACAGGACGGAACGTTCCGAGACCGACGTGCAGCGTGACATAGCACAGCTTGACGCCCATTTCTTCAATGGTTTTAAGCAGGTCTTTCGTGAAATGGAGCCCTGCTGTCGGCGCGGCGGCGGAGCCGACTTCCCGGGAATAGACAGTCTGATACCGCTCAGGGTCCTGCAGTTCCGCCTTGATATAAGGCGGCAGCGGCATCTTCCCCAGCCGCTCCAGCACTTCGAGAAAAATGCCTTCGTAATGGAACTGCACCAGGCGGTTGCCGCCGGGCAGTTCCTCGGTCACTTCGGCGGTCAGTTCCCCGTCGCCGAAATTTAAATGCGCGCCGGTCTTCATTTTTTTGCCTGGCCGCACCAGGCATTCCCAGGTCTTGTTGCCTCGGTCGCGCAGCAACAGGACCTCACAGGCGCCGCCGCCCGGTTCCCGATGGCCCAGGAGGCGCGCCGGCAGAACGCGGGAATCGTTCATGACCAGGCAGTCGCCCGGGCGGAGCAGCTTGGGTAAATCATAAAAGCGGCGGTGAGACGTCGCGCCAGTGCGGCGGTCCAGCGTCATCAGCCGCGAGGTGTCGCGCCGTTCCAGGGGCGTCTGGGCGATCAGTTCTTCGGGCAGATCGTAATAAAAATCATGGGTCTTCATGAAAATGGCTTCATCCTGTTCTCAAGCATAGTCTTATTGAATGGCAACGCCGGTATAATAGAAAGTCAAAATATCGCGGAAGGTCTTTCCCTGCTGGGCCATGGCATAGGCGCCGTACTGGCTCATGCCCACGTTATGGCCGCTGCCGGTGCCCTGGATCACATAGGTGTTTCCGGATACGGATGCGCCGGAGGTCGTTGTGCCGCCGCTTTCACCGCTGCCGAGGGCGGCTTTTCCGGCAGAGGTGAGCACATAGAGGTCCTCCGCCCCGTTGTACTGCGAAACGCTCCCGTTCCCGGAAATCAGATAAAGCCCGTCGAGGGACGAGACCTGGCTGCCGGAGCTGTTGATATAATAGGGACCGCCGGACGCAGACGCACCGGGCGCGCCGGGCTGGACCGGGGCGCTGCCGCCGGCAGAGATGGTAAAGCGCATGCTGGGCACCGAGAACAGCAGCCGGCAGCTTTCCTTGCGTACAGTCACGCTCTTCCCTGCCGTGTCGGTGAATTCGATGGTATAAATATTGCCCATGGCAGTATAGGTTGGCTTGACCGATGCGACGGTCCCGATATCATACCCCTTTTTCTGCAGCAGCGACGTTAATTCGTCGGCGGTATAGGTCTTTTCATAGCTGTAGTTGGGAATGGTGATGGAGGCCTCATAGGGGTCTGCTTTGCCGCGTAGATAGGGCAGCGCCGCAGTCCATACGTTTTCGGAATTTTCCGACGCGCCGCCGTTGGAGGAGTAATAATAGGGTTCCACCAGCTCTCCGCCGTAATACAGCAGCAGTCCCGCCGTGGCTTCCACCGCCGCGTCGGAAGCGCTGGTGGAAGCGGAGGTGCCGCGGTAGACCTGGCAGTCTGTCGAGGCGCATACGTCAAAATTGCGGCTGTTGTGTTTTGTCTGGTACATGGCGAAGGTGCGGGCGCAGATGGCCTGGGCCTTGAGCGCTTCCTGGGGCCAGGAGGAGCTCATTTCATAGGTGATGACGCCTTTGACATAATCCTCCAGATCCACCACGTTGATCACATTGATCATGCCGCCGGAAAGCGAAGGAGACCGGTCGTATTCGAATCCGCCGTAATAGCGATAGCCCTTGAACCAGGTCTGGGGTTCCTGGGATCCTGTGGCCCGGGGCTCCACCGCGAGGTATGTATCTCCGTCACCGTCGTATTCAAACAGGATCTCTGCCGTGCCGGTTTTTGTCACGGTCACGGTATAGCTGGAACCGCTTTCCACATAGGCGTCGAGCACGCCCCGGTCCAGGGCGGCCTGCGCATCCGCGCGGGAGGTATAGCTGCCAACGCGCACGACAAAGCCTCCGTCGACATAGGCGGGGAACGCGGTGCCGTACGTATTTTTCAGCGAAGCCGCTTTGCTGGCCGCCTGGTCAAAGGAACCGTAATGCTCGTTCAGCTGCAGATGGAAGCAGCCGATGACCTCCGCCCCGCTTTGGGCGGCAGTCGTATAGCTACCGTCGTTGCTGATATAAAGATTCAGGTCCTGGGACATGGAGATCTGGGTTTCGGCGGTGCCGCCCAGGCGGACGAACTGCCGGTTCCCGTCGTAATAGCCGAAATCATAGCCGCTGCCGGTGCCGCTGTAATTTTCCAGGTTGGCGGAAACCAGCGCGCCATTGCTTCCGCCGCTGTAATAAAGGCCCACGCGCACCGTGTCCTCCGCCGTGGCCGCGGGCGCTGCGGCGGATAAGAGCGGCACGCACAGACAGAGCGCAGCGATCAGGGAAATCGTTCTTTTCATCATGACCTCCATCAATGGACAAGAAATTGACAGTTTTCCGGAAATATGTTACCATAA
>CAJFFX010000003.1 GCA_904374485.1 Candidatus Pseudoscillospira falkowii | reverse complement strand
CCGTCATTTCAAAAAGCATGGTATAATTCTTGTGAAAAAATCTTCTCTTTCTTTTAGTATTGTCTGCTAAAACCGTAGTATATAGGTGAAACCAGGAAGGAGGTGGCGCGATGATTGATGATGAAAAAATCATAGAAATGTTCTTTGAGCGTTCCGAGCAAGCCGTACGGGAATTGGATAATAAATACGGAAAAATTTGTCACCATCTTTCGTTCAACATTTTGAACAACAGGCAGGATGCGGAGGAATGTGTCAATGACGCTTACATGGGCGCATGGAATGCTATACCTCCAGCACGCCCTCACCCATTATTCCCCTACATCGTGAAAATCGTTCGGAATATTTCTCTCAAGCTCTATTGGAGGAAAGAAGCAGCCAAACGGAGCGGACACTATACGGTCGCTCTGGAGGAAATTGAGAGCTGTATCTCTGACAGGAAAACCGTAGAAGATGAAATTGAAGCAAGAGAGTTAGCCCGTATCATTGAGGCATTTTTGGATACGCTGACCGTAAAAGAGCGCGTCATCTTCATGCGCCGCTATGCGTATGCAGATACCTATGCGGACATAGCAAAGCGCGTAGGTATCTCTGAAAAAAATGTATCCGTCCGGCTGACTTTAATCCGCCAGAAGATGAAACAACACTTGATAGAAAAAGGGGGGCTTACATGAACGCCAAGCTGTTTTCCGAAGCAATAACCGAAGTCGATAACAAGTATTATGAGGAAGCTGCCACCTATGATTATCGTGTTGACAATGAAGTAGACACTTATTCTCGCGCTTTTGCTCTGAGGCGGAAATTGAAAACCGTGCTGATTGCTGCCGTAATTATGGCGCTTGCATTTTCCGCCGTTGCGGCAGCGGCATATCTTTACCATGTTTTTATCGCTAACCGACATACCGAATTGCCGTCTTATGAAGTAGGCGCAAAGGTGGAGCCTAAAACAATCTCCGCATACGCTTTGGAAGAACTCAAAGTCAAACCATATCAGACCTATAAAGCAACATACGGTGAAGCGGAAAAGTATCTTGATGTAGATTTGCTGATTAGTGAGCAGCTTGAGAACACAATATTTGGCCAAGGCGTCGATATTCAAGGCTCTTATTTGAAAGGGGAAAACCCGATTACCTCTGTTACTCTTTATAGCAGGCATGATACTGGAGCAACGATGTCCGGCTATATTGATATGTCCGTGTATGTGTCTATCGGTACATCTGACACATACCAACAGATTGCTCAGATACTAAACCCGGAGTTGATGGAAAAGGACGCAATTCTCTCCGAATATGTGAGCGAAACAAATGGCATAGCTGCTAAGTTTGCTGTTTACGATACCATTGGCAGAGCAAGCGCCTATTTCGTAAATGATGGCATACTGTATAACATTTCCGTTGGCGGATTTGTTGACGAAGATAATGTTGACCCAGCAAATTATCTGAAAGAACTGATTGATACTTTCAAGTAAAGACATCTTTTCTATTGCCAAAAAGCAGCCGTTTCAAGAGAGAAACGGCTGCTTTTTTCTTTTGTCCATGCACAGGTAGAATCGGCCACCGATGACAAACCGAGATTG
Source organism: Candidatus Pseudoscillospira falkowii (assembly GCA_904374485.1). Classification (GTDB taxonomy): domain Bacteria; phylum Bacillota; class Clostridia; order Oscillospirales; family Oscillospiraceae; genus Pseudoscillospira; species Pseudoscillospira falkowii. The sequence goes on along the minus strand of CAJFFX010000003.1, from coordinate 63,068 downwards.
GAAACGCGCGTGGAATTGATCGCCGGGATTGCGGATACATAACAAGAAACTGTCCTGAAATTGCTGAGATGCTCGCTGCAAACCTCCACTCGTCACATAGATATCAAGCCCCTGCTCCCCACGGCGTTGCAAATGAATCTATGTGTCACGGATGCCGCTCGTAAAAGGCATTCAACTGTTCTGCCAGAGTTTGGGGCGCTTCCTCATTCACGATATGACCAGTGTGTTTTAGGATCCGCGACTCCGCCCCCTGAATGTGCTGAGCGAAAAATTGGGCTGATTTCCTGTTTGCTCTGTCCTTCTCCCCACAAAGAATCAGAGTATCCTCTCTTCCGCAGTCTACTTCACCCGCGATGTGTTCGGCAATGCTGATATGTACTCGCTTATAGACACAGATCAAGTTGATCACATCTGCAATGGAGAACTGCCTAAACTAAAATGTTCTTCATCTTCTGACCGTGGTATACGAGGTGGCTTTTTGGACAGTTATTTCTTACCTGTTATCCAAGAAGGAAAACTATATGCTGTCAACCTTAAATCTAAGGAAAAGTCCCCTATTCGTTATCAGAATATCACCATAACAGATGCCTTTTCTGCAACGAGTTATGGTAAATATGTCGTGTTCATTGCAAGAAATCCTGAAGACAGTCGTCACTATATTTTCTGTTATGATACAAACCAAAAGACTACGATTATCCTATCAGACCCAACACGAACAGACTCGGATTCACGCCTTGAATCTTTAGGTATTACCATCTTTAGTGGCTTTTCCGACAAGTGGCGTTCTGGAGGGATTTATTCAGTAAGTGAAGGAACTATTTGCTATACCATTGAGGCTTTAAATAATTCGATAGTTGAACTTGGAGTTGTGACTTTTAGTTCCCCCGACGCCCCTCCTACTTATAAATTGCGTCAACTTGTAGATAGTGAGTTCAAGGTAGAAAAAAGTTCTTATCTGATCGACAAAGATTTCATGGGTTTTATATCAAATCGTGAAGACGGATATACCATTTACAGGTACAATGCATCCGATGACAAATTCATCCGGATTGCTCGCGGCGGAGGAGCAGGGTCAGATGATGAATTTTTATACCGAATCGGGAATTACTTTTATATGAAAGTAGTCAATACGGGATATAATTCTGGGATATATCGCATTGATATAAGACAAGTAGACCAACCCAAGATCTATATGTAACGCAAAAAAAGAAGGCCAGTGCATTTATGCACTGACCTTCTCCATTCCATTGCGGTCTGTCTGGATAGTTGAACCATTACAGACAGATGCAGGAGGGAACGCAGATTTCAATGAAAAACGCCCTGTTTGCGTCAGATTTGCGGCAGAAACAAAAAAAGAAAACCCTGGAACCATTGCGGTTCCAGGGTTTTTGCTTGAGAGTAATTATCTCTTGGAGAACTGGGGAGCACGTCTTGCAGCTTTCAAGCCGTACTTCTTTCTTTCCTTCATTCTGGGGTCGCGGGTCAGGAAACCGGCCTGCTTCAGAATGGTGCGGTATGCGGGATCGACGCTCAGCAGGGCGCGGGCGATGCCGTGGCGCAGAGCGCCGGCCTGGCCGGAAACGCCGCCGCCGGTGACGGTGGCCGAAATGTCGACCTTGCCGATGGTGCCGGTGGCCTCCAGGGGCTGGCGGACGACCATCTTCAGGGTCTCCAGGCCGAAATAATCGTCGATATCGCGGCCGTTGATGGTGATGGAACCGCTGCCGCCCTCAAACAGGTGGACGCGGGCAACGGAGGACTTTCTTCTGCCGGTGCCGTACTGATAAGGCTTCTTGCTCGTATACATTCTCGTCTACCTCCTATTAGTCGACTGCGTAAGCCTCAGGCTTCTGGGCCTGCTGCTCGAAGTTTGCGTCTGCATAGATGTGCAGGCGGGTCAGGGAAGTTCTGCCCAGGGAGTTCTTGGGCAGCATACCGCGGACAGCCACGCGCATGGCCAGCGCGGGCTTTTCCTGCATCATAATGTAGTAAGGCGTTTCCTTCAGGCCGCCCACCCAGCCGGAGTGGGTGCGGTAGAACTTCTGAGTACCCTTCTTGCCGGTGAGCACGGCCTTGGCGGCGTTGATGATCACCACGTTGTCGCCGCAGTCGGCGTTGGGGGTATATTCGGGCTTGCGCTTGCCGCGCAGCAGGTCGGCGGCGACCACGGCGGTCTTGCCCAGGGGCTTGCCGGCTGCGTCCAGGATATACCACTTGCGGACGATATCGCCCTTCTTTGCCATATAAGTGGACATAAAGTTTTCCTCCGTTTATTATCAATTTTGAAAAAACAGGATAAAAGCTTCCCGTTTGTACGGAAAGCAAGATTATTTATAGCACGTTGTTCCCCGCATGTCAACAAAATTTTTTACTTTTGAAAGCATATCTCGTGTTTTCTTTGATTTTCTTAATTATACTCTTTAATACTCATTTTTAATATTTGATTTCGGCGTGAAAAAATGTGCGGCAGGCATGCCTGCCGCACAGGGGAAACGACGAAAAGAGATTACGGCATATAATAGATCAGGCCGACGACGTTGGGGCCGGCGTTGATGGAAATAGTGCCGCCGATGTAGTAGGACAGGACAGGCGCTTCGCCCAGAGCTTCCGGGCAGGCCGCGGTCAGTTCTTCGTTCCAGACGTCGTAGGAGCCCATGATCTGGATGTAGGGGGTGCCTTCTTTGCGCTCCTTTTTGGCGATCTTCAGCATGGCGGGCACCAGGGCCTTGTCGCCGCGGACCTTGGCGAGGACCTTGGAATCGCCGTTGGGGAAGGACATGATGGGGTGGATGCCCAGCGCGTCGCCCAGCACGGCGGCCGCTGCGCTGATCCGGCCGGATTTCTTGGCGTATTTCAGATCATAGGGGGTAAACAAAATGCGCACATGGTCGAGCCAGTCGCGGATCATGGCGACGGCTTCGTCCGCCGTGGCGCCGTTTTTCACCGCCTTGGCGGCTTCCAGCACGATGTAGCCATAGGCCATGGTATAAGTCTTGGAGTCGATGACGGTGATGTGCAGCTTGTCCCTGGCCTCGGGGTGCTCCTCAAAGAACATGTCGATGGCCTGGTTGGCATTCTGGTTGGTGGCGGAGCCTTTGGAATTGATCGTGGTGTAGATCAGCTCGCCGCAACCTTCGGAAAAGGCTTTTTCGTACTGCTCCACAAAGAAGAAGGGCGTCAGCTGGGAATGGGTGGGAATGGCCTTGGCCTGGGCCAGGATCTGGTAGAATTCTTGGGGCGTGAAGTCCTGGCCGTCGAAATATTCGCGGCCGTCCACCACGATGGGGAAATGCAGCACTTCGATGCCGGTGCCTTCCAGCAGGTCCGCGGGAATATCGGCGGAAGAATCGATCAGAAATTTGATGCTTGCCATGGGGAACCTCCTCATAAGTACTTGTATGTTCACATGCCGCCGCAGGCGGAAACAAAGGAACGGATAAAATTAAAATCATTATACCATTTTCAGAGAAAAAAGGAAGAGGGGAATTTTTGAAACTTTGGCCGCGCTGCGAAAAAAAGCCGCCCTTTCGGGCGGCCTGCGGTGCAAAAAAGCGGACCCCGCCTGCGCGCTTTGCGGGCGGGGAGGTATGTAGCGGCTATGAGAGGAAGACCCACTGCATCAGGATCAGCAGTCCCAGCCCGGGCAGCCCCAGGACGCCCACGATCAGTGCATTGAGCCCCGTCACGGCCACATGGATGCCCAAAATCGGGCTGAACAGGTCCAGAGCTACCAGGGCGAGAAAGCCCAGAGCAGTGTTCAGCGCCACCTTCGCTGCCAGGCGCAGCGGCGCGGAAAACAGCTTAATGCCCGCCAGCAGAAAAAACAGCAGGGCGATGATGAGAAAGATTTGTTCCGGGATCGACATAGATCAGCTTCCGTCCTTTCGGCTCCGTCAGACCTCGCGCGGCGGCAGCGGCCGCAGGGCTGCGCCGCGGTGTTCCTTGACCCGCCGCAGCAGATAATTGTAGCGGCACTGCAGCGCGGAGATCTCATAGACGCAGGATTCGATCAAGTCCGGGTCGCTGGTGAAATTGAACCGGTTATAGGCCTGATCGATCTCGCGCTGGGTACAGGAAAGGGACTGCAGCAGATCGTCCAGCTCGCTGTCCGGCGCGCGCCGCTTTTTGAAAAGCACCGCTTTATGGCCCACGTGGCATCCACTCCTTGTACTTTTATGCTATGCTCAGTTTGGACGAATATGCCGGGGGTTATACAGCTCTTCCCAAATTTTCTAAAATATGGTACGCTGTTGAAAAAGGAGGGGAGATCATGGAGGAGCATGAAGCGTATATGCGCCGGGCGCTGGAGCTGGCCCGGGAGGCGGCGGAGCAGGGTGAGGTGCCGGTGGGCTGCGTGATCGTGCAGAACGGCCGCATCATCGGCGAAGGCCGCAACTGTCGGGAGGAAAAGAAAGCCACGGCGTCCCATGCGGAAATGGAGGCCATCGCCCAGGCCAACGCGGCGGCGGGCAGCTGGCGGCTGGCGGATGCTTCCCTGTATGTGACGCTGGAGCCCTGCCCCATGTGCGCCGGCGCGATCCTCAACGCCCGCATCGGCCGGGTGTATTTCGGTGCCCGGGACAGCGTCATGGGCGCCGTGGGCGGCGTGATGAATCTTTTTATGGAGGATTTCCCCAACCGTCCGGCCGTGGTGGGCGGCGTGTTGGAGGAGGAATGCGCCGCCGTGCTGAAGGAATTTTTCGGCGCCCTGCGCCGGGAGCGGGAGTGCCCTTGAACGGCTCCCTTTTTGCGGGCCGGGGCGGGGAACGCGGCGGAAAGGCGGTGCATAAAATGGATCTGGGGCGCCGCCCCCGGAAAAGGAGGGATCTTCATGGGCAGAAAACTGGATCTTGCAGCGCGGATGAAAAACCCCTGGTTTTGGATCGGACTGGTCTCCGTCGCGTTGACGGCGCTGGGCGTGGATCCTCGGAGCCTTGTCAGCTGGCCGGCGCTGGCGTCCTGTGCGCTGGATGTGCTGCGCAACCCCGTGCAGCTGGCCACGGCGGCGCTGGCGGTCCTGGCGGTGTTTGCCGACCCCACCACCCCCGGCCTGTGCGACGGCGCCGCCTGCGGCGGAAAGCAGGCGGGAAAAGCCGGGCAGTGAGCGCGCCGCCGCTGCGGTCAGAAAAAGTTTTTTGAGATTTAATACTTTTGTAACAATTCCTGCTTTGTTTTGTAATATTCCGCCGGTATCCTGATAACTGAACACAGTTAAAGTCTTCTTTTCATCAAAATCTTCCATCCAAATAAAAAGCGGGGACGGTTGCCGTCCCCGCTTTTTATTACTTCCGATTGTTTTCCTTTATGGTGTGTCGCCGCCCTTTGCCGCGCGCAGGGCGCAGGAGAGCAGGAGCACGGCCGCCGCCGCAAAGAGCAGGAGCGCCGGCAGGGCGGAGGGCGTGCAGCAGTCCGCCGCTGCAATTATGCTCCACGCGCCGCCGCACAGCAGGAAGAAGAGCCCCCTGCGTATTTTCCCGACGCCGCAGGCCGCGGCAGACAGAGCGCACAGCGCCAGCGCAACGGCGCACAGGGCCAGCAGCTGGGGCCAGAAATCCATCCACACCGGATCGGTGCTGCGGCGGCTGAAGAGAAGAATGAGCAGCACGACATAGAAAAGCGTGTGCTCCATGAGAAACACGATGCGCAGCCGCCTGCCCGACAGGGGCAGCAGCAGGGCGTACAGGGCGGTCATCAGGCATACCGCGGCCAGAAGGGGGGAGAGACGCGGCCCCAGCGGCCCGGCGGAAAACAGCACGAGACCGGCCGCCGCAGTCAGCGCGGCGTAAACGATCTGTGTCGGCCGAAAGGGAAAGCGAAAGCGCTCCAGGTCAGCCGGCCCCTTCGGTGCGGGAAGGGCCAGAGCGGCCAGGGCAGCGCAGAGGGCGGTCAGGGCAGCTGCCAGCAGCGCCAGTTGGCCGGGAAGATTTCCGGGGATCGCCAGGCCGGTATCGGCTTCAAAGCCGGTGCGCAGCTGAAGCGTGCGGAAGAAAAAGCCGGCCGCCCCCAGAATGGGGCACAGAACGCAGAGCGGCCGGGAAAAGCGGGCAGGATCCATCGTCATTCCCCTTTGCAAAGAATCGCCCGGAACCGGGCGAACAAAGTATAGCACGGGGCGCGCGGTTTTGCAATGCGCGCCGGCGCGGCGCATCTTTTCATTCGCCGGAGAATATGGTATCATACCATGCAATGAACCGATAAAAACAGGGAGCGAAGTATATGAAGCGAAGCATCATACTGGCCTGGGGGCTGATCCTGGCGGTGTTTGCTCTGGGCCTTTTCGGCCTGGCGGGCCGCGGGGGAACGCTGCTGGGGGAGGAGAAGATCGACGTGCCCGACCCCGGCGCGGCGGACAGCGCGGTGACCATCCGGGTCAAGCTTGGGGACGCGGTGCAGGAGATGGATCTGGACACCTATCTGCAGGGCGTGCTGCGGGCGGAAATGCCGGCCTCCTTTGAAGAGGAAGCGCTGAAAGCCCAGGCGGTAGCCGCCCGGACGGAGACCCTTTATAAAGTGGAAAACGGCCCCGTGGCCAACCACCCGGAGGCGGACATCTGCGACGACGTGAATTGCTGCCAGGCGTTCCTGCCGGCGGAAACGGCGGAGAAAAACTGGGGAAAGCAGGCGAAGAAATATGCCGCCAAGATCGCCGCGGCGGTGCGGGAGACCGACGGTATGGTTATCCTGTATGAGGACGAGCCGATCCTGGCGGCCTTTTTCTCCTCGGCCAGCGGCCGGACGAACCCGTCGGGCGACGTGTGGGTCAACGATCTGCCTTACCTCCGGAGCGTGCAAAGCCCCGAGGGGGAGAACGAGGTGCCGAATTATTACAGCGTGGCGTCCTTCTCGCCGGAGGAATTCCGGGAGATCTTTTTGGCGGCCCATCCGGAGGCGGACCTTGACGGCGCGCCGGAGGACTGGATCGGCGCGGCGGAGCGCAGCGATTCCGACATGGTCCTGTCCATCGTCATCGGCGGCGTCAAGGTGAAGGGAACCGAGGTGCGCGCCCTTTTCTCCCTGCGCAGCGCCGCCTTCACCGTAGCGGCGGAGGAGGGGGAGATCGTGTTCCGGGTGACGGGATACGGCCACGGTGTGGGTATGAGTCAGTACGGCGCCAATGTGATGGCCGCAGAGGGCAGCACCTGGCGGGAGATCCTGAAGTGGTACTACACCGGCGTCACCATCGGACCCTATACGCCGAAAAACTTGGCAGAAACGTGATTTTGTGCTATAATTATATTCTTAAAACAGCGCAGCAGAGAGATTTGAAAGGAGGCGGCGGATATGAAGCGGCGGGTGCTTGGATTCCTGGCGGCCCTGGCGATGCTGCTGACCGTAGGCGGGCCGATGATGACGGCGCGGCCTCTGGCGGCGGACACGATCTATTTCACCGCGGTGAACGACAACCTCTGTCCCCTCAACGACGCCACCATGCCCTTCTGGTCCGGCGGCAGCCTGTATGTGGCCAGCACCATGTTTTCTTCTTACGATCTGGGCTTGTCCTATGCCCGGGACACCTCCGCCCAGACGGCGGTGCTCTATAACCGCAACAAGGTGCTGGAGTTCGACCTGGCCGGCGGCGGCGCCAACAACAAACTGGGCACCTACTACAGCGCCCGGGCCATCTCCCGTGATGGCACCGTCTTTTTCCCGCTGGCCTTCGTGTGCAGCTATTTCGGCCTGAGCTATTCCCTGCGAGACACGTCCTGGGTCCCGCTGGTGCGCGTGTGCGGCAGCGCGATCCTTTCCGACAGCCAGTTTATCGACGCGGCGTCCACGCTGATGGCCTCCCGCTACTATGCCTACCGCCAGAGCCAGGACCCCGGCAGCGCGGAAACGCCGGATCCCCAGCCGGGCGGCGAGACCGACCCGGAGGAGCCCACCGCGCCAGAGGAGGACCGGGATGCGGCCCGGGTCCGGCTGGCCGTCCGCGCCGGGGACGACGCGGTGCTGACGGACATTCTCGACACCCTGGACCGCTACGGCTACCGCGCGGCGATCTTTTTCGATCCCGCGGCGCTGGAAGGGCGGGACGATCTGCTGCGGCGGATCGTTTCCTCGGGCCACCGCATCGGCCTGGTCCAGTCCGGCGGCACCGCGGCCCTGGACGAGGGCAACGCGGTGCTGCGCCGCTGCACCGGGACCACAACGCGCCTGGTGCTCTCCGACCGCGTCGCCTCTGCCCGGGAGGCGGGATACGCAGTCTATACCCCAACCCTTTCCGTGTCGGCCCTGGGCGGCGCGTCTGCCGGGCGGGTCAGCCGGGTCTATTCCACCATTGAAAGCAGCCGCGGCGTCGTGTACCTGCTGCTGGGCGGGAACGAGACTACGGCGGATGCCTTGCCGTCGCTGTGCGAGCGGCTGCGGCAGGGGGAGTGCAGCGTCCGCTCCGTCAGCGAAACGGACTGCGCCTGAAGACGGCGGGAATTTACAGAATGTTCAAGAAAACGGGCGGAAAAGCCGTATAATAAACTCAGCAAACTGTCATAAAACGGCCCCGCCGCGGCGGGGCGGAAAAGAAGGAAGTGTGTTCCATGGCGCGCAGCGTTCTGATCGTAGAAGATGACAACAACATCGCGGACCTCCTGCGGATGTATCTGGAAAAAGAGGGGTTCGGCGTGCGCATCGCCGCCGACGGCGGCGCGGCTCTGCAGGAATTTGCCAAGGGGGCGCCGGACCTGATCCTGCTGGATGTGATGCTTCCGGTGCTGGACGGCTGGGGCGTTCTGCGCCGCGTGCGGGAAACGTCCAAGGTTCCGGTCATCATGCTCACGGCCAAGGGCGAGACCTTTGACAAAGTCAACGGTCTCAACATGGGCGCCGACGATTATGTGGTCAAACCCTTTGAAATGAAGGAACTGCTGGCGCGCATCAACGCGGTGCTGCGCCGCACGGAACTGCCCACGGACACCCGCAAGAAGCTGACCTTCGACAAGCTGGTCATCGACCTGGATTCCTATGAACTGCTGGTGAACGGCCAGAAGATTGACACGCCCCCCAAGGAGCTGGAGCTGCTCTACCACATGGCCGAGTCGCCCAACCGGGTCTACACCCGCAACCAGCTGCTCGACGAGGTGTGGGGGTTCGACTATTTCGGCGATTCCCGCACGGTGGACGTACACATCAAGCGCCTGCGTGAAAAGCTCGAGGGCGTCAGCGACCAGTGGGCGCTGAAGACCGTCTGGGGCGTGGGCTATAAATTTGAACTGGCCGAGGGCGCGGAAGAAACCGGCAGATAACGGAGGATGTCCGGCCCTCCGGAGCAAGACATAAGACAGAAAGGCGTGATCCTTTGCGGCCGAAAAGTCTGTACTGGCATCAGTTCCTGCTGACCGCGGGCATGGTGGCGCTGGCCATGTCGGTGCTGGCGGTCTCTTTCTTTGCGCTGAGCTATAATTATACCCTCAGCGAGCGGCGCGATACGATGAAAAAAGACGTGATGCTGATTTCGGAACTGTCCCGGGACTATTTTGCCGGCAGCGATATCTACGGCTACGGGGATCTGAGCTTCCGGCAGCTGGCCTCCTATGTGGCGGGCTTCTCCGGCGACGACGTGCTGATCTGCCAGACCGACGGCACGGTGCTGCTGACTTCCGACGAGCAGCTGGTGGGCAAGAGCCTGCGGCTGTCGGACGGGATCGTCAGCGCGGTGCGCAGAGGGGAGGTCTATTCCGGCATGACGGATCTGGACGGGGCCTATACGCGCAAGGAATTCATCGTCTGCGTGCCGGTGGTGGCCCAGTACAGCGGCGAGATGATCGGCATTGTGGCCATGCTCTCCGACTCCACGGACCTTTCGGAGATGTGGCGGGCCTTTGTGGGCATTTTTTTCTTCACCGCGCTGACGGTGCTTTTGACGGCGGTGGTGGCCTGCTCGATCATGACGGCGCGGCAGACGAAGCCCCTGCAGGACATGGCCAAGGCGGCCCGCCGCTTTGCCGGCGGCAATTTCGACCAGCGGGTGGCCCGCTCCGGCAATATCGATGAGATCGACGAGCTGGCGGACTCTTTTAACGCCATGGCCGATTCCCTCCAGCGCACGGAGCTGCAGCGCCGGGAATTCATCGCCAATATCTCCCATGAGCTGAAAACGCCCATGACCACCATCGGCGGCTATACCGACGGCATCCTGGACGGCACGATCCCTCCGGAACGGGCCAACCAGTACCTGCAGACCATTTCCGACGAGACGAAGCGCCTGTCGCGCCTGGTGCGCCGGATGCTGGAGATCTCCCGCCTGCAGGCCAACGACATCATCCGCGACAAAAAGCGCTTCGATATCTGCGAAAGCATGCGCCGGGCCATCATCTCCATGGAAAAGAAGATCACCGACCGCGGGCTGGACGTGGAGGCGGAGATCCCGGACGAACCGGTCTGGGTGCTGGGCGACCCGGATCTCATCACCCAGGTCGTCTACAATCTGCTGGAAAACGCGGCGAAATTCGCCCCGCCGGGCTCCACGCTGAAGCTGGCCCTGGGAAAGCGGAACGGCAAGGCTTTGGTGGCCGTTCAGAACCGGGGCGAAACGATCCCGCCCGAGGAGCTGCCGCTGCTGTTCGAACGCTTCCACAAGAGCGACAAGTCCCGCAGTGCGGACAAGGACGGCGTGGGCCTGGGCCTCTATATCGTCAAGACCATTTTGAGCCAGCACCGGGAGGAGATCCAGGTGACGTCCGAAAACGGTGTGACGACTTTCACCTTCACCGTGACCATGACAAAGTAAGGAGCGTTGCATGAAGCAGCACAAGCAGCAATGGAACGGGGGCGGCGAGCGCCCCGTGAATCTGCGCCAGGCGGAGCTGTGGCGCCAGCAGACGGCGGGCCAGGCCTGGTTCGACCGCCCGCAGGATCTCGCCCCGCCGGAGGGCGTTCCGCCGCAGACAGAGCCACCGCGCGGCGCGGTCCGCAATCCCTGGATTGAGAATCTGCCCCGCCGCCGGGCGCGCAGCCGGAAGGGCGGTGTGGCGGTATTTTCCCTGTGCCTGGCGGGCATGCTGACGGTGACGGGCGTCTACTGGGCTGTCTGCGGCCGGCCGGCGCGGCCTGCGGGGGATCTTCCCGGCGCGCCGGAGGGGCACTACAGCGCCCTGAACAGCCGCGCGCCCTTCACCAGCATCCCGCGCACCGGCGGCGGGGAGACCCGCCTCGCCGTGCAGACGGACCACGGGGAGACCCTCACGGCCAGTGAGGTGTTTGAACGGGTCAACCCCGCGGTGGTGACGGTCCTGGCGGACCAGGAACTGGGCACCGCCGTGGGCACCGGCGTCATTTTTTCGGAAGAGGGCTATTTTCTAACCAACGCCCATGTGATCGAAGACGGCCTTTCCTGCACGGTACTGATGGCCGACGGCCGGCGTTATGACGCACTGCTGGTGGGCTATGACCAGGCGGAGGACGTGGCCGTTTTGAAGATCGTGGGCGCGGAGGACCTTCCGGTGGCCGAAATCGGCGATTCCGACAGTCTTTCCCCCGGCGACCCGGCTTACGCCATCGGCAATCCCCTGGGCATCGAGCTGCGCAATACCCTGACCGACGGCATCATTTCTGCCGTCGACCGGGACGTGGAGGTGGACGGTCGCACCATGACGCTGATCCAGACCAATGCGGCCCTGAACGAAGGGAATTCCGGCGGCCCCCTCATCAATCAATACGGCCAGGTGGTGGGCCTCAACACCATCAAAATGAGCGCCCGCAGCGGCGAGGTGGTCGTCGAGGGCCTGGGCTTTGCCATCCCCTCCCGCACGGTGGAGTACCTGACGAATCAGATCCTGCAGTACGGCAAGACCATGCCCACCGCCCTGGGCATCACCGTGACACCCCGCCCGGACGCCGCGAAAGACGAAGGAGGCATCCTGGTCTACAGCGTGACGCCGGGCAGCTGCTCCGACGAGGCGGGCGTCTGCACGGGGGACATCATCCTGGCGGCGGACGGCGCGCCCCTGTATGAAACGGATGATCTGCTGGCCGCCCGCTGGGCCCACATCCCCGGCGACACCATGGTGTTGACCATTCTGCGCGGCGGCGAGGAGCTGGAGATCGCCGTGGTGCTCGACGCGGCCTGACCGCCAAAAAAGAAACCGAACGGAAAAACTGCCCTGCGGCGCGCCGCAGGGCAGTTTTTGTCTTGGATCAAATTGTGTGCAGGGCTTAATCCCGGGCCTTGGTGTCCACGGCCTCTTTCAGCTTGGCCTGGAAGTCGGAAAGGCTCATGGCGCCCAGATCCTCGCCGGAGCGCAGACGCACGGAAACGGTGCCGTTTTCCATGTCGCGGTCGCCCACCACCAGCATATAGGGGATCTTCTCCAGGGTGGCTTCGCGAATTTTCTTGCCGATCTTTTCGTTGCGGCCGTCCACTTCCACGCGGAAGCCGGCCTTGTCCAGCGTTGCGGCGATCTGGGCGGCATAATCCGCGGCGCGGTCGGTGATGGGCAGCAGCTTCACCTGCACGGGGGCCAGCCAGGCGGGGAAAGCGCCGGCGAAATGCTCGGTGATGACGCCGATGAAGCGCTCGATGGAGCCCAGCACCACCCGGTGGATCATGACAGGACGGTGCTTCTGGCCGTCCTCGCCGATATACTCCAGTTCAAAACGCTCGGGCAGCTGGCTGTCCAGCTGGATGGTGCCGCACTGCCAGGTGCGGCCCAGGGAGTCGGCCAGGTGGAAGTCCAGCTTGGGGCCGTAGAAGGCACCGTCGCCTTCGTTGATGACGAAATCCTTGCCCATGTCGGTGATGGCGTTTTTCAGGATGTCCTGGTTGTGCTCCCACTCCTCCACGGTGCCGATGTGGTCCTCGGGCATGGTGGAAAGCTCGATGGTATAGCTCAGACCAAAGGTGGAGTACACCTCGTCGAACAGGCGCACGGTCTCCTGGATCACGTCCTTCATCTGCTCCCGGGTCATGAACACATGGGCGTCGTCCTGGCTGAAGCAGCGCACACGGAACAGGCCGTGGAGCGCGCCGGAGAGCTCATGGCGGTGGACCAGGCCGATCTCGCCCACCCGCAGGGGCAGGTCGCGGTAGGAATGAGGCTCGCTGGCGTAGACCAGCATGCCGCCGGGGCAGTTCATGGGCTTGATGGCGTAATCCTCGCCGTCGATGACGGTGGTGTACATGTTTTCCTTGTAATGATCCCAGTGGCCGCTGCGCTCCCAGAGCTGGCGGTTGAGGATGATGGGGGTGGAGATCTCCACATAGCCGTATTTTTTGTGGACCTGACGCCAGTAATCCAGCAGGGTGTTTTTCAGGGTCATGCCCTTGGGCAGGAAGAAGGGGAAGCCGGGGCCTTCCTCGCGCAGCATGAACAGGCCCAGCTCGCGGCCCAGCTTGCGGTGGTCGCGTTTTTTGGCTTCTTCGATGCGCGCCAGGTATTCATCCAGCTCGTCCTTCTTGGGGAAGGCGATGCCATAAATGCGCTGGAGGGTCTCCCGACTGGAATCGCCGCGCCAGTAGGCGGCGTTGCAGGCGGTCAGCTTCAGGGCGTTGCCCTTGATGCGGCCGGTGGAATCCAGGTGGGGGCCGGCGCACAGATCGGTGAACTCGCCCTGCTTGTAGAAGGAGATGTGGGCGTCGGCGGGCAGGTCCTGGATCAGTTCCACCTTGAAGGGCTCGCCCTTTTCCTCCATAAATTTGAGGGCTTCTTCCCGGGGCAGCTCGAACCGCTCCAGCTTCAGCTTTTCCTTGCAGATCTTTTTCATTTCGGCCTCGATCTGCTCCAGGTGCTCGGGGGTGAAGGCGAAGGGGGCGTCCATATCGTAGTACCAGCCCTCGTCGATGGAGGGGCCGATGGCCAGCTTCACCTCGGGCCACAGGCGCTTGACGGCCTGGGCCATCACATGGGAGCAGGTGTGCCAATAGGTTTTGCGGTATTCGGGGTTTTCAAAGGTATACTGGTTATTTTCTTCGGGCATAAAAATTCCTCCTTATCATCTGGGGGAAACAAAAAATGCTTCACCCCTTGTTCAGGGGTGAAGCATTGCGGCGCTCCACGGTTCCACCCTGCTTACGGCGCGAAGGGCGCCGTCGCTCGTGACCGCTGTAACGGGCGGGCCCGGCCCGGTCTACTGGCCCCGGCGGGGCGTTCGGCGGGCGGCTCGGGGATGGTCAGACACCTGCGCGGCGGCGGAAAACTTGCACCGGACGTTTTCCTCTCTGGGGGCGCTTTGACAGGGCAATTCCCTTCATTGCCTGATAACGCCCCCATTATAACACGGGAAACGGGCCTGTCAAGGGGGCGCGGGCAATTTTCCGCCCGGGCCGCCTGCCAAATCCAGGGTGCGCGCCCTCATTCGCTGAAATGGGAAAAGAGCAGCAGCGCGGCGGCCACCACGGCGGCGAAGGCCGGGTGGACGGCAAAGAGGGGCGTGCGCAAAAATACGCCTGCGGCGATGAGCAGAAAAACGAGAACGAACAGCAGCGCAAACCAAAGCTTGCCGCGGGGAAAATCCTTGTCGAAGCTGTGGCGGCAGATGAGCTCCACCAGGGCGGAAGCCAGGGCGGTGATGCCGGCGGCGCTGATGAGGTCACCGGCGGTGACGGTCAGGCGCAGGAGACTTTCCCCGGTCGCCGCCGCCGCGATCAGCTCCCCTGCCAGCCAGATCAGGACCAGGATGCCGAGGCAGGCGCCGGCGGTGGAGAGCAGGGACAGGGCCCGCGCCGCCGCGCTCTGCCGGGGCACCTCCGAGAGCACCTCGTCGCAGAAGGCGCGGTAATCGCCGCCGATGACGCTTTGGGCGCTTTCGCCCCGGGCCTCTCCGTCCAGCAGCATTTCGGTGATGTCGCGCCGCAGCAGTTCCTGCTGGCAGACACCGATGTTTGCCGCCCGCAGATAGCAGACGATGTCCGTCATCACAGCCTGGCTCTCCGGGCTCAGGCGCGCGTCCAGGGCGTTATTCTCTTTCAAAAGACGGCGGGTTTTCGGTTTCATGGAATGTTCCTCCTTTATCCAGGCTTTGCAGCAGGCGGGAGACCGCGCGCGTCAGCTCGGCGTAATTCTGCACAAAGAGCAGCAGCTCCTCTTCACCGCGGTCCGTCAGCGTGTAATATTTTCGTTTCGGCCCCACCTCCGACTGGCGGTAGGTGGCGCGCACCAGGCCGTTTTTTTCCAGCCGCAGCAGCAAGGGGTAGATCGTGCCCTCGGCCACTTTGCCGAAGCCGCAGGCCTCCAGCTGCTGGGAGATCTCATAGCCATAGGTCTCTTTTTGGCGGAGAATGGCCAGGATGCAGCCTTCCAGGGTACCTTTGAGCATCTGGGACGGGATCATGGGCGCTCACTTCCTTAAGCTATCTTGCATTGCAATGTAGATTGACTATATTGTAATGCAAGGTACCCCGTTTGTCAATGCCCCCGCGCAAAAAAATTGCCGCCCCTGAAACAAGGGGCGGCAATTTGCCGGACGGAAAGACGTTTACGGGCTGCACCGGCCGCAGGGGGTGTACCCCGCTTCCACAGCTTTGGCCCGGTCTTCGAAATAGATCCGGTTCTTTTCCAGCGGCAGGCCGGAGCAAGAGGTGCGGTGGAAAACCATGGAGTTGACGTTTCCGATATAGGCCCCCACGGTGTCCCGGTCCTCGGTGGGATTTGTCTGGACGTCGGGATTCCGGGCCGGGGCGAAGGTCACGTGTTTGCCGTCGCTTTGGCAGACGATCGTGCCCTGCAGGTCCGTGCGGTACAGCGTCACGTCGGCGTCGCGCAGGCGGGAGAGGGCCGCGTCGCCGGGGTGGCCGTAGGAATTTTCCGCGCCCACGGAGATCACGGCGTATTCCGGCGCGGCGGCGCGCAGGAAGGGGTAGGAGGTAGAGGTGTCGCTGCCGTGGTGGCCCACTTTCAGCACAGTGCAGGAAAGGTCGTATCCGGCCTCCAGGATCTCCTGCTCTTCCTCCCGCTCAGCGTCGCCGGTGAAGAGGAAGGCGGTGTCGCCGTAGGTGAGGCGCAGCACCAGAGAGCAGTTGTTGGCGTCGTCGCTGAGGGTGACGGGGCCGACGAACTGGAACGTGGCGGAGCCCAGGCGGTAGGTGCTGCCGGTCTCCGGCACGGTCAGGGTCTTGCCCTGGGCGGCGAGGCCCGAAACGACGTTCTGGAAGAACTTGGAGTCGTTCTCGGTAACGGAGCAGAAGGCGGTGTCTACCTGGGCATAGTGCAGCGCGCCGGGCAGGCCGCCCATGTGGTCCTCGTGGGCGTGGGTGCCCACCATGTATTTCAGCTCCGTCACGCCCTCCTGCTTGAGATAGGCGTAGATCAGGTCGGAATCCGCCACATTGCCGCCGTCGATGAGCATGGCTTCGCCGCCGCAGAGCACCAGGGCCGCGTCGGCCTGGCCCACGTCGATGAAGTGGATCTCCAGCGTGCCGTCCATGCCGGGGCGGAGCTGGACGCCGTACTGCTTTTTCAGACGGGACAGCACCACGCAGCTTTCCGCCCGGGTGAGGGTGCCGTCGCCGTTGAAATAGCCGCCGGTCTGGCCGGTGAGGATGCCGAGGCTGTACATCCGGCACACAGCGTCTTTGTACTGGGCGGGCAGGGAGCCGTAGTCGGGCATGACGGCGCTGGTGACGCCGGAGGCGTCGTATTCGTAATTGCTCGCGCCGGCGAGGACGTTGTTGGAGATGACGGCCATTTCATAGCGGGTGATGGGCGCGTCCAGCCAGGCCTGCTCACCGGAAGCGCCCGGCAGCGCGACAGCGCCGCTGCCGCCGCCCAGAAGCCCCAGGTTCACCGCGGCGTCGTAATAGGGGGCGGCCCAGTAGCCGCCGCTGCTCTCCGGCGTGACGGAGTGGCCGAGCATCTGCTCCGTCAGGCGCACGGCCATGGTCAGGAACTGGGCTCGGGACACGGTCCCGTTCGGTTCGAACCGGCCGCCGCCCATGCCGTTGACCAGGCCGGCGTTCTGCATTTCCCGGATGGCGCTGTAGGCCCAGTGGGACGCGGGCACGTCGCGGAAGCTGATGTCGGCGGAGGCGGGCACGATGAGGGAGCATGACAGCAGCAGGCTCAGAATGAATGAGAGAAAGCGCCGGCAGAGGCGGCGAATAGTCCTCATGGGGGTATGCCTCCTTTTATTTATTGTTGCCGACGCAGCTGTTGGCGCCGAATCAGATAGACCAGATTTGCCAGAAGATAACACGCAATCAGCGTGAAAAAGGCCACGTGATGCAGATAGCCCAGTAATGCCAGCGTCACAAGGGCCAGCCCCAGCAGCAGATTCATGGCTTCAAAGGCAGCGGCCATGGCGCTGTGGCGAATGGCAGTATTGCGCTCGTCATTTTCTTCGATCATTTCCTGGCGCGTTTTTTTATAGCACAGCTCGGTATATCCGTTGAGCAGCAGCATTACGCCCAGAAAGCCAATGCCGAAAGGCGCCAGATCCGGCCGGATAAAAAAAGCTTCCCAGTAAGCTTGAGGCAGAAAAGCAAGAACCAGGCCGGCTGCAAACAGTATGGCGCCCAGCGCTGTGAGCGCACAGTATATGTTTTTCCGCATGGTATTGTCCTCCTTCAAAGCTTTTTGCTCAGGTAGCGGTAGATTCCCCAGCCCATGGCGTATTGCAGAACTTCCAGAAGCAGCAAAATCCACAGCAGCTGACGTGCCAGGGGCATGGCGATATCCAGTATTGCAAGAACGGCGCAGATCAGCATCAGCACGGGATAAACCAGCAGGGAAATGCGGAATACTGCTGCGCCGCTTTTGTCCCGCAGCATGGCTTTGCGCTCGTCGCGCAGGTTGATACGCTCGTTTTTCATGCGCTGCTTGTATTCCATGCGGTGCTCCGGCCGGGTCCAGTGCCAGTATTTCCACAGCATCATAATCCCCGGGCCGATGCCGCCGCCGGCCAGTCCCCAGAAGAGGGGCTCCAGTGCATATTCTGTCATCAGTGCCAGCAGCAAAAAGCCAATGCCGGCGGCCAAATAGCCGATGCCGGTATAAAGCATGGATCGTTTCATGGTGCATCCTCCTCATACAGAAAAATATCTTCAATGGACAGGCCGAAATAACGGGCGATTTTGAAAGCCAGCAGAATGGAGGGGTTGTACCGCCCGTTTTCCAGGGAGCCGATGGTCTGCCGGGAGACTTCCAGCGCGTCCGCCAGTTCTTCCTGTTTGATGCCGCGGTTTTTGCGCAGCGCTTCCAGCCGGTTTTTCACGGGCAATCACCTCCATCGAAAAATGGAAAGTACGCTTTCCATCATCAACATACCATATCCGAAGCGTCATGTCAAGCAAACTTTCCATAAAACGCAAAAAAATTCCCGGAGCACCAGCGTGCTCCGGGAAAAATGCGTTATACATTGAACAAAAACTCGATGAT
Organism: Candidatus Pseudoscillospira falkowii; assembly: GCA_904374485.1. Classification (GTDB taxonomy): domain Bacteria; phylum Bacillota; class Clostridia; order Oscillospirales; family Oscillospiraceae; genus Pseudoscillospira; species Pseudoscillospira falkowii. Next base: position 44,769 of record CAJFFX010000003.1, on the reverse strand, counting down.
GTCGCCGTCCTGCACCACATACTCCTTGCCTTCCGAGCGGTACAGGCCCCGGGCCTTGACTTCGCTCATCTTGCCGCCGCACTCCATCAGTGTGTCGAAATTGCACACCTCGGCGCGGATGAAGCCGCGCTCGAAATCGGAGTGGATCTTGCCGGCGGCCTGGGGGGCCTTGGTGCCGCGCTTGATGGTCCAGGCGCGGCATTCCTTCTTGCCGTCGGTCAGGAAGGAGATCAGGCCCAGCAGGGAATAGCTGGCGGCGATCAGGTTGTCCAGGCCGCTGGCCTCGATGCCCATTTCCGCCAGGAACGCGGCCTTTTCCTCGGGGGAATACTCGGCGATGTCCTCCTCGGTCTTGGCGCAGATGGGGATGGCGCCGGCACCCTCGGCTTCGGCCCGGGCCTTGACCAAGGGGAAGTATTTGTTGTTTTCGATGCCGTTCATCAAATCGTCCTCGCCCATATTGCAGGCGTAGATGATGGGCTTGGCGGAGAGCAGGCCCATTTCCCGGCGGGCCAGGGTCTGGGCTTCGTCCTCCTCGTCGAAGGCGAAGGTGCGGGCGCTCTTGCCCTCGCCCAGCCAGGCGGCCAGGGGCTCCAGCCAGGCGAGCTCCGCCTTGGCGTCCTTGTTGCCGGTCTTAGCGGCCTTGGTCTGGCGGGCGATGCGGTTCTGCACCATCTCCAGGTCGGAGAGGATCAGTTCCATATCGATGGCGTCGATGTCGCCCTCAGGGTCCACGCCCACGGGGACATTGACGTCGTCCACCACGTGGACAATGTTGTCGTCGTCAAAGCAGCGCACCACATGGACGATGGCGTCGCACTCGCGGATGTGGCCCAGGAACTTGTTGCCCAGGCCCGCGCCCTTGGACGCGCCGCGCACCAGGCCGGCAATGTCCACGAATTCGATGACGGCGTTGGTTTTCTTGTCCGGCTCCCAGATCTCACACAGCTTGTCCAGCCGCTTGTCCGGCACGGGGACGATGCCCGTGTTGGGCTCGATGGTGCAGAAGGGATAGTTGGCGGCCTGGGCGTGTTTGGTGTTGGTGATGGCGTTGAACAGCGTGCTCTTGCCCACGTTGGGCAGACCCACGATTCCGAGTTTCATCTATACATTCTCCTTTGTCGGTGAAATTCCGTTTGCTGATATTAAAATATAGCATTTTGCGGCGGAATGTGCAAGGTATGTTCGGAAAATCTCGGGAAAATAGTGGAAGGGCAGGCGAAAATGCGCGTATAATCCTATGTCCGGCGAGGATACCCAAAGAAAAAAGGAAAGGAGAACACAATGGAACGCAGGATCATAACAACGGAACAGCTGGCTTCCTTCGGGAATTATTTGCAGGCGGAGGAGCGCAGCGCGGCGACCCGGGAAAAATATCTGTGCCAGGTGCGGCAGTTCTTCGCCTATGTGCATGGAGGCGAGGTCACAAGGGCCGCCGCCGCGGCCTGGAAAGCGCAGCTGCTGGCCGGCGGGATTTCGCCCTCCACGGTCAACGGCAAGCTGACGGCACTGGATAGGTTCTTCGACTTCATGGGCTGGTCTGATTGCAAAGTAAAGCACCTGAAACTCCAAAGGAAACTCTTTCGGGACGACAGCCGGGAGCTGACCCGGGAGGAATACGAGCGTCTGATTGCCGCAGCGAAAGAGAGCGGCAGGGAACGCCTGGCCCTGCTCATGGAGAGCATCTGCGGCACGGGTATCCGTGTCAGCGAGGTGCAGTATCTCACCGTAGAGGCAGCGGAAATGGGTAAGGCGGAGATCCGATTAAAGGGCAAGGTGCGGACGATTCTCATTCCCGGCAAGCTCTGTAAGAAGCTGCTGAAGTACGCCAAAAAGCAGAAAATCGCCTCGGGCGAGATTTTTCTCACCCGAGGCGGCATGAGCCTGTCACGGAAACAAATCTGGGCGGAGATGAAGGCCCTCTGCAAAAAGACGGGCGTCGCGCCCTCCAAGGTCTTCCCCCACAACCTGCGGCATCTGTTCGCGAGAACCTTCTATCGGGTCTGCCGGGATGTGGCGAAGCTGGCCGACGTGCTGGGGCACTCCAGTATTGAGACCACGCGCATCTACCTCATCTCCACCGGGGCGGAGCACGCCAAAACGCTGGACATGCTCCGGCTGGTGTCATAGGAAAGAAAAACAGGACAGAATCAACCTTCTGTCCCGCATGGCGTCTGCCATTTTGCTACATAATGATTTGTAATTTAATATTTTACCAGCGCCTTTGCGGAAAAGCAAGTATTTTCGCCCAGCGGGGTGCAAAAATCCGGGCCGTCAAATTTACTGTTTGCCGGCCTGTCTTGTCACGCTTAAATCGCTGAACCTTATGCCGCTCTCTGAGCGGCTTTTTATATTTTATGGGATCTATCGCCGCCTTTTCGCGATTCGATGCAGGAGCGCACCCGGCGTTTCGCTGTAAACCGGGACAGAAGGTTGATTCTGTCTTAAACCGGGGGGGTGAGGATATCAGAGAGTCATTGCGTGCGTATTGCCTGCGCACAAACTGCGAGGAGCTGCTCCGCCAGTGGCATCCCACGAAAAACCTGCCCCTGACGCCGGACACGGTGAGCCGGGGCAGCAGCCGGCGGGTGTGGTGGCGGTGTGAAAAGGGGCACGAGTGGCAGTGCGATATCCATACCCGCGCCTCGTCGCGGAGTCGCTGCCCTTACTGTGTCGGGAAGAAGGCAGCCCCTGGGGAAACCGATTTGGGGACGCTGTTTCCGGACCTGGCAAAGGAATGGCACCCCACAAAAAATCTGCCCCTTACGCCGGGAGATGTTGTGCCCGGCAGTCACAGGGTGGTTTGGTGGCAGTGCGAAAAAGGGCACGAGTGGATGGCCCGGGTAAACGCCAGAACGGCCGGCTGCGGCTGTCCGGTGTGCGCCAACCGCGCCGTCGTGCGGGAAGAAAACGATTTGGCGACCACCTGCCCCGATTTGGCAAAGCAGTGGCATCCCGTCCGAAACGGCTCCCTGACGCCCCGGGATGTGACGGCGGGAAGCCACCGGAAAGTCTGGTGGCGCTGTGAAAAAGGGCATGAATGGCAGGCGGCGGTCTTTTCCCGGACGGCCAACGGCGCGGGCTGTCCGGTGTGCGCGGGAAAAACCGTGCTGCCCGGCGAGAACGATTTGAAAACGCTCTATCCGGACATCGCCAGGGAGTGGCACGCTGAAAAGAACGGCAGCTTGACGCCGGAAACCGTGTCGCCCTACAGTAACCGGAAAGTATGGTGGACCTGTGAGAAAGGCCACCTCTATCAGGCGGTGGTGGCGGCGCGGACGGAGCATAGCAGCGGCTGTCCCTACTGCGCTGGGCGGCGGGCCCTGCCGGGGTTCAACGATCTGGCCGCGGTGGAACCCGCTGTTGCCGCCCAATGGCACCCGACCCTCAACGGAAACCTGACGCCGGAGATGGTCACCGCCGGGAGCCGCAAGAAGGTTTGGTGGCAGTGCGCCGAGGGGCATGTGTGGAAAGCTGCCGTCTATTCCCGCACCGGCAGCCAGAAGAGCGGCTGCCCGGTGTGCGCCGGGCGGACCGGCAGAAAACGGCGGGCGCGCGATGCGCGGGCCCTTGCCGCGGCGGGGAGCCCGGCGGACAGCGGCGCCAGCCGTATTTGAGGTTCCGGCACAGAAATTCAGTACAACAGGAGGGAAACAGATTATGAAAAAACGGCTTATCGCGCTCTTTCTGTCGCTGGTCTTGGCGCTTGGATTACTGCCGACGGCAGCAGCGGCAGCGGGTGATGGCCTTACAGCAGATAATCCTATGGAAGTGCCGGTGGAGGGACTGGTCATCACAAATGGAACTTACTACGGAATTTCAAAGGAATGGTATGAGCGCATAAACCCCGAGAAAAAACTTATGTATTTTTCCATTACTGTTCCTGAGAGCGTCACCATCATTGCCAAGGATGGTTTTAGAGATGCCTGGAGCAACGACAAACAAAAGAATCAGGTAATTACCAATTACAATTATAGCGGCGACAAAAAATACACAGAAAAATACAAGATGGTCAAGATTGATTTTTCCAAAGCTGCCAGCCTAACTACCATCCAAAGTCAGGCGGCAATGAGCTGCACTTATCTCTCCGGCATACTGGATTTGTCCAAAACCAAAGTAGAGACAATAGAAAAAAGTGCCTTCAGCGGCTGCAGCGGTCTGACCGGCGTTATCCTGCCGGACACGCTGAAAAGCCTTGGAAATCAAGATTCCGGTTCAGCGTTCAACGGTTGCAGCGGCCTACAATATATCCGCCTGAGCAGCAGTGATGACGGCACTGTTTTTGAACTTCCTGCATCCTTAACCTGTATCGGCAGACAGACATTTCGAAATTGTTTTGCCGATGGTGTAGACGCGCGGGTCGTGATTCCCGCCTCGGTAGAGACCATTGGCAGCGAGGCTTTTTATAGCAGCCGTATCTCCCAGATCGTCGTAAAGCGACAGGGAGATGGCTGGGATTCCAATTTTACGGGGTACGGCGATAGTGCATTCAAGACAGGGAACAGCAATCTGTTGATTATTTTTCGCGACAACACCAGTTATTGGGATTATAGGCTAAACGTGCAGCCGGGCACCAGCGCCATCCGCAACGCCATGACATACCCGTTGACTATCCAATTTGGAGATACGGACATCGAGCAGGAGAAACTGAATTACCAGTCGATTCAATATACCCGAATCGAAGGGACAGAGTTTTGGGAAAAAGACGCTGCCTATATTCTTCCCACCCTGGAGAATACACCGGCGGAAAGACCCGGTTATGATGTGAGCTGGATGCTTGGCAGCATACCGTTGACCGATACGGGGAAAATTGAGACCAAACTGACCACGCCAAAAGCTACTGTATCTTACGCGCTGCAAAATCCCACGGTGGACTATTCGGTAGACGGTAAAGCACAGGAAAACAGCAGCCTGACCGTGCAATTAGATGACCAAGCCCACAGCGCAGGAGTCAAAGTGTCCCATCCGCTGTTACTGGAGGAACAGGGCAGCGAGGAAGGTGAATATGTTTATTTCCGATACTGCTGGTGGGATGAATATGAACAGAGTACGAATGGCCCGCGCAGTGAGGAAGAACCGGAGTTGTTTTCCTCCAGCGAGGGAAGCGGCATGCTCAACCGGGTTCAGACAAGCGTGTCGGAAATCCCCATAGAGGGAAAAGAAGATGAGCGGAACGGCTCCAATCAGTATATGGTGGAAATCTATGGTTACATTGTCAAAAATGGAGCGGATCCAGAACTTTTTTATAAATCTCCTTATAATTTTATTGACATTGGTTCTGACAATGATCCAGAGGCGACAGTTTTAAACAGCTATGTATTCCATGTTACTGTGAAAGAAGCCCCGGTATACACCATCAAAGCCGATCCGGCAGAACTGGACTTCGGTTCCGTCCAGACCGGTTACACCCAGCCTGCGGCCCAGACTGTGACCATCACCAACACGGGCAACCAGAGCGTCACCATCACGCTGCCCACCCTGACGAATTACGACATCGTGGCGACGGGCGACGGCTGGACTGAAGGTTCTATCACTCTGGCCCCCAATGCCACCGCCACCTTCACCGTTCAGCCCAACGCCGGCCTTGCGGCGGGAAACTATGACGCGACGCTGACAGTCACCGGAATCGGTGGTACCAACACTGTCACGGCCACCGTGCCCCTGACCTTCACCGTCCAGTCCGGCGGCAGCGGCGGCGTCACCCGCTACACCATTACCGCCAGCGCCGGCGAGGGCGGCGCCATCAGTCCCAGCGGCAGCGTACAAGTGGTGCGCGGCGGCGACAAGACCTTCACCATCACCCCCGGCGAGGGCTATGAGATCGCCGACGTGCTGGTGGACGGGGAGAGCGTGGGGGCCGTCAGTTCCTACACCTTTGAGAATGTCCGCACCCGCCACACCATCGAGGCGGTCTTTGCGGAGACCGAAACGGTTGCCGACCCGGATGATACCGGCGTATCCGGTTGGCTGAATACCATCGATCATATGGCCTATCTGGCAGGTTATCCCGATGGCGCATTCGGCCCCGACCGGAACATGACCCGCGCCGAGGCGGCGCAGATGTTCTACAATCTGCTGCTGGACAAGGATGTGACGACCACCGTCACCTTTGCGGATGTGGACGATGGTGCGTGGTATGCCGAGGCTGTGCATACACTGGCCTCCCTGGGCATCCTCAACGGCGTGGGCGACGGCCGCTATGAGCCGGAGCGGGCCATCACCCGGGCGGAGTTCACCGCCATCGCCATGCGGTTTGCCAAAGCGCCCGCAGGCGGAGAAACGTGCTTCACCGACGTACATGAAAGCGACTGGTTCTATGCCGACGTGGCGGGGGCCGTGCAGTACGGCTGGATCGAGGGCTACGGCGACGGGACCTTCCGGCCCGGCAGCAGCATCACCCGGGCCGAGGTGACCGCTATCGTCAACCGGATGCTGGGCCGCCGCGCCGACACGGCATTCCTGGCTGCCCATGCGGAGGACCTGACGGCGTTCACCGATTTGACCAGCCGCCACTGGGCCTGGGAAACGATCATGGAAGCGGCCAACGGCCATACCTGGGACAAGCGCGGCGGCGCGGAGGTCTGGACCGCCCTGACGCCCTGAAGCATATCCTTCCGGCGGCGGCTTTGCCGCCGCCGGGAACATAAAAAATTGCGCTTGGCGAATCTTCGCCAAGCGCAATTTTGATCCTGCGCTTTTTGCCGCATTACTGGTGGATCACCGTCCCGCTTTCGCCGCGGATGGCATCGGGGGCTTTTTCCAGGGAGGCGATGATGGCCTTGCGGCCCTTGCCGCTTTTTACGAAGCTCATGGCCGCCTGGACCTTGGGGAGCATGCTCCCTGGGGCGAACTGCCCCTCGGCGCAGTAGCGCTCCGCGTCGGAAAGGCTCATTTCCCACAGCTCCTTCTGCTCCGGCGTGCCGTAGTTGATGGCCACATGGTCCACGGCGGTGAGGATGAAGAGGTACTCCGCGTCTACCAGCTCCGCCAGCTTTGCGGCGGAGAAATCCTTGTCGATGACGGCGCTCACGCCGTGCAGGTCGCCGTCCTTGTCCCGGATCACCGGCACGCCGCCCCCGCCGCAGGCGATGACGATGAAGTCGTCGTCCAGCAGCGAGCGGATGGAATCCTTTTCCACGATATCCAGGGGCTTGGGGGAGGCCACCACCTGCCGCCAGCCCCGGCCGGCGTCCTCCACAAAGGTGACGCCGGGGTTTTCCTTCATCAATTTGGCGGCGGTTTTGCCGTCGTAAAAACCGCCGATGGGCTTGGTGGGGTTGCGGAAGGCCGGGTCCTGGCCGTCCACGACGACCTGGGTGACCACGGTGGCGGTTTTCCAGGGCTTGCCCGCCCGGCGCACCTCCCGGGTGATGCCCTTCTGCAGGTGATAGCCGATATAGCCCTGGCTCATGGCGGTGCATTCCGGCAGATCCATGCGCTCGATGCGCTTGTCTGCCTTGGCGGCTTCGTCAAAGGCCAGGTTGATCATGCCTACCTGGGGGCCGTTGCCGTGGCTGACGAGGATCTCGTTGCCCTGCTGGATCAGGCCGATCAGCGCCGGCGCGGCGCGGCGGATCTTCTGCTGCTGTTCCTGGGCGGTGTTTCCCAGGGCGTTGCCGCCCAGGGCGATGACGATGCGTGACATAGAAACATTCCACCTTTCGATGCGTTGATTCGCTTTTGGAAACGATGCGCTATCAGTATCTGTCGAAAGGATGGAAATCATAAAAAATTTAGACAGGAAGGTTTTTCTATGATACAATAGGCCCTGCCAACGCGAAACAAAAAATTTTTGCAATAGATGGGATGGGATCGAATGAAAGCCATTGTTTTGGCCGCGGGCAAGGGAACACGCCTGCAGACGGAAAACTGCGACCTGCCCAAGGTGCTGCGCACAGCCCTGGGAAAGCCCCTGCTGGGCTATGTGCTGGAGGGCCTGCGGTTTTTGGAGCGGGAGGACATCGTGATCGTGGCCGGCTATAAGCGGGAGATGGTGGAGAAGGCCTTTGCGGGCTATCCCTTCGCCGTGCAGGAAGAGCAGCTGGGCACGGGCCACGCCGTGTCCTGCGCGCGGGAGGCCCTGGCGGGATACGACGGCCCCGTGCTGGTCTGCTGCGGCGACATGCCCCTGATGCAGGAGGAGACCTACCGCACCATGTTTGAAACCCACGAAAGGGAGGGCAACGTCTGCACGATCCTGGCGGCGGTGTGCCGGGAGGATCTGCCCTACGGCCGCATCCTGCGCCGGGCCGACGGCACCTTTGACCGGGTGGTGGAGGATAAGGACTGCACGGCGGAGCAGAAAAAGATCCGCGAGCTGAACGCGGGCGTTTATGTATTCGACGCGAAAAAGCTCTTCGCTGCCCTGGGGCAGCTGAAAAACGACAACGCCCAGGGGGAATATTACCTGACGGACGTGCCCGCCATTCTGCAGGCGGAGGGCGGCCGCGTGGGCGTCTGCGCGGCCTGCACGGCCGAGGAGATGCTGGGTGTGAACACGCCGCAGCAGCTGCAGCAGGTGGAAACCTATCTCAAGGAGGTGCAGGAGGCATGAAGCTGATCCTCGGACTGGACGCGGGCAGTTCCTCCACAAAGCTGATGGCCATGACGGAGGACGGAAAGAAGTTCATCGTCCCCATGCGCATGGGTCCCATGGGAGACCACAAGACCTTCGGCGCGGCCCTGAGCCGCTTTGCCGCGGACAACGCCCTGACGGAGGAGGATTTTGCCTATGTGGCCGTCACCGGCGGCCGCGCCGCCGAAGCGGGGGACAGGATCCTGGACGTCCCTGTGCGCCGGATCAATGAGATCGAGGCCATGGCCGCCGGCGCCCTGCGCTTCAGCGCCCGGGAAAAGGGCGTGGTGGTCAATATGGGCACGGGCACGGCCCTGGTCTACGCCGAGCAGGGCAAAGCGCCCCGCCACATCTTCGGCTCCGCCGTGGGCGGCGGCACGCTGATGGGCCTTGGCTCCCGCCTGGTGGGCTCGGCCAACTACACGGAGATCACCCATCTCGCCAGCAAGGGCGACCGCCGCAACGCCGACATTGCCGTGGCCGACCTGGAACTGAAGGATCTTGAAAGCCTGGACCAGCGGCTGACGCTGTCCAATTTCGGAAAGCTCCGGCCCGAGGACGGCGTCAGCGAAAAGGACGCGGCGGCGGCGCTGGTGAACCTGATTTTGGAGGTGGTGGGCACCGAGGCCATGCTGGCCTGCCGCAGCGTGAACTGCGATACGGCCATCCTGGCGGGCACCCTGGCAGACCTGCCCGGCTCCCGGGAGGTCTTCGATCTCTTTGAGGATCTGAGCGGCATCCGCTTTGTCAAAGCCGGCATGCCGAGCTTTGTCACCGCCGCCGGCGCGCTGCTGTGCGCCATGGAACAGGATTGAGCGGCGTCCGAAAAATGAAAAAACGTCCGGCGCGGCGATCTGCCGCGCCGGACGTTTTTTTTCTTTTTCCGTGCCGCGGGGCATAAAACGGGAGAAACTGAGGAAAAATCTACAAAGACGATGCGTATGCAGAGAAACGGGAAACCAAAGTCGCCGCAGAGCCTTGCGGCGTAGAAAGGGGCGACGGCGATGGTGGAAACGGCGCTGGAAGCGGTCAGAGAGATCATGGCGTGGGAAGAGCGCGCCCGAAAACAGGTGCAGGACGCCGAAGCGGAGGCCGGGCGGATCGTCTCCGACGCCGAGCGGGCCGGGCGGGAACAGGTCGCCCGGGCCCGGGTCGAAGCGGAGCGGCAGGCAGCCCTTGCGGTGCAGGCGGCGGAGGAGCGGGGTGCCCGGCGGGCAGAGGCGCTGCTGCAGGAGCGGGCGGAGGAATGCCGGGCCCTGTGCCGGGCGGCCGAAGGGCGGCTGGACGCGGCGGCGGAATACATTGCCGGAAGGATCGTGGATATGCCATGGCCATTGTGAAAATGAAACGCCTGCGGCTCGTCGCCCTGCGGGAAGCGCAGGAGACGCTGCTGCTCCGCCTGCAGAGCGCCGGCTGCGTGGAGATCACCGCCGGCGAGCGCTGCCTGGCCGATCCGGCCTGGGCTGCGCTGCTGCGCCGCGCCGCCGGCACCGGGGAGGCGAAGGCGCAGGAAAAGACCATCGCCGCCGCCCTGGCCGCGCTGAAGCGCTATGCGCCGGCGCGCTCCGGGCTGCTCATCCGGCGCAGCGCGATCTCCGAGGAAGCTTTCCTCAGCCCACAGGCCCAGGCCCGGGCGCTGGACGCAGCCCGGCAGATCGGCCGCTGCGCCCGGGACATCGAGGGACTCCGCGCCCGGGCGGCGGGCCTTGCCGCCCGGGAAGAAGCGCTGGCGCCCTGGACGGCCCTGGATCTGCCCCTGGAGCTGACGCAGACCCGGACGGCGCAGCTGACTTATCTCACGGCGCCGCTTTCGGCGCCGCCGGAGGCCCTGGAAGCGGCGCTCTCCCAGACGGCGGCCGCGGCGGCGCTGTTTCCGGCGGGGCAGGACCGCCAGGCGCGGTATCTTCTCCTGATCTGCCGCAGGGAAGAGCAGGGGCGGGCCATGGAGGCCCTGCGTCCCTTCTCCGCCGCCGCGGTGCATTTCCGGGACACCGCCGGCACCCCCGGCGAGGCCCTTGCCGCCGCCAGAGCCGAGGGGGCGGATCTCGCACGGGCGCGCGGGGCGCTGGAAGCGGAGATCGCGTCCTTTGCGCCCCGGCGCCGGGAGTTGGAGATCGCGGCGGACCGGGCGCGGCAGGCGGCCGCCCGGGCTGCCGCCGGGGAAAAGATGCTCGCCGGCGGTGCGGTGGTCTTCCTGGAGGGATGGACCGCGGCGGACCGGCTGGATCGGCTGGAGGGGGCGCTGGCGGAACTCCCCTGCGCCTGGGAACTGGCGGAACCGGCGGAGGGAGAAACGCCGCCCACTTTGCTGCGGAATCCCCGGTGGATGCAGTGCATGAACATGGTGACGGAAATGTACTCCCTGCCGGCCTACAACGGCATCGACCCCAATCCGCTGATCTTTTTCTTTTATATTTTCTTTTTCGGCTTCATGTTTGCGGATGTGGCCTACGGCGCGCTGATCTTTGCCGCGTCCCTGGCGGCATCCAGGCTGTACCGCCCGAAAAAGACCCTGGGGCAGATGTTCCAGCTGGGGCAGTATCTGGGGCTTTCCACGCTTGTGTGCGGCCTGTTCACCGGCGGCTTTTTCGGCAATTTTCTGGAGGTGTTCTACGAGACCTTCCTGCCGGGGACGGCGATGCCCGGCTGGATGGCGGCCTTCTGCGCCGGCGTCGCCTTCAGTCCCGTGGGCGCGCCCATGACGGCGCTGCTCGCGGCGCTGGGCATCGGCGCGGTGCATCTGTTCACCGGCCAGCTCATCCATATCTATATGGGCTTTCGCGACGGGGCGGGCCTCGACGGCCTTTTGGACACGGCGCCCTGGTGGATCGTGTTCGCGGGCATCGCCGGCCTGGCGCTGGGCGGCGGACCGGCGGTGCTCGCCGCCGGCGTGCTGGCGCTGATCCTGACCCAGGGCCGCCATGCGAAAACGCTGCCCGGCAAACTTCTCGGCGGCGTGGGCAGCCTGTACGGCATCACCGGCTGGCTTTCCGACATTTTGTCCTATTCCCGCCTGATGGCGCTGATGCTGGCCACCGCCGTCATCGCCCAGGTGTTCAACACCCTGGGGGCGCTGGGCGGGCGGACGGTGTGGGGCGTGCTGCTGTTTGCGGCGGTGTTTCTGGTCGGCCACGGCTTCAACATCGGCGTCAATCTGATCGGCACCTATGTCCATGCGGCCCGCCTGCAGTATCTGGAATTTTTCAGCAAGTTCTACAAGGAGGGCGGCGTCCCCTTCCGCCCTTTGGAATACGACACCCAATATGTGGATATCACAGAGGAGGAACAGTGATATGGAATTTCTGGCAGATTGCGGCCTGCAGGTCGCCGTGATCGGCTCCGCCTTGGCGGTGGGGCTGGCCTGCGCCGGCTCCGGCCGCGGCGTGGGCTTCGTGGGCGAAGCCGCCGCCGGCGTGCTGTCCGAGGACCCCGGCCGGTTTGCCCAGTGCCTGATCCTGGAGATCATCCCCGGCACCCAGGGCCTGTACGGCCTGGTCATCTGGTTTTTCGCCCTGTTTCAGATGGGCGTCATCGGCGGAACGGCAGCGGACATGACCATCGCCCAGGGCCTGGGCTACTGCTTTGCCTGCCTGCCCATGGGCATCGGCGGGTACTTTACCGCCGTGGCCCAGGGCCGCTGCGCCGCGGCGGGCATCTCGCTGGTGGCCCGGCGGCCGGAGGAGCTGTCCAAGGGCATCATCATGGCCATCATGGTGGAGTTTTATGCGATCCTCTGCCTACTGGCGTCGTTTTTAATGCTGGTCTTTCTGTGAGCGCGCCGGCGCGGGGGGAATTTTCCATCGGAAAGGACGGAGCACGAGCCATGAACGGCATTGAAAAAATCACGCAGCGCATCGAAGCGGATGCCCGGGCCGAGGCCGGCGGGATCCTCGCCGACGCCCGCCGCCGGGCAGAGGCGCTCTGCGCGTCGTATGAAGCCCGGGCGCGGCGGGAAGCCCGGGAGATCCTGGACCGGGGCGAAAAAGAGGCCGCGGCCCGGGAAGCGCGCCTGGCCACGGCGGCCCGGGCGGAAGCGGGAAAGCGGGCGCTGGGCGCGAAGCAGGAACTGCTGGACCGGGCCTTTGAAGAGGCGCTGGCCCGGTTGACGGCCCTGCCCGACGGGGCGTATGCGGCGCTGCTGGCCGATTTGGCCGCCCGGGCCGCCGTCACCGGCCGGGAAGCGGTGATCTTCTCCCCGGGCGACCGCACCCGGGTGGGTGCGCAGGCCGTGGCCGCCGCCAACAAAAAGCTGGGGCGGGGCGGGCTCACCCTCAGCGGGGAAACGCGCCCTCTGCGGGGAGGGTGCATCCTGCGGGGCGGCGCGGTGGAGATCAACTGTGCCTTTGAAGCGCTGGCGCGCCAGGTCCGCGAAGAAGCGGCCGCCGAAGCGGCGAAGATCCTCTTTGCCGAAGCGCCGCGCAACGGAAGAGAGGGGTGAAACCGTGACGCATGCCGCTGTAGACACCGATTATCTGTACCTCTCCGCCCGGGTCAGGGCCATGGAGCGCCGGCTCCTTTCCCGCGCCCAGGCGGAGCGGATGCTGGAAGCGCCCACGGCCGAAGCGGCCGCCGGGGTGCTGCAGGAGTGCGGCTATGAAGAACTGCCGCGCCTGAGCGAGCAGAGCCTGGAGGACGCCCTGGCCGCCCGGCGGAGGGAGATCTTCCGCGCGCTGTACCGCGCCTCGCCGGAGAGGCGCATCATCGACGTGTTCCGCGCGCCGTATGATTATCAAAATATCAAAGCCCTTTTGAAGGCGGAGGCCGCCGGAGCCGATCCGGCGCCGTTGCTGACGGATGCGGGCCGGGTGCGCCCCGCGGAACTGCGGGAAGCGATGCGCAGCGCCGACCTGCGGGGTCTGCCGCCCCCGCTGCAGCGCGCCGCTGCGGCGGGGCGGGACGCGCTGCGCGCCGGAGGACCCCAAGGGGCGGACTTCGCGCTGGACCGGTCCTGCTTTGCAGAGCTCGGCAGCCTGGCCCGGGAGAGCGGCAGCGCCTTCCTTGCGGGCCTGATCCGCCTTCGGATCGACAGCGCCAATCTGCGCGCCGCCGTGCGCGCCCTGCGCCGGGGAATGGGCGTGGAGCGTCTCAAGGACGCGCTGCTGCCGGGCGGCGCCATCGCCGCCGGCCGCCTGCTGCAGGCCGCCGCGGGGGGCGGACTGGAGGAAGCCTGCGCCGCTTCGCCGCTGAAGGAGGCGGCGGCCGCCGCTGGGGCGGCTCTGCGCGGCGGGCGGCTCGCCCGCTTTGAAAAACTCTGTGACGACGCGGTGCTCCGCTATGCGGCCGGAGGGCGGTATACGGCCTTCGGCGAAGCGCCGGTGATCGGATATCTGACCGCCGCGGAAAATGAGCTGACCGCGGTGCGCCTCCTCCTGCGGGGGCGCATGGCGGGGCTGGGGGCGGACGCCATCCGGGAAAGGCTGCGTGCGCCCTATGGATAAGATCGCAGTGCTGGGCGACCGGGACAGCGTCCTGGGCTTCCGGCTCCTGGGCGCGGCGGTATTCCCGGCGGAAACGGCGGAGGAAGCCCGGCGCATATTCCGGGACCTGGCGCACGGCGGCTGGGCGGTGATCTGCCTTACCGAAGGGTATGCCGCCGCCCTGGCCGAGGAGATCGACCGCTATCGGGACACGCCCGCGCCCGCCGTCGTGCTCATCCCCGGCAGGGAAGGGACCCTGGGCGCCGGCGCGGCGCAGATCACGCGCGCCGTGGAGCGGGCGGTGGGCGCCGACATCCTCTAGGGGGGAACTCCGTTCCCCCTAGATACGGGAAGACCGCGCCGCATACTGCGGCACAGCCTTCCCGATACCCCCATCACCCGCGCACGGCGCGGGTGGCTGCGGCCGCCGCGGCCGCAGGTTAAGGAGTGCTGCGCAGGCGCACCCCCCAGGGGGCCCTCTCTTGCCCCTGCGGGGCAATTCACCTTGTGTCCTGCTCCGCACGGTTTCAGTTCAATTCGCCCTGCGGGCGAATTCCTAAGGGGTGGAGCCCCTTAGGAATCCCCGTTCTTTTTTGGGCCGCTGGGCGGCAGAAAGAAGGTAACAGCCTATGGGTAAAATCGTCAAGGTCTCCGGGCCGCTGGTGGTGGCTACGGGCATGGAGGAGGCCGGCATGGCCGACGTGGTGCGCGTGGGTGCGCAGCGGCTGATCGGCGAGATCCTGAATATGAGCGGCGGCACGGCTTCGATCCAGGTCTATGAAGAGACCTCCGGCCTGGGCCCCGGCGCGGCGGTGGAGACCACCGGCGCGCCGCTGTCCGTGGAGCTGGGGCCCGGCCTGATCGAAACCATTTACGACGGCATCCAGCGTCCCCTGGAGGGCATCCTGGAAAAGACCGGGACCAACAGCCTGCCCCGGGGCGTGGAGGTGCCCGCCCTGGACCGGAAAAAGAAGTGGACCTTCGTCCCGGTGGTCCGGCCCGGCGACCGGGTGACCGGCGGCGACGTGCTGGGCACTGTGCAGGAAACGGATTCCATTCTCCATAAAATCATGGTGCCGCCGGGACTCAGCGGCGCGGTGGCGTCCATCCGGGGCGGCGGCTTCACTGTGACCGAGCCGGTGGCCGTCCTCACCCTGGACAGCGGGGAGGAGCGCGCGTTGACCATGATGCAGAAGTGGCCCGTGCGCGTGGGCCGGCCCTACCGGCAGAAGTATCCGCCGGCGCAGCCGCTGCTGACCGGCCAGCGCATTGTGGACACCCTGTTTCCCGTGGCCAAGGGCGGCACCGCCGCCATCCCCGGCCCCTTCGGCTCTGGTAAGACCGTCATGCAGCATCAGATCGCCAAGTGGGCCGACGTGGACGTGGTGGTCTACATCGGCTGCGGCGAGCGGGGCAACGAGATGACCGATGTGCTCCGGGAGTTCCCCGCCCTGGTGGACCCCCGCACGGGCCAGTCCCTGATGAAGCGCACGGTGCTCATCGCCAACACCTCCGACATGCCTGTGGCCGCCCGGGAGGCCTCCATCTACACCGGCATCACCATCGCCGAATACTTCCGGGACATGGGCTGCGACGTGGCGGTCATCGCCGACTCGACCTCCCGCTGGGCCGAGGCCCTGCGGGAGATGTCCGGCCGCCTGGAGGAGATGCCCGGCGAGGAGGGCTACCCTGCCTATCTCGCCTCCCGCCTGGCCCAGTTTTACGAGCGGGCGGGCAGCGTGGCGTGCCTGTGCGGCAACGGCGAGGAGCGCCGGGGTTCCCTCACTGCCGTGGGGGCGGTGTCCCCGCCCGGCGGCGACCTCAGCGAGCCCGTGAGCCAGGCCACCATGCGCATCGTCAAGGTGTTCTGGGCCCTGGACGCCGCCCTGGCCTATCGCCGCCACTTTCCCGCAATCAACTGGCTCCGGTCCTACTCCCTCTATCTGGACGCCCTGCAGCCCTGGTACGACGCGCACTTGGGCGGGGCGTTTCTGGAAAACCGGGAGCGGGCCCTGGCCATTCTACAGGAGGAAGCCGCCCTCAACGAGGTCGTTCAGCTGGTGGGCAGGGACGCCCTGTCCCCAAAGGATCAGATCACTCTGGAGACCGCCAGGATGCTCCGGGAAGATTTTCTGCAGCAGAATTCCTTTATGGACGTCGACGCCTACTCCGCCTATGACCGACAGGAAAAGCTGTTGGCCATGATCCTGCATTACGATCGGCTGTGCCGCGCCGCCGCCGACCAGGGCGCCGCGGCAGACGCGCTGTTCGCCCTCCCCGTCCGGGCGGCCGTCGGCCGGGCCAAAAGCGTGCCCGCCGGCGAATACGCGCAGGCCTATGCGGCCATGGAACGCGATATGGAAGCGCAGATCGAACAGGCTGCCGCGAAAGGAGGACAGGAACCATGATCCGGGAATACCGCACCATTCGGGAGATCTCCGGCCCACTGATGGTCGTCAGCGGCGTCCGGGACGTGACCTACGCCGAGCTGGGGGAGATCCGGCTCAGTGACGACACAGTGCGCCGCTGCCAGGTGTTGGAGGTCAACGGCGACAAGGCCGTGGTCCAGTTGTTTGAGTCCTCCGCCGGTATCCGCCTGGCGGACGCCGCCGTCCGCTTTTTGGGCCATCCGCTGCAGCTGGGGGTGTCCGGCGACATGCTGGGGCGAGTGTTCAGCGGCATGGGCCGGCCCGCCGACGGCGGACCCGAGATCCTGGCTGAAGCATACCGGGATATCAACGGTCTGCCCATGAATCCCGCCGGCCGGGACTATCCCAACGAATTTATCCAGACGGGCATCTCCGCCATCGACGGGCTGAACACCCTGGTGCGCGGCCAGAAGCTGCCCATTTTCTCCGGCTCCGGCCTGCCCCATGCCGCCCTGGCCGCCCAGATCGCCCGGCAGGCCAAGGTGCTGGGCGATACCGCCGGCAAAGCGACAGAAGGTAATTTTGCCGTGGTGTTCGCCGCCATCGGCATCACCTTTGAAGAGGCCGACTTTTTTGTGCAGGAATTCCGGCGCACCGGGGCCCTCGAGCGCACGGTGCTTTTCACCAATCTGGCCGGCGAGGCGGTGGTGGAGCGCATCGCCGCGCCCCGCATGGCCCTGACGGCGGCGGAGTACCTGGCCTTTGAAAAAGACATGCACGTGCTGGTCATCATGACTGACATCACCAACTACGCCGAGGCCCTGCGGGAGGTGTCCGCCGCAAAAAAGGAGGTTCCCGGCCGCCGGGGCTACCCCGGTTATCTCTACACCGACCTGGCCGGCCTTTACGAGCGGGCCGGGCGGCAGCGGGGAAAGCGGGGCTCCATCACCCTGATCCCCATCCTCACCATGCCCGAGGACGACAAGACCCACCCCATCCCGGATCTGACCGGCTATATCACCGAGGGGCAGATCATCCTTTCCCGGCAGCTGTACCGCGCCGGCGTCAATCCGCCGGTGGACGTGCTGCCCAGCCTTTCCCGGCTGAAGGACAAGGGCATCGGCCCGGGCCGCACCCGGGAGGATCACGCCGGCACCATGAACCAGCTTTTTGCCGCCTATGCCGCCGGCAAGGAAAACCGGGAGCTCATGAGCATCCTGGGGGCGGCGGCCCTGAGCCCCACCGACCTGCTTTACGCACGCTTTGCCGACGAATTCGAAAAGCGCTACGTCAGCCAGGGCAGCGAGGAGGACCGCTCCATCGAAGAGACCCTGGATCTGGGGTGGGAACTGCTTTCCATCCTGCCCGAGAGCGAGCTCAAGCGCATCAAACCGGAGCATATCGGCAAATATCTGCCGAAAGCGAAAGCCGCGGCGGCGGAGGAAACCGCATGAAAGGGGGCGGAGCGAATTGCCCAGCGCTGCCATCAATCCCACCCGGCAGGAGCTGACCCGGCTCAAGGAGCGACTCCGGACGGCCCGCCGCGGCCACAAGCTGCTCAAGGACAAGCGGGACGAGATGATGCGCCGGTTTCTGGAGACCGTGCGGGAGAGCCGCGCCCTCCGCCGGGAGGTGGAGGAGGGGCTGCTGCGCGCCCGGGGGGCTTTCACGGCAGCTGCGGGCCTCATGTCCGCCGCGGGGCTGGAAACGGCCCTGCTCTGTCCCGCCCAAAGCGCGGCGCTGGAGGTGCGATTCCGGAGCGTCCTATCGGTGAAAACGCCGGAATATCGCCTTCGCCGCGGCGCGGACGGGGAGGGCTGCCCCTATGGCTTCGCCTTCACCTCCGGCGAGCTGGACGACGCTGCGGACGCGCTGGCGGCGGTGTTTCAGGACATGCTCCGCCTGGCCGCAGCGGAAAAGACCGTCCAGCTTTTGGCTGGGGAGATCGAGCGGACCCGCCGCCGGGTCAACGCCCTGGAGTATGTGAAGATCCCGGAAATGGAGGAGGCGCTCCGCGCCATCGCCATGAAGCTGGACGAAAACGAGCGCTCGGCCACCGTCCGCTTGATGAAGGTGAAGGATCTGCTGCTCAAAGAATCCATCGAAGCGCGGCGGGCGGAGGACGCCCGGGTTCTGGACGCGGACCCGCCGTGAAGCAAAAAAACAGCCGCCCGGCAAATCGCCGGGCGGCTGTCCCCCCTTTGAAAATTTATTTCATAAACATGCGGATCAACTTGGCGCCCGTCTTGGTATAGGGCGCGTAGCGCATGGGCAGGTCCATCCAGGTGGACTTGTCCACGATGCTCTTTTCATGGCTGAAGGTGTCGAAGCTCTTTTTCCCGTGGTAGGAGCCCATGCCGCTGTTGCCCACGCCGCCGAAGGCCATGCGGCTGGTGGCCAGGTGGATGATGGTGTCGTTGATGCAGCCGCCGCCGAAGGACACCCGGCGCAAAAAGCGCTCCTTCACGGCCTTGCTCTCGGTGAAGAGGTAGAGGGCTAGGGGATGAGGTCGGTCGCGGACGAAGTCTTCGGCCTCCTCGATGGTGTCGAAGGTCAGCACCGGCAGCACCGGGCCGAAGATCTCCTCCTGCATCACGGCGTCCTCGGGCGTGACGTTGTCCATCACCGTGGGCTGGATCTTCAGCGTGGCCGGGTCGGCGCCGCCGCCGATGACCACCTTGGCCGGGTCGATCAGGCCGCAGACGCGGTCGAAGTGCTTTTGGTTGATCATTTTCACATAGCCGTCGTTTTCGAGGGCGTTTTCGCCGTACATGGCGGCGATCCATTTGCGTACATATCCCAGGAATTCGTCTTTGACGCTGCGCTCGATGAGCAGGTAGTCCGGGGCCACGCAGGTCTGGCCGCAGTTGAGCAGCTTGCCGAACACCAGACGCTTGGCCGCCAGATCCAGCTTGGCGGTGCGGTCGACGATGCAGGGGCTCTTGCCGCCCAGTTCCAGCGTGACGGGGGTCAGGTGCTTGGCGGCCTTCGTCATCACCTCGGTGCCCACGGTCACGCCGCCGGTGAAGAAAATGTAGTCGAATTTCTGGTCCAGCAGGGCCTGGTTTTCGGCCCGGCCGCCCTCCACGACGGTGATGTACTCCGGCGGGAAGCATTCGCCGACGATGGTGCGGATGATGGCGGAGGTGGCGGGGGAATAGGCCGAGGGTTTCACCACGCAGCAGTTGCCCGCGGCGATGGCGCCGATCAGCGGGTCCAGCGTCAGCATGAAGGGATAGTTCCAAGGGGACATGATCAGCACCACGCCGTAGGGCTGGTGAACCTTGTAGCTTTTGGCGTGGAACTGGGCCAGGGGCGTCAGGACATGGGTGTCCTTTGCCCAGCGGCCCAGATGCTTGCGGACATAGGAAAGCTCGGAGAGGGTCATGCCCACCTCGCACATATAGCTCTCCATGGGGGATTTGTTCAGATCGGCCTTCAGGGCGGCGTTGATGTCGTCCTCGTGGGCGAGGATGGAGCGGCGCAGTTTATCCAGGGCTTCATAGCGGAAGGAGAGGGGCAGCGTTTTGCCGGTGCGGAAGAAGCGGCGCTGGGCGATCATGGTTTCTTCGATTTTCATGGCTTCAGACCTCCTTGGGCATCAGTTTGAGATACATGGCTTCCAGTTCGTGTCGGTCCATGAGCTTCGGCACGGGGTAGAGGGGATTGGATTCCTTGGCGGCGTAGGCGGCCATGGCGGGGATGTCCTCTTTGCGGATCTCTGGGATGGAGGTGGGGATACCCATGGCGGCGTTGGCCTGTTTGATCCAGTCGATCATGGCCTGGGCGGCGGCGCTGTCGGAGGCGTTGCCGCCGGCCAAACCGGCCTTGCGGGCGAGGCGGGCCAGCTTTTTGCGGCAGCTCGGGCCGTATTCCTCCAGGAAATAGGGCAGGATCACAGCGTTGGCCAGGCCGTGGGGCACGCCGTACCGTCCGCCGAGGGAATGGGCCACGCCGTGGACATAGCCCACATAGGAGCGGGTGAAGGCGATGCCGGCGCAGTAGGCGGCCCGGAGCATTTTGGCGCGGGCCTCGGCGTCGCTGCCGTCGCGCCAGGCGCGCTGCAGATACTGGACGATCAGCACCACGGCCTCCTCGGCCATGGCACGGGTCAGGGCGTTGGTGGAGCGGCCGATATAGGCTTCCACCGCGTGGGTCATGGCGTCCATGCCGGTGGTGGCGGTGATCATGGGCGGCAGGCCCAGGGTCACCCGGTAGTCCAGCACGGCGTAGTCCGGGATCAGCACAAAGTCGTTGATGGGATATTTGTGGTGCGCGGCGGGATCGGTAATGACGGCGGCCAGGGTGGTTTCGCTGCCGGTGCCGGCGGTGGTGGGCACGGCGATGAGCATGGGCGTTTTGCGCAGCACCTTCAAAAGACCGCCCATTTTCTGAACGGGTTTGCCGGGCCGGGCCACCCGGGCGCCGGCGGCCTTGGCACAGTCCATGACGGAGCCGCCGCCGAAGGCGATCATGGCCTGGGCGCCGCTTTCCAGGTAGGCGGCACGGCAGTCCTCCACGTTTTGCACGGTGGGGTTGGGCACCACATCGTCGAACACGGCGCAGGCGATGCCGTGGGCGGAGAGGTCGTTTTCCAGGCCCCGGGTCATATCCAGGGCGCGCAGGGGCTTGTCGGTGATCAGGAGCACGGCGGAGATCTTCTGCTGCTGCAGAAACAGCGGCAGATCCTTCAGTTCTCCCAGGATCCGGGGCTCGCGGTAGGGGAGCACCGGCAGCGCCAGGCGGAACACCGTCTGATACGCGCGGCAGTAAAGCTTGAAAAATGCGTTCATAAGCAGATCCATCCTATCATGTGTAATGTTCCACCGCCCGCTGCAGGTTGCGGGCGATGGTCTCCAGGGTCTTGTAAAAAAGGATCAGGTCCTCCCGGGGGATCTCGTCGCTGACGAAGTGGTTGATCTCCAGAACGATGCCGTTGATCTCGCCGGCCACGGCGCTGCCGGCAGCGGTGAGGACATAGGGATGCTTGTAAGTCCCGGCGCCCTCTTTGCGCGCCACGTACCCCTCCCGGCACAATTCCCGCAGCACGCGGGAGATCTGGGCGCGGTCCACGTGCTCCCGCTCGGACAATTCCCGCTGGGTCATGCCGCCGCTGCCGGCGGTGTAGAGATGCCACAGGCAGTCGGTGTGGACGACGGACAGGCCGTATTTTTCCATTTTCGCGGCCTTGAGCCGAGCGATGTCCTTCAGCGAGGAGGAGGTCAGGGCGATGTAGCGGTCGAATCGCGTCGCGGTGTCGGAAAAATCCATAACGCCATCCTTTCTGCTCCGATCGAGCAGCAGCACTATATCACAGAAAGGTTGAGTTGTCAACAAATTTATGGAGCAGTCAACAAAAATGGAGGACGCCGCGGGAAAGAAAAAGCCGGCCCGAAGCGAAACCGCAGGTTCCGCTTCGAACCGGCTGCGCGTTATGCGATCCAGTCAAAGAAGCTGTAGGGGTCATAGCCATAGCCGTAGCTGTAGGAATCGTCATTCCGGCTGTCGTCCGGCGTGGCAGTAGTGGATGCGTCGTTCGTATCCTGGGGTTCGCTGTCGAAGGTGAAATCGATGGTGACTTCCTCGCCGCTGCGGTTGACCACCATGGTTTCCGTGTCGCCGGCGCGGTAGCCCTTCTTGGCGCTGACCAGGTCGGACATGGAGGTGATCTCCTTGTCGCCGAGCTTGACGATGATGTCGCCGGCGCGCAGGCCGCTGGCGGCGGCGGTGCCGTCGGGCTCGACGCTGAAGACGTACACGCCGCCGGATACGGGCAGGTTGTACTGCATCTGCAGCTGCTGCGTCACGCTGGTGCCGTAGATGCCCAGGGAGGCCTTATCGGTCACATAGCCGTTTTCCATGATGTCCTGCACCATGGCGTACACGTCGTTGATGGGGATGGCGAAGCCCAGGCCCTCCACGGTGGTGTCGCCGTAGGTGGAGTATTTGGCAGACACGATGCCGATGACCTCGCCGTAGCTGTTCAGCAGGGGGCCGCCGGAGTTGCCGGGGTTGATGGAGCAGTCCACCTGGATCATGTTGAAGGGCGTGTCCTCCACGGTGATGGCGCGGTTGGCCGCCGAGACGGAGCCGGAGGTCAGGGAGAAGGTCAGCTCGCCCAGGGGGTTGCCGATGGCGATGACGTTGTCGCCCACATGGACCTCGTCGCTGTCGCCGATGGTCACGGGGGAGAGACCGGTGGCGTCCACCTTGATGACGGCGATATCGTAGTCCTCGTCGCCGCCGATGTATTTGGCTTCAAAGGTGTCGCCGGCGTAGGTAGTCACCTCGATGGTGGAAGCGCCGTCGACCACATGGTAGTTGGTCAGGATATAGCCGTCGGATGTCAGGATAAAGCCGGAGCCGGAGGAGGCCTGCTCCACGATGCGGCCGAAGAAGTTGGTCTCCGTGCCCACATTGATGCTGACCACGGAGTTGACGTTGGCCGCGTAGTTTTCAGCGTTGCTCATCTCCGTCTGGCCGTCCACCTTCACTTCCTTCACATCGCTGACGGTGCGATCGCTGACGTGTACGGTGGTGGAAGCGCGGAAAAGGTACTGGCCGATGCCGCCGCCGAAAATGCCGCCCACCAGGCCGCCGCACAAGGCGCAGACCAGGGCCACGGCGATATATTTCCCGGCGCCGCCCTTTTTGCGGCGGCGGGGGCCGCCGCTGCCGTTTCCGCCGTTTCCATTGCCATGGAAGCCATTGCCGTTTCCGCCGCCGTGGAAGGGGGCGTTCTGCTGGGGCTGGGCGGTGTAGGGCTGGCTGGCGGGCGGGGCCTGCCGGGGCTGGGCGCTTTGCCCAGCCTGGGGCGTACTGGCGGGGATGCTTTCCTTCTGGCCGCCGGCGGTGTGATAGGCGCCGCTCTCCGGCGCGGGGGTGCTCCAGCGGTAGGGCTCGTTTTTGGGCGTGTCGGCAGCGCCGTTTTCACCGGCGGAGCCGTTATGATTCAAAGGACGATTCTGTTCATCATACATGGCGATTACCTCCTGGGATACAGTCAAAAAAGGGGCGGCGCGGTCCGCGCCCCGTTTGTGCCCCTTATTGTAAGGGGAATTTATGTCCAAAGTGTGAAAAAATTTAAGAAATTATTTAAATATTTGGCGCCGGGCGGCGCGAAAAATGCCGGCGCCCCGCACTTTGCGGGGACGCCGGCGGCTTCAGCGGGAGGATGCGTGCTCCCGGCGGCGCTGCATCTGGCGGATCATGCGCCAGGTGGATTCCACCACCAGGATGCCGATGGCCAGGGCCCCAGCCATGCCCAGGGTGTGCAGGCCCTCTTCGATGAACAGGGCGGTGTTGCCCTGGATGCAGTATTCCATGGTGTGGTAAATGCCCGCGCCGGGCACCATGGGAATGATGCCGATGAGAAGGTAGGTGGTGACGGTGCGCTTCTGCAGCCGGGCCAGGACCTCGGCATAAAAGGCCACAACCGCCGCGCTGACAAAGCCGGCGAACAGGTCCGGGGCGAACAGAAGGGTCAGCAGATAGGCCAGCCAGCCCAAGGCCCCGCCCACGGCGGCCCAAAAAATGGGCCGTCCATGGAGATTATAAAGGCCGCCGAAGCCGAGACAGGCCACGAAAGCATAGAGAACAGGGAGAAAATACGTCACATCCATGGTTTCACCTCACAGAAACGCCAGCACGATACCGGTGCCCAGGGCGATGCCGGTGGCGATCAGCAGGGCTTCCACCAGCTTTGTGATGCCGGTGAGCCAGTCGCCCACGATGATCTCGCGCATGAAATTGGTGATCATCACGCCCGGCAGCAGCGTCATGAACACGCCGATGATGATCTCGCTGCGATGGAGGCCGAAGCCCAGGGAAACGAAAGCCACGGCCAGCAGTGCGCTGAGGGCGCTGGCGAGGATGCTCTTGTAAAAGAGGTTCGCTTCCAGCCGGCCCATGAGGAACATGGCCGCGGCCACGGCGCAGCCGATGACGGCGGCCGCCGCGGCGTCCAGGGCCACGCCGCCCCAGAACAGGGCGAAGCCCGCCGAGCCGACGGCGTAGGCCAGCATCTGCAGGGGCAGGCTGTACTGCCGGGTGCGGTCGATCTCGTCCAGCCGGGCGCGGATCTCCTCGGCACCGGGCTTGTTTCTGGCGATGGAGCGGCACAGGTCGTTCAGGGCGTTGAGCTTTTCCAGGTCCACGCTTTTCAGGCTGGAGGCGCGGCACATATTGGAATGGGGCACGCCGTCTTTAGCGATCAGGTCGATATGCAGATAGTTGGGGATGGAGAACACCTCGCAGGCGCCCAGGTCGTAGGCCTCCACCACATGGTGGACGGAGTCCTCCACCCGGTAGGCCTCCGCGCCGGACTCCAGCAGGCCGCGGCCGATGCGCGCGGCGATGGGTAGGATCTCTTCACAGGTCATGGATCGGTTCCCTCCGGAAAGATCAGTTTTCTTTTGTTATTGTATCTGCCGGCGCATCCTTTGGTGCGCCGGCACGGTTGACAAGGCAGATGCCGATGCACACCAGCACCAGGGCTGCGGCGCAGACGGCGCCGTGGGGCGTGTTGGTCTCCCGGAGCAGCGCCGCCGAAAGCAGCACGCCAAACACCGGCGTCATGAAGCTGAATACCGTCACCCGGGAAACGGGGTTGTATTTCAAAAGGATGCCCCACAGGGAATAGGCCACCGCGCTGATGCAGCCGAGGTACAGCAGCATCAGCGGCGCCAGGGGCGCCAAGGCTCCGACGCGTCCGCCCAGGGCCGTGCCGGCGAGTATCATCACTGCGCCGCCCAGCACGAACTGCCAGCCCGAGAGCAGGACCGGGTCGTCCTCGGCGCTGAAGCGCTTGAGAAAGACCGAGGAAAAGGCGTAGGACACCGTGGAGAGCAGCAGGAAGCCCTCGCCCATCGGGGCAAAGCCGCCGCCCAGGCCGCCCTGGCCCAGGTTGATCAGCATCACGCCGGCAAAGCCGACGACGCAGCCCAGCAGCTTCCGGCCCTCCATGCGCTCCTGGCGGAAAAGAAACACCGCCACCAGCAGCGCTGCGAACACGCCGGCTGAGCCGATGATGGAACCTTTGACGCCGCTGGTGTGGGCCAGGCCGATGTAAAAGAGGAAATACTGCAGGATCGTTTGAAACAGGCTCAAAACGCCGATGTGGCGCCAGGTGCGCTTCGCCCGGGGCGCCAGCAGCTGCCGGGCTGCAATGGAGCCGATGGCCAGAGCCAGCCACCCGGCGAGGAAAAAGCGCATGCCCGCAAACAGGATCACCGAGGGCACGCTGGCGGTATCCACGGAAAACATGGCGTAGCCCAGCTTGATGCAGGGGTAGGCGCTGCCCCAGAGGGCGCAGCAGCCGCAGGCGATGAGTCCCACAATGAAAGGCTTTGTCAGCAGAGATCCTTTATGCATGCAGAATCGCTTCCTTTCCTGGCTGTCTGCCAGTATAGCATAGGGAAAATCCGCTTGTAAAGGGGCGGGGGAGGCCGTTTTCGAAAAGAAAAAGCGGGTGCTCCCACGGAGCATCCGCTTGGGTTCAAAGAGGGGAGGAGGGGGCGCGCAGAAAATCCCGGATGCGCGCTTCCGGGGCGGAAAAGAAGTGGCCCTGCCAGCTGTTCCAGCGGGCCAGGGTCTGGTCGATGCCGCCCAGCACGCGGATCTTGTCCCGGGTCCAGTCCGGGGCCAGGAGGGTTTTCTTGTCGCCGTCGCCGGTGAGGCGCTCGATCACCGTTTCCGGCGGCAGCAGCTCCAGCTGGCAGCAGACAAGGCGCACATATTCCTCCAAGGACATGGGGCGGTATTGTCCGCTGATGAAGAGAGGTTCCATCGCGGTGCCGCGGATGATGTGCAGCATTTGCAGCTTCACGGCGTCCGGCCGCAGCTGCCCCAAATAAGCCGCGCTCTGCAGCATCATCTCCGCCGTTTCGCCGGGCAGGCCGTTGATGAGATGTACGCAGACGCGGATTCCGTGCTCTTTCAGCCCATGGAATGCATGCTCGAATGTGCTGAGGGGATAACAGCGGTTGACGCGCGCAGCGGTCTCGTCGTGCATAGTCTGCAGCCCCAGCTCTACGGTGAGCGCCGTGCGGTGGGAGAGTTTTTCCAGCAGATCCAGCACGTCCTGCGGCAGCGTATCCGGCCGGGTGGCGATGGCGAGACTCTCGATGCCGGGGCAGGCCAGGGCCCGCTCGTAGAGATCGCGCAGGACGGCTGCGGGGGCGTAGGTATTGGTGTGGGCCTGGAAATAGGCCGCTGCCCGGGCGCGGGGGTCCCTGCGGCGCAGCCGTTCCAGCTCGCGTGCCAGCTGCGCCTCGATGGAAAGAGCGGCGGGTGCGGTGAAATAGCCGCTGCCGCCGCTGCAGAAAATGCAGCCGCCGGTTCCCCTGGTCCCGTCGAGATTGGGGCAGGTGAAGCCGGCATCGATCACAGCCTTGTGCAGTTTATAACCCCGGAGCCGGTTTTCGTAGGCCAGGGTATGGTAGCGCTTGTTTTCAAAGGCAAAGGCAAATACGTCCTTCCCCAGGGGCGGCGTCTTCTGTTTCATACTTTTTTCGTCAGCTTTGCGCCGCACTTGGGGCAGGTGATCTCGATCTTTCCCACGCCGCGGGGCACGCGCATGATGGCGCCGCACTGTTTGCAGCGGTAATAGCGGTGCTCCTTGTCCTGGCGGCGGGCCCGGCGGGCGCGGCGGTTCGCGCCGGTGCGGGAGAGAAAGCCGAGGAACGCGGCGTTTTCCGCCCGGCGGGCCGGGATATTGCGGGAGAGGATGCGGAAAAAGGCCCACAGAATGATGGCCAGCCCCAGAAGCTGGAAGATCCGCAGGTGCGTGAACATGGCGAAAATACACACGCCGAGATAGAGCATCAGCAGCACAAAGCTGAGTTCGTCGCTGCCGTAGCGGCCGGACATGAGATTTTGCAGCCATCGTTTCATCAAGATCCCCCACAATGCCATTCCGGAAAATTCAAAAATTGTTTACATTTTGGGCGCGCTTATCCATTGCAAGAAAAAAGCGGTTGTGCTATCATAGTTAGCAGTCAAGAGACGAGAGTGCTAAAACTCTCGATCTATCACTACATTATAAACAACGGCAAAGCAAACTTCAATTTTTTCGGCCATTGTTTAAAATTTGTTTACATTATTGCTCCGCCGACAGGCGGAGCGGCTCATAACGGAGGTTGAGAGATATGGCAAAAAAACAATTTAAGGCAGAGTCCAAGCGCCTGCTGGACCTGATGATCAACTCGATCTACACGCACAAGGAGATCTTCCTGCGCGAGCTGATCTCCAACGCCAGCGACGCCGAGGACAAGCTGTGCTATTTGGCGCTGACGGATGAGAACGTGGGCATGAACCGCGGTGATTTCCGGATCTTCCTCCAGGCGGACCCCGAGGCGCGGACCCTCACCGTTACGGATAACGGCATCGGCATGAACAAGGAAGATCTGGAAAACAACCTGGGCGTTATCGCCTCCTCCGGCTCCTACCGCTTCCGCCAGGAAATGGCGGAGAAGGACGAGAAAAACGAAGAGGTGGACATCATCGGCCAGTTCGGCGTGGGCTTTTACTCCGCCTTCATGGTGGCCGACGCCATCACTGTGATCTCGAAGAAATACGGCGAGGACCAGGCGTGGATGTGGAAATCCTCCGGCGCGGACGGCTACACCATCACCGAGGCGGAGCGCGACGGCGTGGGCACCGACATCATCATGCACATCAAGCCCGACGCCGAGGGGGAGAACTACTCCGAATTTTTGCAGGAGTACAAGCTTTCGCAGCTGATCCGCAAGTATTCCGACTATATCCGCTACCCCATCCAGATGGAGGTGACGACCCACCGCCGCAAGGAGGGCAGCCCCGACGACAAGCCCGAGTACGAGGACGTCAAGGAAGTGCAGACCATCAACAGCATGGTGCCCCTGTGGCAGCGCCGCAAGGGCGAGGTGAGCGACGAGGAATACAACAAGTTCTATCAGGAAAAGTTCTTTGACTATGTGCCGCCCCAGCGAGTGCTCCCCGTCTCCGTGGAGGGCACGGTCACCTATAAGGCGTTGTTGTTCATCCCCGGCAAGACGCCCTATAATTTCTACACCAAGGATTATCAGAAGGGACTGCAGCTCTACTCCGGCGGTGTGCTGATCATGGAGAACTGCGCCGATCTGCTGCCCGACTACCTGCGCTTTGTCAAGGGCGTGGTGGACACGCCCGACGTATCCCTGAACATCTCCCGTGAGATGCTCCAGCACGACCGCCAGCTCAAGACCATCGCAAACAACCTGAAGAAAAAGATCCTGGCGGAGCTGGCCAAGATGATGCGTGAGGACCGGGAGGGCTATGAGG
The DNA here is from genome assembly GCA_904374485.1 of Candidatus Pseudoscillospira falkowii. GTDB lineage: Bacteria > Bacillota > Clostridia > Oscillospirales > Oscillospiraceae > Pseudoscillospira > Pseudoscillospira falkowii. Next base: position 16,108 of record CAJFFX010000003.1, on the reverse strand, counting down.
CCTTCTTCAAGAACTTCGGCCTGGACCTGAAATACGGCATTCTGCAGGATTACGGCGCCAACAAGGAGGAACTGCAGGATCTGCTGCTGTTCTATTCCTCCACGGAGAAGAAGCTGTGCAGCCTGTCGGAGTACACCGGCCGCATGAGCGAGAGCCAGAAGTATATCTACTATGCCGCCGGCGCCAACGTCACCGCCATCGACGCTCTGCCCCAGACGGAGCTGGTGAAGAACAACAGCATGGAGATCCTCTATTTCACCGAGCAGGCCGACGAATTCCTGACGGAAGCCCTGCGCACCTACGGCGGAAAAGAGTTCCGCAGCGTGCTGGACGACGACCTGGGCCTGGAAAACAAGGAGGCCGAGGAGAACGAGGGCGACCACAGCGCTGTGCTGGCCTTCGTCAAGGAGACTCTGGGCGACGAGATCAAGGAAGCCCGCATCTCCAAGAAGCTGGTCAACCATCCCGTGTGCCTGACGGCCGAGGGCGGTCTCAGCTTCGAAATGGAGAAATATATGAACGCCGTCCAGCCTGACATGGGCATGAAGGCAGAGCGGGTGCTGGAGCTCAACGCCGCCCACAGCGCCTTTAAGGCCCTGGAGGAAGCCGTGGAGAACGACAAGGAAAAGGCGGCCAAATATGTCCGCATCCTCTACGCCCAGGCAAAACTCATCGCCGGTCTGCCTCTGGACAACCCCTCGGACTACACGGACCTCGTGTGCGGATTGATGAAATAAACCACGCGCTGCAAAAGCGCGTCCAAGAAAAAAAGAAACTGCTGCCCAAAAGCCAGCCGTCGATCAGGAAAGTTTGAAAACAAACGAACTTAACGGCCGGAAAACCGGCTGCAGCGAAAAGCGGGCAAGAGGTCAAAGACTTCTTGCCCGCTTTTTTATGCCGCGCGGAGTTTATCTTTGGCAGCTTTTTCCGGTCTTGCCATTTTTGCAGATAGGCAAGAGCCATGCCTCTTTCATCAAGTCTGCTAATGTTTCGGGAGCATCGATATTCACTTCATGTCCTGCGTTTTCAACAAAAAACAATCTTGCATTTGGAATCGTATTTGCTAACATTTTTGCGGCCTTTTGGTTTGCTCGATCCTTTCGGCCGCAGACAATGAAAACCGGGCAGGTGATCTCATTCAGAAAAGGCGTAAAGTCTATCTTCTTCATGGAAGTTGTCAGTGCAATCATATCTCGTTTAGAAAAGCCCATTGCGCTAAATGCTGCCTGGGGAAAAATATAAAACATGATATTTTGAATACCTAACAGTAATCTTGGCATTTTATACTGCGGTGCGATCAACATGAGAGATTTTACCTTTTGCGGATGGTTTCGTGTGTACTGCAGCGCAAGGATCGCGCCCAGTGAAATACCGCATAAACACAGCGGCATTTCCATACAGCTGCATTCGTTTTCAAAGGCGTTATAGAGATTTTGGTATGCAGGCTGCGTGCCTTTTACGAGGGCAGACAGGCAGGGCCGGTAGATTTGTATGTCAGCGGGAAGACGGGCGATCACCTTGTCCCAACTGGATGAAGTCTGCCGGAGCCCGTGTATAAAAACATAGGTCACAATTCCGTTTGCCCCTTTCTCATGTTTTCGCGGTGCAGCCTGACGAAATCTATCGTCAGGCAAATGCCGCTTAATGTCAATGTTGTTATGATGTGAAACAGGTCGGAAGCGAAATCTATAGAAATGCTCTCAACAAAGTGTGCCGTAATATGCGTGATCCCACACGCCAAAGGGATCACAATCAGCAGCGAAAGGGCAAGGGCTAAAAATATCCTCTTTTGACATTTTACAAAAACCCCGTATATTCCCCATGCTGCTGCAATCGATAAAACGGCAATACTGCTTCCCGCTGATAAGATAAGGGGCGATTTCAAAACAGCGCTGAGTCCCGCTAAAAAAGGAAGCGTGATGATACTGATAACGATCAATGATTGTTTTATCCCTTTGCTTCCTGCGCTGAAAAAAGGTACAAATACAAGCCACCCGGCAATCAAAGAAAGCACAACAATCAAAGACCAGGTCAAGGTTTTTGCCATGGCATAATCGCAGATCACACATACCATGATTGCGATCAAGCACATCAAAGATAGAACATAGAGTCCCCATTTCTTAATTTGCAGCATGATATCCTCCTTTTAATACCTACTGAATGAATGTTTTTTGTTAAACTAAAATGCCTATTAAAAGGCACTTTAGCTTATCTTATCGTTTTGAAATTTGATGGAGCCTTGCCTTTACAATTTCTACTAACTCGTCATCAATAATCGGAACGCCCATTTTTTCAAGCATTTCCTTGAAGAATAAAAATTTATGGACGATTTCTTCTTCCGTTGCAGGGAAGATGTTCGGATAGAGCCATACATCGCCCAGCAAAGGGATTAGCTCGGCAATCTCTTTTGGGTAGTCTGATTGAATCGAGTCGTCGGCAATCCCTTCTTCCATCAGCTCCAACCATAACGGCGTGAGATGCTGATGGTTGGATTTGATCATCTCCGCAAAAATGCGCGGATTTTCCAGCAGGGGAAGGGCCTCGATGGCAAGCTGCTTTTCCGGCGTGTTTTGTTGGTTCAGTTTCACCGCTTCCCGCATTTTCTGCAATGCGTTCAAATCTTTTCTCTGCTTCACAATGGCAAAAGGATTATTTTGGGCAAAGAGCTGATCGCTTAAAGCGCAGAGGATGTCCTCTTTGGATTTGAAATGATGATAGATCGCTCCTTTTGTTAATCCGCCCAGTTCATCGACAATATCTTGAATGGTTGTATTTTCATATCCCTTTTCTAAAAAAAGCCGCTGTGCCGCTTCCAATATTTTTTCAACGGTGATCTCTGGATATTTATTTCGTGCCACAATGCGCCTCCTTGCCCTGATACATTCTATTGGTATGTATCTATTGTAATAACTGCGCATCCTTTTGTCAAGATACATACTGAAAGTATTTTTACGTCTCTTTTTAGCTTTATTTTGCGGCAGAAAAAGAGCAGGGCAGCACGGCGAATTGCCGTGCTGCCCTGCAAGATGCGATTGATTTCTGATGGGGGGTACCGCCTTTGGGCGGCAGTTTTTTGGTTCAGCGCTTACTGCTGTTCGGCCAATTCGTTGTAAAGGCCTCTTGCGGTGTAGGTGGTGTGGAGCAGCTCGTGGGACTTGTGGCCGCAGGGCTCGCCCAGATAGTCCTGATACAGGCGGATCAGGTCGGGGTTCTCGTGGCTCTTGCGGAGGGTCTTGGCCTCGTCCTCGTCGTAAAGGGCGTGCATCCGCTTCTCCCGATAGCCGTCCTCGTGGTTGCGGGGCTGGCCGCCGCCGTTGATGCAGCCGCCGGGGCAGCCCATGACCTCGATGAAGTGGTAGGGGGAGGTGCCCGCCGCCACGTCCTGCATCAGGATGTCCGCGCCCTTCAGGCTGGAGGTGACCGCGATGCGGGCGGTGACGCCCTCCAGGAAGGAATACTCCGGCAGCACGTTTTCAAAGGTGACGGAGGCTTCCTTGACCAGTTCCAGGCCCACGATGGGGGCCACATGGAGCCCCTCGAAGGGCAGCTCCCGGCCGGTGGTCAATTCATAGACCGTGCGCAGGGCGGCTTCCATCACGCCGCCGGTGACGCCGAAGATGTCGCCGGCGCCGGAGCACAGGCCCAGGGGATCGTCGAACTTCTCGTCGGGCAGGCTGGCAAAATCAATGCCGGCTTCCCGGATCATCCGGGCCAGCTCCCGGGTGGTGAGCACCGCGTCCACGTCCCGCCGGCCGTCCACCTCCATCTCGGGCCGCTGGATCTCGTACTTCTTGGCGGTGCAGGGCATGACGGAAATCATGAACATATCCGCCGGATTGATGCCCTCCTTCTCCGCATAGAAGGATTTGACCAGGGCGCCCATCATGGTATGGGGGGACTTGCAGGTGGACAGGTGGTCCAGCTCCTTGGGGAAGGCGTGCTCGATGTGCTTGATCCAGCCGGGGGAGCAGGAGGTGAGCATGGGCAGCACCGCATCGCCGCCGGTGAGGGCGGACTTGAGCCGCTGGAGCAGCTCGGTGCCCTCTTCCAGAATGGTCAGGTCGGCGGCAAAGTCGGTGTCGAACACATGGTCAAAGCCCAGGGTGTGGAGGGCGGCGGCGATCTTGCCGGTGCAGCGGGTGCCGGTGGGCATGCCGAACTCCTCTCCCAGGGCGGCGCGCACCGCCGGGGCCACCTGGATGACGGTGATCTTCTTCTCGTCCTCCAGGGCTTTCCAGACGGGCTTGATGCCGTCGGTCTCGCAGAGGGCCCCGGTGGGGCAGACGGAGACGCACTGGCCGCACATGGCGCAGGCGGTGGAGTTCAGGGGCAGGCCCATGGCCGGGGAGATGACGGTGTCAAAGCCCCGGTTCTGGGCGTTGATGGCGCCCACGCCCTGGACCTGGTTGCACATGGTGACGCAGCGGCGGCAGAGGATGCACTTGGAGGTGTCCCGGGTGATGGAGGGGGACACGTCCACATGGGCGGGACCCATTTCGCCCTCCAGACGGCACTCGGTGACGCCCAGCTCCTCCCCCAGGGCCTGGAGCTCGCAGCTCCGGTTGCGGGAGCAGGACAGGCAGTCCTTGGGATGGTTGGAAATGAGCAGCTCGTAGAGCATTTTCCGCTTGGCGCGGACCTTGGGGCTGTTGGTGTGGATCACCATGCCCTCCCGGGCCTTCACCATGCAGGAGGCCTGAAGGTTCTTCATGCCCTCCACTTCCACCACGCACACCCGGCAGGTGCCGTACTGGTGGACGTTTTTGAGATAGCACAGGGAGGGGATGTGGATGCCGTTCTGCCGGGCGGCCTCCAGGATGGTAACGCCCTCCGGGGCCTGGCAGGGTTTTCCGTTGATGGTCAGATTCAGCATCTTCCTTACCTCCTATCACAGTGCAGACAGCGCAGGCACTCGGCCATGGCGTCCAGGTTGTGGTAGCCCTGGGCCACCTCCCGGAAATTGTCCACCCGGTCGGCCACGCTGAGGGCGCGGGTGGGGAAGCGGTCATGGGCTTCCACATCGCCCACGGGGATGACGGGGATGTCGATCTCCTCGCCCTTGTTGAGCACGCCGCTGCCGCCCAGATAACGGTCGATGCCTGCGGCGGCGATCTTGCCGTCGGCGATGGCGTTGATGGCCACGCGGCTGCCGTGGGCCACGGCGTCGCCGCCGGCGAACATGCCGGGCCGCTCGGTCTCGCCGGTGAAGCGGTCGGCGGAGAAGCCCTTGCCGCCCGCGTTGGGCAGGGTGTCGTCGTCCAGGCCCTGGTTGACGGCGGCGATCACGCCGTCGCAGGGGATGTCGAATTCAGAGCCGGGGATGGAGCGGCTGTTCATGCGGCCGTCCTTGCCGAAGCCGGCCAGTTCCCGGCGGATGAGCCGGATACCGGTGACGGCGCCGTTCTCCCCCAGGATCTCCACGGGGGCGGCCAGCTCCAGAATGCGGATGCCCTCTTCCAGGGCCTCTTCCACTTCTTCGGCGCCGGCGGGCATTTCGTCCATCGTGCGGCGGTAGGCCACGGTGACGTCTTCCGCGCCGAGGCGCAGGGCCGTGCGGGCCACGTCCATAGCGGTGGAGCCGCCGCCGATGACCACCAGATGGCGGGGCACGGTGTAGTCCATGTGCAGGCCCACCCGGCGCAGGAAGGTCAGGCCGCTCTCCACGCCCTGGAGATCTTCGCCGGGCACATCCATGCGCATGGGCTTCTGGGTGCCGATGGCCATGTACACCGCGTCGCTGCGCTCCATGAGCTCGTCGACGGTCATGATGCAGCCCTCGCGGGAGCCGATGCGAGAATTGGTGTGGATGGTGACGCCGGCGTCCTCGATGGCGGCGATCTCCTGGGCCAGCACGTCGTTGGGCAGGCGGTATTCGGGGATGCCCCAGTAGAGCACGCCGCCGGCCACCGACTCGGCCTCGTACACGTCCACTTTGTGGCCCAGTTTGGCCAGATAATAGGCGCAGGTGAGGCCGGAGGGGCCGGCGCCCACCACGGAAACGTGCTTGCCCGTGGGCGGATTGGGCTTGACGGGGGGCACTTCATACTCGCCGCTGAGCACATGGTCGCCCACAAAGCGCTTGATGGAGCAGATGGCCACCGGTTCGTCCACCTGGGTGCGGCGGCAGTGCCGCTCGCAGGGATGGGTACACACGCGGCCGCACACCGCCGGGAAGGGATTGTCCTGGCGGATGAGGCGGTAGGCGTCGCCCAGCCGGCCGGCGGCCACCAGGGACAGGTAGCCGGGCACGTTGACCCCGGCGGGGCAGGCGTTGCGGCAGGGGGAGGTGTACAGCTCGGAGCACACGCCCGCGTCGCAGTGCTTTGCCTTGATGTGGGTCTCGTATTCATCCCGGAAATACCGGATGGTGGAGAGCACGGGGTTGGAAGCGGTCTGGCCCAGGCCGCACATGGCGGTCTGCTGCAGGGTGGAGGCCAGTTCCTCCAGCATTTCGATGTCGTCTTCCTCGCCCTTGCCCTGGGTGATGCGCTCCAGGATTTCCAGCATCCGCTTGGTGCCCACCCGGCAGGGCAGGCATTTGCCGCAGCTTTCGTCCCGGATGAAATCCATGAAATAGCGGGCGGTATCCACCATGCAGGTGTCCTCGTTCATGACGATGAGGCCGCCGGAGCCCATGATGGCGCCCAGGGCGGACAGGGACTCGTAGCTCACGGGGGTGTTCAGGTGCTCCCCGGTGAGGCAGCCGCCGGAGGGGCCGCCGGACTGGATGGCCTTGAAGCCCTTGCCGTCCGCGATGCCGCCGCCGATCTTGTAGATGATGTCGCCGAGGATGGTGCCCATGGGCACTTCGATGATGCCGGCATTGACGATGGCGCCCGCCAGGGCAAAGACCTTGGTGCCCTTGCTCTGCTCTGTGCCGAAGGAGGCGTACCAGGCTGCGCCGTTGAGGATGATGGGGGCGACGTTGGCCAGGGTCTCCACATTGTTGATGATGGTGGGCTTTTCGAAAAGACCCGCCTCAAAGGGGAAGGGGGGCTTCTGCCGGGGCTCGCCGCGCATGCCCTCGATGGAGGCCAGCAGGGCGGTCTCCTCGCCGCAGACGAAAGCGCCTGCGCCGATGCGGATCTCCAGATCGAAGTCCACGCCGGAACCCAGGATGTTCTTGCCCAGAAGACCCGCCTCCCGGGCCTGGTCGATGGCGGCGCCCAGCCGCTCCACCGCCAGGGGATACTCCGCGCGGACATAGACGTAGCCCTTATCCGCTCCGATGGCGTAGCCGCCCAGGAGCATGCCCTCGATGATGGAGTGGGGGTCGCCCTCCAGCACCGAGCGGTCCATGAACGCGCCGGGGTCGCCCTCGTCGGCGTTGCAGACGATGTATTTCTGCCCCTTGGGGGCCTTCATGCCGGCTTCCCATTTCACACCGGTGGGGAAGCCCGCGCCGCCGCGGCCCCGCAGGCCGGAGGCCTTCATTTCCGCCACCACCTGCTCGGGGGTCATGGTGAGCAGGGCCTTCGATGCGGCGCCATAGCCGTCCCGGGCGATGTAAGCGTCCAGAGAGGCGTATTCCATCCGGCCGCAGTTGCGCAGGGCGATGCGCACCTGCTCCTTGAAAAAGCTGATGTCGTCCAGCTTGGGCACCCGCTTTTTCTGGTAGCTGTCCCAGAAGGTGTACTCCTCCGCGATCTGGCCCGCCACCAGGTGGCGTTCCACGATCTGGCGCACCTTTTCCGGGTCCAGAGAGGTATAGAAAATACCGTCGGGCTCCACCAGCATCACGGGGCCGGCGGCGCAGGTGCCCATGCACCCGGTGACCAGCACGCTGACGGAGTCGGTGAGGCCGTAGTCTGCCAGAGCCTGGTCCAGGGCCTCTTTCACTTCTTGGCAATGGGAGGAGACGCAGCCCGCTCCGCCGCACACCAGGATCTGCCAGGCGTATTTGCTCTGCTGGGCCAGATAGGCCTCCTTGATGCGGCTCAGGTCTGCCGCAGTGCGCACTTGACTCACGGATTCTCCCCTCCATTCTCTTCATATTGGGCCAGAATGGCCTCCAGCCGTTCGGGCTTGACCTGTTTATACACCGTGTCGTCGATGGACATGGCGGGGGCCAGGCCGCAGGCGCCGATGCACCGGGCCACCTCCAGAGTGAACTGCCGGTCGGCGGTGGTGTCTCCCACGCCCACCTTTAGCAGCTCCTGCAGCCGCTCGACGATCTTCTTGCCGCCCCGCACATAGCAGGCAGTGCCGAGGCACACCCGGATGGTGTGCTTTCCTCTGGGCTGGGTGGAGAAGAAGGAGTAGAACGTCACCACGCCGGACACCTGGGAAAGGGGGACCTCCAGTTCGTCGGCCACGATCTTCTGCACCGCCAGGGGGAGGTAGCCGTAAATGGTCTGCGCCATATGCAGCACCTGGATCAGGGATCCCTCCCGGCCCCGGTATTCCCGGGCCAGCTGGCGGATGCGTTCCTGCAGGGCTTCCTCGCTCTCTGCGCCGCAGCAGCAGGCGCACTGGCTTTCCGTTGCCTTTTGAGACATACCGCAACACCTCTTTTCTGATTTCGGCCCCCGGCAAACAAGCGGGGAGCTTAATAAAAGGCTATCACAGGTTGGTGCAAAATGGAAATTCGCATTTTGCGGCTGTGATACAGAAAATAAATAACCCGCCCGGGCGCTTCCCGGGCGGGTTTGGGCATTATTCAGGGGCGGACAGATCGTCCATATACCGCCGCTTGATCTCCGCGCGGCACAGGCGCAGGAAAAGGCGGGCGGCGGTGTTGGTGGAATCCGCCCGGGCCAGGGCGGTGAGGCGGAACAGCCCCGTGGTGCCGGACACCTGAACGGCCCGGAGATCGGGCTGGGGCGTGTCCGGATAGTAGCACCGGGGCACCAGGACCACCAGGTCCTCCAGCTGGACGCGCAGCAGGTCCTCCTCCAGCCGGGAGCGGGTGTAGGTGATGGCGGGGCTGAGCCGCTGGGAGCGGAACAGCATGTTCATCAGCGCCGGGAATCCGGTGGAACGGGTCTGGGGCACCAGCAGCCGCTCCCGGGCCAGCTCTGCCGGCGTCACGGTGCTGTGGCCGGCCAGGGGATGGCGCTTTCCCATGACTGCCAGCAGGGGCACCGGGCAGAGGGTCACGCCCTGCAGTTCCGAGGGGAGGGCGCCGCCGGTACACAGGGTCACGGCCACGTCCAGCATCCCGTCGGTCACGGCGTCCAGGGGGGACGCGCCGCTCTGGAAAGCCACCAGGCGGATGGAAACGCTGGGATAGGCCTCCTGAAACCGCCGGAGCAGACCGGGCCAGGGCCCTTCGCCGTAGACCCAGCGGTAGCCCAGGGTCAGGTGGCCCGGCATGCCGTCCTGATATTCCTGGAGCCGCCGGCGGGCGGCGTCGTAGCGGGCCGTGACGGCCTCCGCCTCCGGCAGAAACAGCCGCCCCGCCTCCGTCAGCGCCACCGACTGGCGGTCCCGGAGAAACAGCTGCACGCCCAGCTCCTCCTCCAGCTGCACGATGTGCCGGCTGAGGGTGGGCTGGGTCAGATTCAGTTCCCGGGCCGCCCGGCTGTAATTCAGATAACGGGCCAACAGGGTAAACTCTTTCAGTAAATTCAGGTCCACCGCCGATCCCCCCAAAATGAACGCATCCAGTTGAATGTTTTATAGCACAATTTGCGAAAACTTGCAAGGGGAGCACGGCCGCCGGCGGCCCCGGAGCAGCGGGCGATGTCCCGCTGCAAAAATTTTTTGAAAATCCCTCTTGACAAACCCCAAGTGGTTTAGTATACTAAAGCACACAAAGGAACAGCACAAACCGATGAGAAAGAGAAGTAAGCAGAAGCACCCAATGCAAAGCGAGCCCCGGGCGGTGGAAGCGGGGCCGGCGGGATCTGCCGAATGGACTTTCGAGGGCGGCTTGAACGGGGCGGCGCCCCCAGTAGATGCCGACGGGATTCCCACCCGTTACCCACCGGGACACATATGATGGTATGTGCAGCGAGCGGGCGCCCCAGGCGCCAATTTGGGTGGTATCGCAGAAGCAAGGCAGCTTTTGTCCCAGGGAAGGGACGAGGGCTGTTTTTCTTTTCCGAAAGTTTGCCGGCAGCAAGCCTTTCTCCATCTGCCATCCAAATTTATGAAAAAGGAGAAAAACACCATGAAAAAGAACACGATGAAGAAATTGCTGGCCCTGGCCTGCGCCGGCGCGATGAGCGTTTCCCTGGCTGCCTGCGGAAACGGAAATACCGACGGCGGTTCCTCCGGCGAAGCCGGCGGCGATACCGTGAAGATCGGCATCCTGCAGTACGCCCAGCATCCCTCTCTCGACAACTGCCACGAAGGCGTCATCCAGGGCCTGGCGGAAGCCGGCTATGTGGAGGGCGAAAACATCACCATCGAATTCCAGAACGCCAACGGCAATACGTCCGACGCCGACATGATGGCCAAGACCATGGTCTCCTCCGGCTGCGACATGATCATCGCCATCGCCACCCCCGCCGCCATGAGCGCTTACGCCGCGGCCAAGGACGAGGGCGTGCCCGTGATCTACTCCGCCGTGTCCGACCCCGTCGGCGCGGGCCTTGCCAAGGACCTGAACGATCCCCAGACCGGCGCGTCCGGCACCAAGGACTCCCTGAACCTGGAGGGCCAGATGCAGATGATCCGCGCCATGCTCCCGGAGGCCGAGACCATCGGCATCCTCTACACCACCAGCGAGCCCAACTCCGTGGCGCACCTGCAGACCTTCCAGGAGCTGGCGCCAGACTACGGCTTCACCATCGAGGCCGTGGGTATCACCAATGAATCCGAAGTCGCCTCCGGCGCCGCGGCCCTGGTGGCCAAGGGCGTGGACTGCGTCAACAATTTCACCGACAACAACGTGGTCAACAACCTCTCCACCCTGCTGCACGCCACCGACGCGGCGAACATCCCGGTCTTCGGCTCCGAGGAGGAGCAGGTGCGCAACGGCTGCGTGGCCTCCGAATCCCTGGACTATGTGGCCCTGGGCGCGGAGACGGGCCGCATGGCGGCTTCCGTCCTCTCCGGCGAGGCGGATATCATGTCCCTGCCCGTGTCCGTGGTGGCGGAGTCCTCCCCGGTGTACTCCACGGCCAACATGGCCAAGTTCGGCATCACCCTGCCGGCGGACTACAGCAGCGCGGTGGATCTGGACGCGGAAGCGTAACATAAGAAAAAACGGGCCGGCGGCCCGCGGGAACAGGCACATGCCGGGGAACTGCGGTTTCCCGGCGCCCCCCTTTTCTGAAGGAAGACGCCGGCAGGAGGTTTCAAGCGAATGGATGTTATTTTGTCACTGCTCCAGAACGTGCTGGAGGAAGGATTTATCTATGGCGTCGTCGCCATGGGTGTGTACATCACCTATAAGATCCTGGATTTCCCGGACCTTTCGGTGGACGGAACGTTTCCCCTGGGCTGCGCCGTGACGGCGGCGCTGATCGTGGGCGGCATCAATCCGTGGCTGGCGTGCATCGCCTCGTTCATCGCCGGCGTGCTGGCAGGCTGCGTCACAGGGCTGCTCCATGTGAAGCTGCGGGTGACGGACCTGCTGTCGGGCATCATTGTGATGACGGGCTGCTGGTCCATCAATTTGATCATTTTGGGCGCCCATATGCCAAACCCGCTCTCGGGCAACTCCCTGCTGCAGTTTTATAATCAGCCCACCATCTTCACGTCCTTCCCCATGTCCCTGCTGCCCGAAGGGCTGTACCGCTACCGCGTGGTGCTCCTGGCGGCCATCCTGGCGGTGGCCGTGAAGCTGCTGATGGATTGGTTTTTGCGCACCAAGAGCGGCATGCTCCTGCGCGCCACCGGCGACAACCAGCACTTTGTCACTTCCCTTGGCCGCGACCAGGGCAGCATGAAGATCCTGGGCCTCGCCATCGGCAACGGCTGCACGGCCCTGTCCGGCTCCATCCTGGCCCAGCAAGCCGAAAGCGCCTCTGTCTCCATCGGCACGGGCATGGTGGTCCAGGCCCTGGCCGCCGTGATCATCGGCACCAGCGTCTTCGGCCGCATCAAGCGCCTGCAGTCCACAACGGCGGTGCTGCTGGGCACGATCCTTTATAAAGCGGTACTGCTGGTGGCCATGCTGTGGCTGCCCTCCACGTTCCTGAAGCTGACCATGGCGATCCTGTTCGTGGCGGCGCTGCTGACAGACCGCATCGGAAAGAAGAAGGGGGGCGCCGTCCATGGCTGAACAGACGGTATTGGCGGAGCTGAGTCACATCCGCAAAGTGTTCAACGCGGGCACTGTCAGCGAGATGGAGGTTTTTCACGATTTTTCCCTGCAGATCCACGAAGGGGAGTTCATCTCCGTGGTGGGCTCCAACGGCAGCGGAAAGACCACCATGCTGAACCTGCTGTGCGGCTCTCTGCTGCCCGACGGCGGGCAGATCCTGCTCCACGGCAGGGACATCACGAAAATGGCGGAGTATAAGCGCGCCGCCTTTCTTGGTCGCGTGTTCCAGGACCCGGCCAAGGGCACCTGCCCGTCCATGACGATCCTGGAGAACATGTCCCTGGCCGACAACAAAGGCAAGTCCTTTGGCTTCACCAGCGGCGTGAACCGCCGGCGGCTGGACTACTATAAATCCCAGCTGGAACTGCTGCACCTGGGGCTGGAGGATAAGATCGAGCTGCCCGTGGGCGTGCTGTCCGGCGGCCAGCGCCAGGCCCTGGCCCTGCTGATCTCCACCATGACGCCCATCGAGCTTTTGGTGCTCGACGAGCACACCGCCGCCCTGGACCCCAAGAGCAGCGAAAACGTCATGGAGCTGACCGACCGCATCATCCGGGAGAAGAAGCTCTCAGCCATCATGGTGACCCACAACCTCCGCTTCGCGGTGGAATACGGCACCCGCCTTCTGATGATGGACAAGGGCCGGTGCGTCATCGACTCCGGCCCGGACGGCAAGGCGAATTACAAGATCGACGATCTGCTCGCCACCTTCAACCAGATCTCCATCGAGTGCGGCAACTGAAGAAAAGAAGAACGCCCGCCCTGCACTTTCGCAGGGCGGGCGATTTTTTATGGCGGGGAATCTCAGCGCACCCGGACCTGGATGGTGCGGGTGGCGAGGACGGCGTCGGTCCGGTCGTGGAGACTGATGGTGACGGTCACGTCGCCCAGGTTCTGGCCGGTGATGGTCAGATCCACGGTGTCCTCCGCGGTCCATTTGCCCCAGGAGCATTGAACGATGCTCCGGGTGGACGTTTCGTAGGACACGGAGTAGCCGGTGGGCACGTTGGGCACGCTGCAGGTGACGACAGCGTCGTCGCCGGGGCCCAGGGTCACGCTGGTTTTGGACAGCGCAAAGCCGTCGGCCAGCTCCCGCATAAAGGCCTGCACCGTCGCCGAGACGCTGCGGCAGTCGGTGCGGTCCAGGGCCGAGAGCTTTTCGATGGGCACCGCCAGGTTCAGGTTCTGCCCGTCGCTGACGGAGGCGGAGGTGACGCCGATCAGTTCGCCCCGGTCGTTGAGCAGGGCGCCGCCGCTGCTGCCGTTGGAAATGGGCACGGTGACCTGGATGAACTCCGCGCCGTTGAGCACCCGGTGGGCGCTGGAGATCAGGCCGGAGGACAGGCTGCCGTCCAGTCCCCGGGGATTGCCGATGGCATAGACCGTGGCGCCGGTCTGGAGCACGCCGGAGGCGTTGACGGCTGCGGGGGTAAAGCCGCTGCCGCGGACCTGGATGCGGGCCAGGTCGTTTTCGGCATCGTAATCGTAAACGCCGGAGACTTCGTATTCCGTGCCGTCATAAGCGGTGGCCTTGGCGCTGGCCGCGCCCTCCAGCACGTGCCAGTTGGTCACGGCTTCGCCGTTTTCGCGCAGGAAAACGCCGCTGCCGGAGAACAGGGGCTCGCCCTCGGCGTCGTAGGTCGTCAGGGAGAACACGGAGGGGGCGCACTTGGCGTAGATCTGGGCGGCGGTCAGAGCGCTCTGGCTGCCGTTTCCGGACAGGGAGAGGGATCTGCGCTCCGTCACGTCCACCATGCGCACCAGGATCGCGGCGGCTTCGCTGCGGCGGATGTTCGTGTTGGGGCGGAAGGTGCCCGCGCTGTCGGAGCCGGTGAGGATGCCGGCGCGGTAGAGCAGGTAGACGGCGCTGCCATAGCTGTCGGACAGGCGCACGTCGGGAATGGTGCCGTCGGGAATGTCGTTCATCTCCGTCAGCGCCGCTTCCGGCAGGGCCGCGGCAAAGAGCACGGCGAACTGGGCGCGGGTGATGGCATTGCCGTAATCGGCGAAGGGCTCGGAGAGGATGCCTTCCTCCAGGCAGTAATCGGCATAGACCTGCCACCAGGGCTGGCCCTGAACGGCGGGGAAGTCGGCGCTGCCGGTGGTATAGGTGCTGTGCAGGCAGGCTGCCAGCTTGACCGCCTCGGCGATGGTCATGTTGCTGTCGGGGGAGAAGGTGTCGGCGCCGGTGCCGTCGATCAGCCCTAGCTCGTAGCCCCGGATGACATAGGGCTCGTACCAGCCGCCGATGTCGGTGAACTGGCCGCGGTAGGTATTGCACGGCGCGAAGGAGTCCAGCCCCGCGGCGAAGGCGCTCAGGCACAGCGACGCGGCGGTGGCGGCGGCCAGGAGCAGAGAGAGGCATTGCTTGAAACGATGCTGCATGGTAAATACACTTCCAGTAAAAAATAGGATCCCTGCCAGTATAGCAGAACCGCCGGGGAAAGGACAATGCACCGGCGCGGAAATTCACAAAAAGTTAAAAAACGGTCCTCACAGCGGCGCGGTGGCCTCCTGCAGCCGCTGCCGCTCGGCGGGCTCCAGCTGGGGAGCCAGGGCCGCGTATACGGCGCGGTGATAGTCGTTCAGCCACGCGATCTCCCGGGCGCTCATCAGCGCGGGCTCGATGGCCGCGCGCTCAAAGGGCGCCAGCGTCAGCGGCGCAAAGCCCAGGAAGCGGCCGTATTCATTTTCAAAGCGCTCCTCGCACACCGTGAGGTTTTCCAGGCGGATGCCGTACTGCCCGGCAAAGTAGAGGCCCGGCTCGTCGGAGGTGATCATGCCCGGCTCCAGCACGGCGTCCTGGCCGGCAGAGCGGAAGCGGAAGGAGTTGGGGCCCTCGTGGACGCTGAGCAGATAGCCCACGCCGTGGCCGGTGCCGTGGTTGTAATCGAGGCCCTCCTGCCACAGGGGCTGGCGGGCGATCATATCCAGGGCGCTGCCCCGGCAGCCGGCGGGAAATACGGCGTTCAGCAGGGCCAGGTGGCTGCGCAGCACCAGGGTGTAATGGCGGCGCATTTCCTCCGTAAGGGGCCCCAGGGCGAAAGTGCGGGTGACGTCGGTGGTGCCTTCAAGATAGTGCCCGCCGGTGTCGCACAGCAGAAAGCCCTCCGGCTTCAGGGGAATGTCGCTCTCCTCCGTGGCGGAGTAATGGACGATGGCGCCGTGGGGGCCGTAGGCCAGGATGGGCGCGAAGCTGGGGCCGCGGTAATGGGGCTGCTGAGCGCGCAGTTCCTCGAGCACGGCGGTGGCGGAGCGCTCGGTGACTTCCTCCCGGCCCACATGGTCCTTGAGCCAGAAGCGGAAGCGCGTCAGGGCGACGCCGTCGTACAGGTGGGCGATGCGTTCGTTGCGCACCTCCGCCGCATTTTTGACGGCTTTGAGCAGCGCGGTGGGGTTTTCGGCGGCGTGGATCTCGCTGTGCGCCGCGGCGGCGAGATAGAGGGCGCAGTTGGTCTTGTCCTCGTCCAGCCAGATGCGCTTTTCGTGCTGGGCGGCGGCAAAGGCGTATATGCCGTCGTAGGGCCGCAGGTCCACGCCGTCGGATGCCAGATCGGCGCGGAGCGCGTCGTCCACGATGCGCTCGTTAATGAACAGATGTGCTTCCTCCGCCGAAAGGGCCAGATAGCTCAGGGCCACCGGGCAGCAGGCCACGTCGCCGCCGCGGAAATTGAGGAGCCAGGCGATGTCGTCCAGGGAGGAGAGCAGGAGCAGGTCCGTATGCTCCGCCGCCATGCGCGCGCGGACAGCGGCCAGCTTTTCGGCGCGGGCGCGGCCGCTGTAGGTTTCCTCCAGCGCCCAGACCGGCGCGGCGGACAGGGACGGGCGGTCTTCCCAGATGTCGCCTGCCAGGTCGAGCTCCGTTTGGAAGCGGACGCCGCGGCCGGCGAG
>CAJFFX010000002.1 GCA_904374485.1 Candidatus Pseudoscillospira falkowii | reverse complement strand
ACCGCACCGGCCGCGCGGCCTATCAGACCGGCTGACGGCTGGAAATAGAAAAGCGTGCGTTCTGTTTTTTCTCTTTCCTTTTTTAAGGGGCCGGCCGCTGCGGCATCTGCCGCGGCGGCCGGCCCCGTTTTCTCTTGCGGGACAGGAAAAACACGCATTGCCAGCGGGAAAAGATGCTGCTACAATAAAACGGACGGGATGCGACCCCGGTTTTTGGGACAGAGATGCGTATTCTGTGATAAGGAGAGATGTATCAATGGGAAAAGAGCACGAGAACGAGCATGATCTTGCCGCCCGTGTCGATGCCGCGAAGACCGATAACCGGGCGGCGGACCTGCTGATCGAGGATTATCTGCCCTTCATCCGGGCGGAAACGGCAAAATTTCTGCAGCGCCCCGTCGCCGACGGGCAGGACGACGAGCTGAGCATCGCGCTGATCGCGTTCCACGAGGCGATCCTGGGCTACAGCAGCGGCCGCGGCGCTTTTCTGGCCTATGCGTCCATGCTGATCCGCAGCAGGCTCATCGACTATCGCCGCAAGGAAGCCCGGCACAGCCATGTGCTGTCCCTGGATGTGCCCGAGGGCGAGGACGGCGTGCCCCGGGGTGACCTGGTGGCCGACGAGCGGGATCACGCCGAAGAACTGGTCCTGCGCCAGGCGACCCGAGCGGAGATCGAGGAACTGACGGAGCAGATGGAGGATTTCCAGGTGAGCCTGGCCGACGTGGCGGACAACTGCCCCCGGCAGGAGCGGACCCTGACGGCCTGTCGCCGGGCGATGCAGTACGCCAAAGAGGATCCGGCGCTGCTGGAGGAATTTCTGAAAACGAAAAAACTGCCCATGGCCAAACTGGCCGAAGGGAGCGGCGTGGAGCGGAAAACGCTGGAGCGCCACAGAAAATATCTGGTGGCGCTGCTGCTGATCCAGACGAATGGGTTTGAGATCCTGCGCGGCCACCTGATGCAGGTCATGAAAGGAGGGAACGGCCGATGAAATATCTTGTGATGGAGTGCCACCCCGGCTATGTGGTGCTGCTGGATGAAGAAGGGCGCTTTGTGAAGGCGGCCAATTTCTCCTATGAAGTAGGCCAACGGATCGACGATCCCATCCTGATGGAGCGGCCCTCCGGGGTGCAGCGGCAAAGAAAAAAGCGCCCTGTCCACTGGAAACTCAGCCTGGCGGCGCTGGCGGCCTGCATGGTCCTGGTGGTCACAGGCTATTACTATAATTTCATGCGGGCCTATGCCGAGGTGTATCTGACCATCAATCCGGCGGTCTGCATGGAACTGAACCGCCAGGGCGGCGTGCTTTCCCTGCGGGCCATGAACAAAGACGGCGAGGCGCTGCTGGAGGGGTATGACCCCGCCGGCCGCAGCCGGATCGAAGTGGCCGACGAACTGATCGAGCGCGCCATCCAGCAGGGATATCTCACTTCGGGCGGTCGGGTGACCATCGAACTCAACGTGCCCGATGAAAAGCAGCTGCAGCGCTACCGCGCAGAGTACGAAGCCAGTGTGAACGATTATCTGGAAGGCTACTCCGAAATCGAAGTGATCGTGATCGATCAGAACGCGCCGGCCGGCGACGATCCCGCCGAAGAAACGGTCCCGCCGGAAGTCATCACCGTACCGCCCCAGGCCACTCAGTCTGAGGATCCCCCCTCTCCGGCCTATGATGATGACGACGATGATGACGATGGTGATGACGATGACGATGACAACGATGACAACGATGACAACGATGACGATGATGACGATAAAGATAACGATGACAACGATGACGATGATGACGATAAAGATAACGATGACAACGATGACGACGATGACGATTGATCGGAACATCGCGTGAACAGCAAAGCGGCCCGCCCTTTTGGGGCGGGCCGCTTGCCGTTGAATAAGCGTTCTTTTCGCGGCGGGAATGCAGATCGCCGCGCGCAAAAATTTTTTGAAAAAATTTTCCGGCGGCCCCGGTTTTGAATCTGCGGCGCCGTAATCTATCAGTGAAAGCACCAAACAGAACTGCCGGATCACCGGCCACAAAAGAAAGGAGCTCAACCTATGAAAACAAAACAGTACTTTTGGAAAATGACGATTCTGGCTGCGGCGGCTGCTGCTGTCTTGCTGACGGGCTGTGCTCAGCAGCCGAACAGCGCGGAACATACGGCGATGAACAGCGCCATGCAGTCCATGACGGCGCAGGAAGATACCAGCGCGGGTTATCTGACCCTGAGCGTGAATCCCGAGATCCGCATCGCTTATGACGAAAACGGTCTCGTTACGAAGCTGACCGGCAAAAACGACGAAGGGCAGAAGATCGTGACGGCCTATGAAGGCTACGCCGGCCAGCCCTGCGGCGCTGTGGTCAGTGCTCTGATCGAGCGGATCTATGACGCGGGCTACTTCGTGGAAGACATCGACGGCCGCGAGCGCAATATCGTGATCCAGCTGGAGGCGGGCTCCGACCAGCCCACGGTGGATTTCCTCACCACCATCCGCACCGATGCCCAGACTACGGTGGATAAGATGTCCCTGACCTCCGGCGTTGTCGACATCGGCAGCGACGACTACGACGCCAAATACGCCACGACCTCGACGCCCTCGCCTTATATCACCCTGGAAAAGGCCAAGGAGATCGCCCTGACCCAGGCGGGCGTCAAGGCTTCCGACGCGACCTTCTATGACCGGGAATTCGATTTTGACGACGGTTATGCCCTCTATGAGCTGGAGTTCACAGCCAGCGGCGTGAAGTACGAATACGACGTGGACGCCAAGACCGGCAAAATCCTGTCCGCCGAACATGAGAACTACGACACCCGCCAGACCCAGAGCGCCTCCGGTTCCTCCGCAGCACAGAATTCCGGCAGTAAGCAAAACGCCGCTTCCTCCTCCGGCAACTATATCGGCGAGAGCCGGGCCAAGGAGATCGCCTACAGCCACGCCGGCGTGAAGGCCGCCAATGTGATCCTGGAAAAGTGCCGCCTGGACTGGGATGACGGCCGGGCCGTGTACGAGGTGGATTTCTACGCGGGCGATATGGAGTATGATTACGAGATAGACGCTTCCGCCGGCACGGTCTATGAGGCCGACCGCGACCGCATGGACGCCGAGGACCGCTATAAGGCCGATCTGCTGAGCGGCAAGAATACCTCCGGCAGCAGCAATGCCGACAGCACCAGCACCAGCGGCAATACTGGCAGCACCAGCACCGGCAGCCAGACCTCCTCCGCCAGCTATATCGGCGTGGAAAAGGCCAAATCCATCGCTCTGAATCACGCCGGCGCGTCGGCCTCCGCGGTGTTCATGGAGAAGTGCGAGCTGGACCGCGACGACGGCCGCATGCTCTATGAGGTCGAATTCAGATCCGGCTACCTGGAGTATGAATACGAGATCGACGCTGTGTCCGGCAGCATCCTGAAGGCCGAGCAGGACTACGACGATTGAGGATTTTTCAGAAGAATACCGGGGACGAAGCAGTCCCCGGTATTTTTATTCTTGACATATGTCAGAAAAGGGTTATAATACAGACGGAAATAAATGGCATATGCCAGAAATAAAGCGGAGGTCTTTTCATGAAAATCGCAGTTACTTATGAAAATGGTATGGTGTTCCAGCATTTCGGCCACACGGAGCAGTTCAAGGTCTACACCGTGGAGGACGGCAAAATCACGGCCAGCGAGGTCGTGGATACCAACGGCAGCGGCCACGGCGCCCTGGCGGGCTTTCTGCAGCTGCGGGGCGTGGACACGCTGATCTGCGGCGGCATCGGCGGCGGCGCGCAGATGGCCCTGGAGGGCGCGGGCATCCACCTGTGCGCCGGCGTTCAGGGGGCGGCGGACACGGCGGTGCAGGCATATCTCAACCATACCCTTCAGTATGTGACCCAGGCCCAGTGCGACCACCATGACCATCACGGCGCCGGCCACAGCTGCGGCCACGGCGGCCACAGCTGCGGCGAAAGCTGCCATTCCTGAGATGCCCCGGCCGAAAAAATGCCGCCGCGTGTGCGGCATTCCGCCCTGCGCGTCCTTTGCCCCGCCCGGCGGCGCGGCGGGGGAGGAGGTCCTTCTGACGCTGGACGAATTTGAGACCCTGCGCCTGATCGACTTGGAGGGTCTGCAGCAGGAGCAGGCCGCCCTGGAAATGGGCGTGGCCCGCACCACGGTGCAGGCCATCTACAACGCTGCCCGGAAAAAGGTGGCCGACTGCATCGTCAACGGCAAAGCGCTGCGTATCGGCGGCGGCGATGTGGAAGTCTGCGCCGGCCGGAAGGACTGCCGGCGCGCCCGCTGTCCCCACCGCTGCGGCGCGCCCTGCGGCAGGGAAGAGAAGGAAGAGGCGTAAAACATCCAAAAACCGCAGTGCAGAGTGGTCCTGCACTGCGGTTTTGTTTTATTCGGAATGGGCGGCGCTTTTGCGCGCCTTTTTTCGGCCGGCGGCCTTGGGCGGCGAGAGGATGAAGTCCGCGCAGGCGTTCAGCTCCCGCTTGGTGGGGAAGCAGGCGATGTAGACCTGGTTTCCCATGGCGTCGGACAGGGCGTCGGGCATCCGGCCGGCCATGCGCAGCTGCGGCCCGTATTGGGCGATGATCTCGCTGTGGGTGTGCTGATACCGCTTGCCGTCCCGTCGCCCGAAGTAGGCGCAGAAAGTACGGGGGCCGTCGTAGGTGTGGCGCAGACCGTCGTAGACCACCATGTCGGCATACATCTGATAGAGGCTGGCGGAATAGGCGTAATTGAGCATGTCCGGCGTGAAGCCGCCGGCGGGGCGCATATTGATCTCCAGAGCGGCCAGGCTGCCCCTTTTGCCCAGGCCCGGTTTATCTTCAGTGAGACGGAAAAATTCCAGATGGAAGCAGCGGCTTTTGGCCCCCAGGGCGGCCAGCACCGCCTGCCCGGCCCGGCAGACGTCCTTGGCTGCCGGCTGGTTTACATAATAGAAACAATCGTCGGCATTGTTGACCATGTCCATAATGGAGGAGGGGGTGATGTGGCTGGCGGCAAACAGCACTTCGCCGCGGCTGTTGCACAGGCCGTCGTAGGTGGTGACTTCGCCGGGGACGTATTCCTCCATGATGTAGCGCGCCGGACCCGGCGCGGCGAAAAAGGCGCGCAGGGCGTTTTCGTCCGCGATCTTCCGGGTGTCGGAGGCGCCGACGCCGTTGTCGGGCTTGATGATGATGGGGTATCCCACCTCGGCGGCAAAGCGCAGGGCGTCCTCCAGCGCGGCAGTCAGCTGCCAGCGGGCGGCAGGGATGCCGGCCTTTTGGAAAACGGCCTTCATGCAGGATTTGTATTTATAGGGATCCAGTTCCGGCGTTTTCAGGCCGGTGGTGATATTGAAATCCGTGCGCAGGCGGGCGTCCTGGGCCAGCCAGTACTCGTTGTTGGATTCCAGCCAGTCGATCTTCCCGTACTTGAACGTGAAGTATCCCACGGCCCGGAGCACGTCGTCGTACCGCTCCAGGCTGTCCACACGGTAGTATTCCGTCAGGGCGGCCTTGAGCATGTCGCTCAGGGCATCGTAGGGCGCGTCGCCGATGCCCAGAACGTTGACGCCGTTTCCGTGCAGCGCCGCACAGAAATTCTGCATCACGGCGGGGAAATTGGGGGAGATATAGACAAAATTCATCCGGATCCACATCCTTTTTGCGTTCTCAGCAGTATTGTACTCTGCTTTTTGCGGTTTGAAAAGGGCACGGCGGAAATTTTTATGCACGGCGCCGCCGTTTGTGGTACACTGACTAACAGGAGACTGAACGACAAGGAGGTTCTGGCGTGCAAACGGAATATTATAAGGAATACAGCGCCTGCCTGGGGCGCGACATGGAATTCAAGCGCTACGGCTGGGGCGGCAAGCCCTGCATCGTGTTCCCGTGCATGAACGGCCGGTTTTACGATTATGAGGACTTTCACATGCCGGAGGCCATCGCGTCCTTTCTCGACGGCGGAAAGCTGCAGCTGTTCTGCGCCGACGGCATCGACGGCGAGACCTGGACGGCCCAGGGCGATCCCCGGGCGCGCATCGAGCACCACGAGGCGTGGTATCATTACGTCATGGAGGAACTGACGCCGCGGGTCTATCAGATCACCGGAAGCCGGGAAAAGCTGATGACGACGGGCTGCTCCATGGGCGCTTTCCACGCGGCCAATTTCTTTTTCCGCCGCCCGGACGTGATCGACACCGTGGTGGCCCTGAGCGGCATGTATCAGGCGGATTATTTCTTCGGCGATTACAGCGACGAGCTGGTCTACCTCAACTCCCCGGTGAACTGTCTGGCCAACCTGCCGGCGGATCACCCCTACATGGATCTTTATCGCCGCAGCCGCATGATTTTCTGCGTGGGCCAGGGCGCCTGGGAGGAGGAACTTCTCGCCAGCACCCGCCGCCTGGAGGCGGTGCTGCGGGAAAAGGACATCCCCGCCTGGGTGGATTACTGGGGCACGGACGTCTGTCACGACTGGCCCTGGTGGTATAAACAGATGAATTATTTTCTGGGGCACCTGTTTCCGTGAGCGCGGCGATAAGTCCTATAAAGAAATCCGAATCGTATGCAAAGAATATTAAATGACGCGGCGGAAAGCAAAGGCTTACAAAGTCTTTGCTTTCTGTTATAATGAAAGCGGAAGTTTCCGCCCCGGCGGGTGGGACAGGGAAAGGGGGGAAAGGCTGTGCAGGATATCCCGATCGTATCCTTCGTCGCCTGGTCCGGCACGGGGAAGACCACGTTTTTGGAAAAGCTGATCCCGGCGCTGAAAGCGCGGGGACTGCGATTGTGCGTCATGAAGCACGATGCCCACGAATTCCAGGCCGACCGGGAGGGAAAGGACAGCTGGCGCATGACCCGCGCCGGTGCGGACGTGACCATCGTGACGAACGGGAAGCACGCCGCCGTGTTTGAAAACCGGCCCGTTTCCGCCGAGGCGCTGCTGGCGCGGGTGGAGGGCGTGGACTTGATCCTGACGGAGGGGTATAAGCACGGCCCCTGGAAAAAAATCGCGCTCTACCGTGCGGCGGTGGGCAAGCCTTTTCCCTGCCCGATGGAGGAATGCGCCGCCATCGTGACGGACACGCCGCTGGAAACGGCGGCGCCCTGCTTCGGCTTTTCGGAGGTCGAGGCAGTGGCAGATTTGATTGAAAGGGAGATCGTCAGATGAAGCTTGTAAAAACAGAAGAAGCCGTGGGCCACGTGCTGTGCCACGATATGACCCAGATCATTCCCGGCGTCAGCAAAGACGCCCGCTTCCGCAAGGGCCACGTCGTCACGGAGGAGGACATCCCCGTGCTGCTGTCCATGGGCAAGCGGAGCCTTTATGTGTGGGAAAAGACGCCGGGCATTTTGCACGAGGACGAGGCCGCAGAGATCCTGTTTGAGATCTGCCACGGCGAAAACACCTGCAAAAAAGCCGAGCCGAAGGAAGGAAAAATCGAAATTCTGGCCGAGTGCGACGGCTTGCTGAAAATCGACCGCGAAAAGCTTTTGGCGGTCAACTCCCTGACGGAGATGATGATCGCCACCCGCGCCGGTGATTTTGCCGTGAAAAAGGGCGATCTGCTGGCGGCCACCCGCATCATCCCCCTGGTGATCGAGGAGGAGAAGATGCAGGCCGCCCGGGCGGCGGCGGGAGAAGTGCCGATCCTCTCCGTCGTTCCCTTCGGGCGCAAAAAGGTGGGCATCATCACCACGGGCAGTGAGGTTTTCAGCGGCCGCATCCAGGACGCCTTCGGCCCCGCCATCCGCAAAAAGCTGGCGCAGTACGATGTGGAGGTCCTGGGCCAGACCATCCTGAGCGACGATCCGGAGCCCATCGCCGCGGAAATCAACGCCTATATTGAAAAGGGTGCCGATATGATCCTCTGCACCGGCGGCATGAGCGTCGATCCCGACGATACCACGCCCACGGCTATCCAGAAAAGCGGCGCGCAGATCATTTCCTACGGCGCGCCGGTGCTGCCCGGGGCCATGTTCCTGCTGGCCTACAAGGGCGATATCCCGATCATGGGCCTGCCCGGCTGCGTGATGTACGCCAAGCAGACGGTGTTCGATCTGGTGCTGCCCCGGGTCATGGCCGGTGAAAAACTGACGCGCGCGGATCTGGCCTGGTACGGCGAGGGCGGCTTGTGCCTGAACTGCCCCACCTGCACCTTCCCCAACTGCGGCTTCGGAAAGTGACGGCGCGCCATGGAACAGAAGCTGAATCATTTTGACGAAAAGGGCAATGCCGTCATGGTGGATGTGACGGATAAAGCCGAAACGGAGCGCCGGGCCGTCGCCCGGGGCACCATTCATGTGACCCGGGAGATCTTCGATGCCATCGCTTCCGGCACCGTGCGGAAGGGCGATGTGCTGGGAACGGCACGCATCGCCGGCATTCTGGCCGCGAAGCAGACGCCCCACCTGATCCCCATGTGCCATCCGCTGCTGCTGACGAAGGCGGCTGTCGATTTCGAGCTCCACGAGGACACGTTGTCTGTGGACGCCGTCTGCACCGTGAAGCTGAAGGGCCAGACCGGTGTGGAGATGGAGGCCCTCACCGGCGTTTCCGTGGCGCTGCTGACGATCTACGATATGTGCAAGGCCCTGAGCAAGACCATGGAGATCGGGGAGATCCATCTGGAGATGAAATCCGGCGGAAAGAGCGGCACCTATGTGCGCAAGGAGGAAGTATGAGCTATCGTGTGGCCATTTTGACCCTGAGCGACAAGGGCGCCCGGGGCGAGAGAACGGATGAGAGCGGCCCGGCCATCGCGGAAATGGTGCGCAGCGCGGGCTATGAGGTCGTTTACCAGAACCTGATGAGCGACGAGCTGGAGCCCATGAAAAAAGAACTGGCGCGGCTGTGCGACGAAAACGTCTGCGATCTGCTGCTGACCACCGGCGGCACGGGTTTTTCCCGGCGGGATCAGACGCCGGAGGCCACGCTGGCCGTGGCGGAACGCAATGCGCCCGGCATTGCCGAGGCCATGCGCTGGAATTCCCTGCAAATCACGCCCCGGGGCATGCTGAGCCGCGGCGCAAGCGTGATCCGCAAGGATACGCTGATTGTGAACCTGCCCGGCTCCGTGAAGGCGGTGCGGGAGAATCTGGAATACATTTTGCCGGCCCTGTCCCACGGCCTGGGCATCCTCACTGGAAAAGAAAGCGAGTGCGGCGGGCATGGCCATAAGTGAAAAACTATCCCATAGGCGTATCGCTGGAAGCGGGGCTGGAAATGCTCCTGGCGCATTGCGCGCCTTTGCCGGCCGAGCGCGTTTTGCTGGAAGCGGCCGAGGGGCGCGTCCTGGCGGCGGACGTTACAGCCAAGGAGGATATCCCGCCCTTTCGCCGCTCGCCCTACGACGGCTACGCCCTGCGCGCCGAAGACACGGCGGCCGCTTCGCCGGAGCACGGCGTCACCCTTTTCGTCGTGGAGGAGATCCCGGCGGGCCATGCGCCGGCGCATCCCGTCTGTCCCGGCCAGGCTGCGAAGATCCTGACCGGCGCGCCGGTGCCGGAGGGGGTGGACGCCATTGTCAAATTTGAAGATACGGAGTTTACGGCAGAGACCGTGACGATCTTTTCCCCCTGCCGCAGCGGCGAAAACGTGGTCCCCGCCGGAGAGGACATCCGGCAGGGCAGCGTCGTCATGCGGAAGGGGACGGTGCTGGACAGCGCCCGGCTGGGCATCCTGGCGGGATTGGGCCGCGCGGTGGTAGACGTATACCGCCGCCCCAAGGTCGAACTGATCCCGACGGGCAGCGAGCTGGTGCCCAAGGAGTCGCCCCTGCGCCCGGGCAAGATCCGCAACAGCAGTGTTTACGCCCTCTCGTCCTACATCGCGCGCTGCGGCGGGCAGTGCCGCTGCGCGGCCATTGCGCCGGATCGGGCGGAGACCGTGGCGGAAGCCATCGAAAGCGGCCTCCGCTATGCGGATATCGTGATGACCACCGGCGGCGCATCTGTGGGGGATTACGACGTGGCCCGCGCCGCCCTGGAGCGGCTGGGGGCGGAGATCCTGTTCTGGAAGCTGCAGATCAAGCCGGGCATGGCCTTTGTGGCGGCGGTGTGCCGGGGAAAGCTGGTTTTGTGCCTGTCCGGCAATCCCTCGGCTGCGGCGGTGGCGCTCTTTCTGCTGGGGATCCCCGTGCTGCGGAAGCTGGGCGGCCGCAGGGAAGTCGCTCTGCGCACGATCCGCCTGAAGCTCGCAAATCCCTTCCCGAAAAAAAGCCCGGTGCGGCGTTTTTTGCCGGGCCGGCTGATCGTGCGGGACGGCGCGGCTTATCTCGAGCAGAACCTGCGCCAGGGGAACGGCATGCTCCGCCCGCTGGTGGACTGCGAACTGCTGGGAGAGATCCCGGCGGGCAGCCCGCCGATGGAGGCGGGGGCAGAGATCCGCGCCTACTGTCTGTTCCGTTGAACCGAAAGAACCGGCGGCCCGGCTTCCCGCGCGGAAGCCGGGTTTTTCTTGCCCCGGGGGACGGACCATGGTACAATACGAAAAGATGAAAGCAAGGAGGTTTGCAGAAATGGGCGTGTATCTGTTGGCGCTGGACCAGGGGACGACGTCGTCCCGGGCCATTTTATTCGATCAGGAACAGCGGATCGCCGCCGTGGCGCAGAAGGAATTCCGGCAGATCTATCCCCGGCAGGGCTGGGTGGAGCACGACGCCATGGAGATCTGGTCGTCCCAGTACGCCGTGATGATGGAGGTCATCGCCAAGGCGGACATCGCCGCGGGCGACATTGCGGCCATCGGCATCACCAACCAGCGGGAGACCACGATCCTCTGGGACCGGGAAACGGGGCGGCCCATCTGCAACGCCATCGTCTGGCAGTGCCGCCGCACCTCGTCCATCGTGGACGATCTGATGGCCCGGGGTTATGGCGACCATATCCGCAGGACCACGGGCCTGGTGCCGGACGCCTATTTTTCCGCCACAAAGATCCGCTGGATCCTCGACCACGTGGAGGGGGCCCAGGAAAAGGCGGAGCGGGGCGAGATCCTGTTCGGCACGGTGGACACCTGGCTTTTGTGGAAGCTGACGGGCGGCGCGGTCCATGTGACCGACGTGACCAACGCTTCGCGCACCATGCTTTTTGACATCCGCAAGCTCGCCTGGGACGAAACGATCCTGCGGGCCCTGAATATCCCGCGATCCATGCTGCCGCAGGTGCGCTCCTCCAGCGAGATCTATGGCTATGCCCAGCTGCAGGGCTGCCAGGTGCCGGTCTGCGGCATCGCCGGCGACCAGCAGGCGGCCCTGTTTGGCCAGACCTGCTTTGCCCCGGGGGAAGCCAAAAATACCTACGGCACCGGCTGCTTTTTGCTGATGAACACCGGCGAGACGCTGTGCGAAAGCAAAAACGGCCTGCTCTCCACCATTGCCGTGGGCCTGGACGGCAAGGTGCAGTACGCCCTGGAAGGCTCTGTTTTCATCGGCGGCGCGGTGATCCAGTGGCTGCGCGACGAGATGCGCTTTTTCACCGAAAGCCAGGACGCCGAGTATTACGCCGGAAAAGTGGAGGACACCGGCGGCGTCTATCTGGTGCCGGCCTTTACCGGCCTGGGCGCGCCCTATTGGGATATGTACGCCCGGGGCTGCATCGTGGGCCTGACCCGGGGCACCCGGCGGGAGCATATCATCCGCGCGGCCCAGGAGAGCATCGCCTATCAGGTGGCGGATCTGGTGGAGGCCATGGAAAAGGACACCGGTTTGTCCCTGGCCGCCCTGAAGGCCGACGGCGGTGCCAGCCGCGACAGTTTCCTGATGCAGTTCCAGGCGGATATTCTCCATAAAAAAGTCTGCCGCCCGGTGGTTCGGGAGACGACGGCTTTGGGCGCAGCGTACCTTGCGGGCTTGGCCGCAGGCGTCTGGAAAGACCGGGAGGAGATCAAAAAGCTCTGGGCCTGCGACGTGTGCTACGCGCCGCAGATGGAGGAGGAGCGCCGCCGCGCGCTGCTGGCCGGCTGGCACCGGGCCGTGGGCCGCAGCCGCAGTTGGGCCGAACCCTGAAAAGCGCCGGCGGCTGCCGGCAAGATTTGAAAATGCAATTGTGAGGCAAATACCATGAAGAAATGTTTTCAAATCCCCCTTTCCCTCCTTTTGAGCCTGGGCGTTCTGACCTCCGCCGCCTTTGCGGCGGACTGGCCGGAATGGGCGGCCGATGGCCGCTCCTGGGCCCAGGCGCAGCAGATCGACGAATCCTTCCTGGACCGCCCCCAGGCAGTGCTGACCCGGCTGGAGGCGGTGGAGCTGCTCTATGAAGCGGCGGGCCGTCCCGCCGCTGCCGCCCCGTCGCCCTTTGCGGATGCGGCGGACGACGCGGCGGTGGCCTGGGCAGCGGCGGAAGGCGTCGTCCGGGGCGCGGGGAACGGCAAGTTCCTGCCATCGTCCCCCGTCACGCGGCAGGAGTTCGCCGCGATGCTCTACCGTCTGGCGGGCACGCCGGCGGTGCAGGGCGGTCTGGCGGAAACCTTTGCCGACGCCGGCGCGGCGGCGTCGTGGGCGGAAGACGCCCTGGTGTGGAGCACCCGGACCGGCCTGTTTTCCGGCCGTTCCGGCGGCGCCCTCGCCCCGGAGGCCACCATCACCGCGGCGGAGGCGCTGACGGTGCTGCAGCGTTACGATCTGCTGCCGGACCCGCAGCAAATCTCCGCGGACCTGCAGACGCTGTGTACCCAGCCCCGGCCCGTCGGCTCTGATGGTGAGCGGGATGCGGCCCAATATCTCCTGCAGCGCTTTTCCGCCATGGGCTATCAGGTCTCCACCCAGGCTTATACCGACGATGCGGGCCGCAGCGGCACCACGGTCGTCGCGGTGAAGCCGGCGGCGGACGACCAGGCCGACATCCTGGTGATCTCTGCCCACCACGACAGCGTGCCGTCGGCTTACGGGGCCAATGACAACGCCTCGGGTGTGGCGGCCATGCTGGCTGTGGCCGAGCTGGTCAAGGCCCTGCCCACGGACACGGAGCTGCGCTTTATCAGCTTCACCGATGAGGAAAGCGGGAAGAAAGGCTCCCGCGCCTATGTGGCGTCGCTGAGTGAAGAGGAGCGCAAGCGCATCGTCGGCGATATCCAGATCGACATGCTGGGCGGCCTGGGCAGCCAGGGCATCGCCCTGGCCACTACCGACGGCGAGGGCAACTGGCTTTCGGACCTGCTGCTGGACCGGCACCCCGGCCTGCCGCTGAGCGCCGAGGCGGCCAGCGACCACGCATCTTTCCAGATGGCGGAGATCCCCGCCGTGATGGTGACCCAACAGGGCCGCGGCTATCTCTACCACAGCGCCGGGGACACTGCGGACCAGATCGACGTCTATACCCTCTCCGGCGCCGTGCAGATGATCGCGGCGGCGGTGCAGGAGATCGCCGGGCCCCACACGCCGTCTTACCGCGCCGTCGCCCGGGAAGAGGGCCAGGGGTACGTCTATCGCCAGACGCGGCAGACCGTGATCTATTTCAGTATGTCGCTGGAGGATACGGAAAGCAGTATCGGCGCAGCGGGCACGCTGACGGATACCCAGGAGATCTCCGGCGACGGCTGGACGGATACCTATGAAACCTATCGCTATTCCATGCGCTGGTTCGACGCCGAAACGCCCATGAACACCTATTACCAGTACCGCAACGGCTATCTTGAGAGCATCGAGATCCGCCCGGCGGAAACGGGCTATACGGCCGCGCAGACGCGGGCGCTGATCGAAGCCATGTACGGTGCGCCCGCGCTGGATGAGGGCGGCCAGACCGGCTGGGAGGACCCGATCTACGGGAAATATATCACCCTGGCGGCGCTGGAGGACGGCGGCTGCGCCGTTTATATCCAGCCCTACTCCCTCGGCATCTCCAACGTGCTGGCGTCCTATCCGGTGAAAGACGGCCAGGCGGAGATCTCCGACCCCAAGGATCAGGCCGTGTGGGAGTATATCTGCTCCATTCTGCCGGAGCGCTGCCGCCGGAAGATCGCCCAGTTTGACCTGTTCACCGACGGCTGCAGCAATATCCTGGCCTTCACGGCGCCTCTGGCGGCGGAGGGCAGGCCGGAGAACGCGCAGTTTTCCATCAGCATCGACTATTACGACGTCTACGACGAAAACGGCGCGCGGCGGGATTGGAGCAAGCTGACCTACACCATCCTGCATGAATACGGCCACGTGCTGCTGGAGGACGAGACCCAGGTGGATCTGACCCAGGGCGAAAGCACCCACGACCCGGCCGCTTTTGTGGAGGGTTCCTTCCGCAAGGCTTTTTACGACGCCTTCTGGCAGGACATCGGCGATTCCGCGGCGGGCGATTATGAAACGAACCCGACCCACTATGTCAGCCAGTACGGGGCCAACTACTTCCACGAGGACATTGCCGACACCTTTGCGGTGTTCGTTCTGAGCGGCAAGCCGGAGGGGAAGACCGTGGCCGAGGAAAAGATCCTCTTTTTCTGGAACGACGCGGACATGGTCCAGCTGCGCGGCGAGATCCGGGCAAACCTGGGCCTTGCCTGAAAAGAACTGCAAAATACGAACCGCGGACCGGCGCGCACCATATCGGTGCGCGCCGTTCCTTTTCAGAAGGGGGTATGAAATGGGAAGCGGCAGACAGACTGCCGGGGAAAGCGTCAGTTCAGGTCGGGCTCGTCCTGGAGCGCATCGTAGCCGGTGGCGCCGGTACGCACCTTGACGGCGTCCTCCACATCGTAGACAAAGATTTTGCCGTCGCCCACATGGCCGGTGTACAGCGCCTGTTTGGCGGCGTCGATCACGACCTGGGCGGGGATCTTGGCCACCACAACGTCGACGCGGATCTTCGGCAGCAGCGTCATGTGCAGCTTAACACCGCGGTAGGAGCCGGTGGCCCCGCGCTGGGCGCCGCAGCCCATGATGTTGGTCACGGTCATGCCGGTAATGCCGATTTTTTCCAGCGCTTCTTTCAGGGGATCGAAGTGGGCGGGGTTGCAGTACATTTCGATCTTGGTGAGCTTCACGCCGTCGCCGGCGACGGGCGCGCTCTTTTTGTGCGTTACGGGCACCGCTTCCTCCACCGTCGCGCTGCCGGTGACTTTGGCGGTAGACATCTCCGTGCCCTGGCTGAAGGACAGGGTGGAAACGGCGGGCATAAAGTCGGCGTAGGCGCTCTGCAGGCCGTGCTCGTGAACGTCAAGGCCCTGCACCTCGACCTCCACGGGGACGCGCAGGCCGAGGGTAACTTTGAGAAGTTTGAATACGATATACATGACGGCAAAGGTATATGCGGCAATGGCGATCACGCCCAAAAGCTGGATGCCCAGCTGGTGGAAGCCGCCGCCGTAGAACAGGCCGTTCGTGCGGTCGAAGAGTCCCACGGCGATGGCGCCCCAGATGCCGTTGAAGCCATGCACGGCCACGGCGCCCACCGGATCGTCCACATGGACCTTATAATCCAAAAACCAAATGCCGAAGCAGACCAGAAAACCGGAGACAACGCCGATGATTAGCGCGCCGAGTCCGTCCACGGCGGCGCAGCCGGCGGTGACGGCCACCAGACCGGCAAGGGAGCCGTTCAGCGTCATGGAAACGTCAGGACGGCCGTATTTTGCCCAGGTGAAAAGCATTACGGTCAGCGTGGCGGAAGCGGGGGCCAGCGTGGTGGTGCAGAGGATCTGCGCCAGCTGAATGGTGTCGGTGGCTGCCGCGCCGTTGAAGCCGTACCAGCAGAACCACAGGATAAAGCAGCCCAGAGCACCCAGGGTGATGGCGTGGCCGGGAATGGCGCGGGGCGTGCCGTCCTTTCCGTATTTACCGATGCGGGCGCCCAGCAGCGCCGCGCCGATGAACGCAGTGATGCCGCCGACCATATGAATCACGGCGGAGCCGGCGAAATCGATAAAGCCAAGCTGGGCCAGCCAGCCCTGGGCGTTCCAGACCCAGCCCGCCTCAATGGGGTAGACAACGGCGCTGATGACCGCCGAATAGATGCAGTAAGCGCTGAATTTCGTGCGTTCTGCCATAGCGCCGGAGACGATCGTCGCGCAGGTGCCGCAGAATACCAGCTGGAAGAAGAAGTTGGACCAGTTGAAGTCGTTAAAATCCGTAAACATTTGGTAGGTCGGCCTGCCGATCAGACCAAACAGATAATTTTCGGAATTCATGATGCCGTATCCCAGCAAAATGAAGAAAATCGTACCGATGCAAAAATCCATAAAGTTTTTCATAATGATGTTGCCGGCGTTTTTGGCTCGGGTAAAGCCGGTTTCCACCATGGCGAATCCGGCGCCCATAAAGAACACCAGAACAGCGCCCAAAAGATACCATGTACTCATGTCCATAAAATAAGTCCTCCTATGTCGTCTCGTTTTTGGGTTTATTGCAAAAAGATGGAGTCCCCGCCATCTTGCTGCCGGAAAGAAAAAAGGCGTGTACTCCCGTTTTGGGAGCACACGCCTTCGTGTGAAAAGAAGAGAGGGTAATGAAAATCAGGGTGCGGTCAGATGTTGAACAGCATCTCGCCGTAAGAAGGATAGGGCCAGTATTCCGCAGAGGTCATGGTTTCCATCTCGTCGGCGATGGCGCGCATTTCCTGCATCAGGGCGAAGACCGTGTCGTGGTAATACAGGGCGGCTTTCTGGGCGTCCTTGGGGATCTTGACCAGGGCGGTCTCCAACTCGGCGCACTTGAGATACAGGCTGTCGCTCAGGCCGGAGAGCTTTTTGAGGGTCTCCGTTTCCGCAATGCAGGGCAGGTCCTTGCAAACGGCCTTTTTGTTCAGCACGGCGGAGCTGATGCTTTCCATGTAGGAAGACACGGCAGGCAGGATGTCGCGCTTGACCATGTCGGCCATGGTCTGGGCCTCGATATTGATCACCTTGCTGTAGCTTTCCAGGTGGATCTCATAGCGGGCCTTCATCTCGGTCTCGGTGTAGATGTTGTGCTTGGTGAAGAGCTTGATGTTCTTCGGGGAGATATAGGCGCGCATGGCTTCGGGGGTGTTCTTCAGGTTCGCCAGGCCGCGCTCCTCCGCTTCGGCCAGCCAGGACTCGTCATAGCCGTTGCCGTTGAAGATGATGCGCTTGTGTTCCTTGATGGTCTTCTGCAGCAGCGCCTGCAGATCCTTGTTGAAGTTCTTGGACTTTTCCAGTTTGTCCGCGAACTGGCACAGCTCTTCGGCCACGATGGTGTTCAGCGCGATGTTCGGGCCGGAGATGGACTGCTCGGAGCCCAGCATGCGGAATTCGAACTTGTTGCCGGTGAAAGCCAGGGGGGAGGTGCGGTTGCGGTCCGTGGTGTCCTGGGAAATGTGGGGCAGGGCGTCCACGCCGACCTCCAGGGCGCTCTGGGCCTTTTCGTGGTAGGCGGTGCCGCGTTCGATGGATTCCAGCACGGCGTTCAGCTCGTCGCCCAGGAAGATGGAGATCACGGCAGGAGGCGCTTCGTTGGCGCCCAGGCGGTGGTCGTTACCGGCGGAGGCCACGGTGCAGCGCAGCATTTCCTGATAATCGTCCACGCCCTTGATGACGGCCGCCAAAAACAGCAGGAACTGAGCATTGTCGCGGGGGGTCTTGCCGGGATCCAGCAGGTTTCTGCCCGTATCGGTGGAAATGGACCAGTTGTCGTGTTTGCCGGAGCCGTTGACACCGGCAAAGGGCTTTTCATGCAGCAGACACACCAGACCGTGCTTGGCGGCCACCTTTTTCATGATCTCCATGGTCAGCTGATTGTGGTCGGCAGCGGTGTTGGCGTCGGAGAAGATGGGGGCCAGCTCGTGCTGGGCGGGGGCCACCTCGTTGTGCTTCGTCTTGGCCAGGATGCCCAGCTTCCACAGCTCCTCGTCCAGATCCTTCATATAGGCGGCGATGCGGGGCTTGAGGGTGCCGAAATAGTGGTCGTCCATTTCCTGGCCCTTGGGGGGCTTGGCGCCGAACAGGGTGCGGCCGGTCATGATCAGGTCCTCGCGCTGCTCGTAAGTCTTTTTGTCGATCAGGAAATACTCCTGCTCCGGACCAATGCTGGCGGTGACCTTCTTGGTGGTGGTGTCGCCGAAGAGACGGAGCACGCGCAGCGCCTGCTTGCTCAGCTCGTCCATGGAGCGCAGCAGAGGCGTCTTTTTATCCAGGGCCTCGCCGCCGTAGGAGAAGAACACCGTGGGGATATAGAGGCTGCCGTCCTTGATAAAGGCGTAGGACGTGGGGTCCCAGGCGGTGTAGCCGCGGGCCTCAAAGGTGGCGCGCAGGCCGCCGGAGGGGAAGGAGGAGGCGTCGGGCTCGCCGCGCACCAGCTCTTTGCCGGAAAACTCCATAATCACGCCGCCGCCGTCGGTGGGAGAGATGAAGCTGTCGTGCTTTTCTGCGGTGACGCCGGTCATGGGCTGGAACCAGTGGGTATAGTGGGTGGCGCCCTTTTCCAGGGCCCAGTCCTTCATTGCGTTGGCGATGACGGTGGCCACGGACATATCCAGAGGAATGCCCTCGTCCTTGCATTTTTTCAGTGCCTTGTAGGTGTCTTTGGGAAGGCGCTCCTTCATGACGGTTTCGTTGAAGACCATGCTGCCGAAGATCGAAGGAACGAAACTGGATGCTTCTGACATCAAAACTCCTCCTTAAAAATGTGAAGTGGGGATGCGCGGCTTTCAAAAAGAAAAGGCGCTGCGGGAAGCGATTGCCCCACAGCGCCATTGCTGATAGGTGTAGTATAGCATCGTGCGGAAAAATGTCAAGCATCTTTTTCCCATTTTTTGAAATTTTTTTGGACGCAGGGGAAAAGATCCGCCGTCCCGTCGTGCTCCGGGGCGGCGGAACACCTTATTAAAGAGCGGGGCAGAATGCGGGGCGTGTATTTCGGAATTTGCAATTTTTTGTGCTTTATCCTGCAAAAGAGCATTGACAAATCGGGAGCAGGCCCGTATAATAGGAGCAATCCAAAACTGTATCCGCGCTACAATTGCATTTGTGTTGAGGACAAGGACGTTCTGGGAAGGCGCTGCCGGCTGCGGCAGGGCCGTCCCCGGAGCGTCCTTTTTTCTGCGGCGGGATATGCGCGGCGGCCGGAAAACGAAGGGGCGGCCGCCGGAACTGTCAGAATCAGAAAGGGAGTGGCTGTATATGAAACGGGAAGGCGAGGTCCGTATCCCCTCCGGCTGCGCGATCTCCGGGATCATCGACAAAAGCGGAAAACGCTTCAGCGGCGAGGCGATCATCGACTCCATCGCGCTGATGCACGACCGGAGCAACGGCCTGGGCGGCGGGTTTGCCGGCTACGGTATCTACCCGGAGTACGCCGATTTTTACGCGTTCCACATTTTTTACGACAGCGAGCAGGCCAAGATCGCCTGCGAGGAATTTCTGCACCGGAACTTTTCGCTCACCGGCGCGGGCGAGATCCCCACGCGGCTGAACCGGGGCGTGAAGGACGCCCCCATGATCTGGCGCTATTTTGCCAGCCCCATCCCCCGCAAGCAGGTGGAGAGCCTGAAGGGCGAGCGGGAGTTCGTCTCCGCCTGCGTGTTCCACATCAATGAAAAAATCCCCGGCGCTTTTGTGTTTTCCAGCGGCAAAAACATGGGCATTTTCAAGGCGGTGGGCTATCCCGAAGACGTGGGCGATTTTTACCGCCTGGAGGAATACAGCGGCTACAGCTGGACGGCCCACGGCCGCTATCCCACCAATACCCCCGGCTGGTGGGGCGGCGCCCATCCTTTCGGCATCCTGGATTATTCCGTCGTCCACAACGGCGAGATCTCGTCCTATGATGCCAACCGCCGCGCCATCGAAATGTACGGCTACCACTGCGACCTGCTGACCGACACCGAGGCCATCGCCTATATCTTCGACTATCTTCTGGAGCGCCAGCACCTGACGCTGCAGGA
Source organism: Candidatus Pseudoscillospira falkowii (assembly GCA_904374485.1). Taxonomy (GTDB): domain Bacteria; phylum Bacillota; class Clostridia; order Oscillospirales; family Oscillospiraceae; genus Pseudoscillospira; species Pseudoscillospira falkowii. The sequence goes on along the minus strand of CAJFFX010000002.1, from coordinate 76,556 downwards.
GGCGGCCATGGTGACGGCGGCTTCCTTCTGGGAAAATATCGACGCCCTGCCGGAGGCGGAGCGCGCCGCGGCCACGTATCTGCGCAAGCGCTTTCCCGACATGCTGATCACCGGCCCCTTTTCCATCATCCTCGGCTTCACCGGCGGCCTGATGGCCCTCAACGACCGGCTGAAGCTGCGCAGCATGGTGGTGGGCGAAAAGGGGAGCCGAGTCTACATCGCCTCGGAAGAAGCCGCAATCCGCATTGTGGAGCCGGAGCTGGACCGCGTCTGGGCGCCTCACGGCGGAGAAGGCGTGATCGTCACTGTGAAAGGAGGTGGGCGCTGATGCTGCCCCAGGAATACATTTCCCCGGAATTTGAAGTGCTGCGCGACCCCTGCCGCTGTATCCAGTGCCGCGCCTGCGAGCGGCAGTGCGCCAATCTGGTGCATCGCTACGACGCGGAGGAAAACCGCATGTACAGCGACAGCGCCGACTGCGTGGACTGCCAGCGCTGCGTGTGCATCTGCCCGACCCACGCGCTGCAGATCGTTGAAAACCGCAACCAGTATCGTCCCAACACCAACTGGTCGATGCAGACGATGAAAGAGCTTTACCGTCAGGCCGGCAGCGGCGGCGCGCTGCTCTCGTCCATGGGCAACCCGAAGCCCTACCCCATTTACTGGGATCATCTGCTTATCAACGCCTCCCAGGTGACGAACCCCTCCATCGATCCGCTGCGCGAACCTATGGAGACCCGGGTGTATCTGGGAAAGCGGGAAGTGCCGGTGGAGCGCGACGGCAGCGGCCGTTTGATCGACAATCTGCCGCCCTCCCTGCGGCTGGAAACGCCGATCCTGTTTTCCGCCATGTCCTACGGCGCTATCAGCTACAACGCCCATCTCGCCCTGGCCCGGGCGGCGGAGCGCCTCGGCATTTACTACAACACCGGCGAAGGCGGCCTCCACGAGGATTTCTACGCCTACGGCGCCCACACCATCGTCCAGGTGGCCTCGGGTCGCTTCGGCGTCCACGAGCGGTATCTCGACGCCGGCGCGGCCATCGAGATCAAAATGGGCCAGGGCGCAAAGCCGGGCATCGGCGGCCATCTGCCCGGTGAAAAGGTGGGCGAGGACGTGTCCCGGACCCGCATGATCCCCCTGGGCACGGACGCTATCTCCCCGGCGCCCCATCACGATATCTACTCCATCGAGGATCTGCGCCAGCTGATCGATTCGCTGAAGGAGGCCACGGATTACAAAAAGCCGGTAATCGTCAAGGTGGCGGCGGTCCACAACGTGGCGGCCATCGCCAGCGGCATCGCCCGCAGCGGCGCGGACATTATCGCCATCGACGGCTTCCGCGGCGGCACCGGCGCGGCGCCCACCATGATCCGCGACCATGTGGGCATCCCCATCGAGCTGGCCCTGGCGGCGGTGGACGCCCGCCTGCGGGAAGAGGGCATCCGCAACTGCGTTTCTCTGATTGCCGGCGGATCCATCCGCTGCAGCGCCGATGTGGTCAAGGCCATCGCCCTGGGCGCGGACGCGGTCTATCTGGGCACGGCGGCGCTGATGGCCCTGGGCTGCCATCTGTGCCGCAGCTGCTCGCGCAACAAGTGCAACTGGGGCATTGCTACCCAACGGCCCGATCTGGTCAAGCGGCTGAATCCGGAGGTCGGCGAGGAGCGGCTGGTGAATCTGGTCACCGGCTGGACGCGGGAGATCAAGGAGATCCTGGGCGGCATGGGCATCAACTCCATCGAAGCCCTGCGGGGCAACCGGCTGATGCTCCGCGGCATCGGCCTGAGCGAAAAAGAACTGGAGATCCTCGGCGTGAAGCACGCCGGCGAATAAGGAGGGGCGGAGCGATATGAAGAAAATCATTGTGCGGGAGCAGTGGTGCCTCGGGTGCCATCTGTGCGAATATTTCTGCGCCTTTGCCAACTCCGGCAGCGACGATATGGTCAAGGCGCTGCAGAATAAACCGATCCATCCGCGCCTGATCGTGGAGGGCGATCAGCAGGTCAGCTTTGCGGTCAATTGCCGTCACTGCGAAAAGCCGCTGTGCGCGGCGGGGTGCATCGCCGGCGCGCTGCACAAAGAGCCGGGCGGTGCGGTGCTGATCGACCAGGAAAAGTGCGTGGGCTGCGGCACCTGCATCCTGCTGTGCCCCTACGGAGCGATCATGCCCAGCGGCACGGGCGTGGCCCAGAAGTGCGCGCTGTGCCTGGACAATGCTTTCGGCGAACCCCTGTGCGTGCAGCATTGTCCGAACCGCGCCATTGTTCTCGAGGAGGTGGATGAGGCATGAAATACGTCGTCATCGGCAATTCGGCGGCGGCTGTCGGCTGTATCGAGGGCATCCGCAGCGTGGACCGCGCGGGCAGCATCACTCTGATTTCCGACGAGCCTCACGCGGCTTACGGCCGCCCGCTGATCTCCTATCTTCTGATGGGGCGGACGGACCTTGCTCATATGAACTATCGGCCCGCCGATTTTTATGAGACCATGGGCGTCACGGCCATGCTGGGCCGGCGGGCCGCGGAGATCGACGCGGAAAACAAAACCGTGCTGCTGGAGGACGGGGAACGGGTCCCCTACGACCGGCTTCTGGTGGCGACAGGGTCCAGACCGTTCTTGCCGCCCATGGAGGGGATCGAACAGGTGGAGCACCGTTTTTCCTTTATGACGCTGGATGACGCGCTGGCGCTGGAGCAGATGCTGACGGAAAAGAGCCGCGTTTTCATCGTGGGTGCCGGCCTGATCGGCATGAAATGTGCCGAGGGTATCGCCCAGCGCGTGGCCCGTATCGACATCTGTGATCTGGCGCCGCGGGTGCTGCCCTCGGTGCTGGACGACGAGGCCGCGGCGCTGGTTCAGCGGGAAATGGAACGCCATGGCTGCGTTTTTCACCTGGGCACATCGGTCAAAAAATTTGAAAAGAACGCGGCGATCCTGGAAAACGGGGAGCGGATCCCCTTCGATATCCTCGTTACCGCTGTGGGCGTCCAGCCCAACACGGAATTGGCGGCCCGGGCGGGCGCGGCGGCGGACAGAGGGATCGTAATCGACGGCAGCGGACGCACCACGCTGGAGAATGTTTACGCCGCCGGCGACTGCGCGGAAAGCACAGATCTGACCACGGGCCGGAAGGGTGTGATCGCCATTCTGCCCAACGCTTATCTGCAGGGCCGCGCCGCGGGCGTTTCCATGGCGGGCGGCCAAGAGGAGTTTACAGAGACGATGCCCATGAACGCTGGCGGATTTTTTGATGTCCACCTGGTCACTGCCGGCTCTTACGACGGTGAAAGCCATATCACCCGGGGCGAAAACAGCTATCGCCGCCTGGTGATCAAAGACGGCCTGCTGAAAGGCTTTATCATTGTGGGCGACGTCAGCCGGGCGGGGATCTACACGGCCCTGATCCAGAAGCGGACGCCCTTGGTGCAGGTGGATTTGGAACTGCTGCTGGAGAAACCGCAGCTGATGCTGTACGACCGCACTGTGCGGGAAGAAATGCTGGGAGGGAAGGCAAAATGAAGATCGACGCAAAGGGACTGTCCTACCGGGCGTTGGACCGGCAGATCCGCGATGCGGAAGACGCGCAGATCCAGATCGACCACTGCTGCGGCCAGCGCTTTATCGGCGCCGGCTCCCGGGACAAGCAGATCACGATCCACGGCACCCCGGGCAACGCCCTGGGCTGTTATCTCAACGGAAGCCGCATCGACGTCCATGGCAGCGGCCAGGACGCCATTGGCGACACCATGAACGACGGGATGATCTGCATTTACGGCAGCGCCGGCGACGCCTGCGGCTACGCCATGCGCGGCGGAAAGATCTATGTCCGGGGCAATGCCGGCTACCGCACGGGGATCCACATGAAGGAATACAAAGACAAAAAGCCCATCATTATCATCGGCAATGAAGTGGGCAGCTTTTTCGGCGAATACCAGGCCGGCGGCATTCTGGTGGCGCTGGGGCTGGAAAGCGAAAAGGAGGCTCCGGTGGGCTATTACTGCGCCGTGGGCATGCACGGCGGAAAAATGTACCTCCGCTGCGACGCGCTGCCGAAACTCCCTGATCAGGTGGCGGCCCGGCGGGCGGAGACGGCGGATATGGACGAGATCCGCGGCGACCTGGAGGAATTCTGCCGCCGCTTCGGCTATGGGATGGACACGGTCCTGGAAAAGCCCTTCTATGTGCTGACGCCCAACACAAATAATCCCTACAAATCTCTTTACACTGCCAATTGATTCGGCTATGATAGAATCATAAAAGAAGCATAAAATGCTCCGCCCGCGGCCCGGGGCGCTGTGCGCCCGGGCCGTGGGCGGCCGATATAAGCGAGGGATGGTAGCATGAAAGATTCCAGCAAAGAAGTGCTGACATTTGTAAAGGAAAACGACGTGAAGTTCATCCGCCTGGCCTTTTGCGACAATATGGGCCTGCAGAAGAATATTTCGCTCCAGCCCGGGGAGCTGGAGCGCGCCTTTGAAAGCGGGATCCCCTTCAACGCCTGGGAGCTGCCGGGTTTCCATCTGACTCCCGGCACGAAGCTGCTGCTGCGCCCCGACGCTCGGACGCTGGCGCTGCTGCCCTGGCGGCCCTCTACCGGCCGTGTGGCCCGCATGTTCTGCGACCTGATGAACGCCGACGGGACGCCCTACGGCGGCGATACCCGCGACATGCTGCAGAAAGCGGTGCGGGAGGCGGCGGAGGCGGGCTACGCCGTCCGCATCGGCTCGGCCTGCGAATTTTATCTGTTCAATACCGATGAAAACGGCGAGCCCACCCACACGCCCCAGGACCGGGGCACCTTTTTCGACATCGCGCCGGCCGACCGGGGGGAGAACGTCCGCCGGGACATCTGCCTGACGCTGTATGAAATGGGCATTGTCCCCGAAAGCTCCCATCACGCCGTGGGCCCGGGGCAGAACGAAGTCGTGTTCCGCAGCAGCGACGCGCTGAGCGCCGCCGACAATTTCATGACCTTCAAATCCGTCGTCAAGCAGGCGGCGGCGGTCAACGGGCTGTACGCCTCGTTCATGCCCAAACCCCTGGAGCAGGAGAAGAGCAGCGCCCTGACGCTGATGTTCGAGATTTATAAAGACGGAAAAAATATTTTTGAGGAGAAGACGCTGGAGCCTGAGGCCTGCAGCTTTGTGGCCGGCATCCTCCAGCGCCTGCCCGAGCTGATGGTCTATCTCAAATCCACCACGAATTCCTACGGCGCCGACAGCCGGCGGGAGCATGGCTGGTCCAATCTGAGCGGACGCTTCACCGTCTGCATCCCGGCCATCGCCGGCATCAAGGGCCGCATGGAGCTGACGGCGGCGGACCCGGCCATTAACCCCCACCTGGTTTACGCGCTGTTGATCCGCGCGGGCCTGGAGGGCATCCGCGCCGAAAAGACCCTGCCCCCCATGGAAACGGCCTGCGGCAAGCTGCCGCTGACGCTGCGCCAGGCCCTGAGCGCCGCCGGCCGCGGCGCCTTTGCCAAGGCGTATCTCCCCCAGGACGTGTTCAGCAGCTATGTGAAAAACAAGCAGGAGCAGGCCGCCGGGTATACCAAGGCCAAGAATAAGGCGGAGTATGACGCGCGCACCTATTTTGAACTGCTGTGAGCGCGGCAGAACGGGGAAAAGAAAGGCGTTGACGGAATGGAAACTGCTTTGATTGTATCCAGTACGGATGCGGGCGTCAAAGCGCTGTTCGACCTGCTGCGGGACCTGCGCCTGCAGGACGTCCAGTTCGCCATGAATGGCGGGGAGGCCCGCCGCCGCCTGGCGGAAAAGGAATACGACCTGGCTGTGGTCAACACGCCCCTGCGGGACGAATTCGGTACGGACCTGGCCTGCCGCATTGCGGAGACCACCGCTGCGGGCGTGGCGCTGCTGGTCAAGGCGGACCGGGTGGCCGAGGTCAATGCCCAGGCGGAATCCTCCGGCGTTTTTGTGCTGGGAAAGCCGCTCAGCCGCAGCATGTTCCAGTACACCATGCGCATGATGGGCACCATGGAGCGGCGGCTGCAGCTGCTGAAGGGGGAGAATGCGCGCCTGCAGCAGCGGATCGAGGAGATCCGCCTGGTGGACCGGGCGAAGCTGGTGCTGATCGAGTGTCTGAAGATGAGCGAGGAAAACGCCCACCACTATATCGAGCGCCAGGCCATGAACATGCGCTGCACCAAGGCGGAGATCGCCCAAAGCATCATCCGTACCTATAAGAATTGAACCGTGAAAATCAAAGCGGCCCGTCCGGGAGCAGTGCTCCGGGCGGGCCGCCTCTTGCGGAAAAACCGTTATGAGAACAGGGATGCGAACCACGGCGTCACATAGGCCTCCACCACGGAGGCCACGACGAGCAGCGGCACGATGACGGCGACATAGACGCGCACCAGGCTCAGCAGGGCCTGGGGGAGGGGCATGGCCGTTTCCCGGCCCAGCAGGGTGCGGGTGACCGTGCGGCAGAGATACAGGCCGCAGGCGAAGGCCACCAGCAGGGCGGGGATCTCGAAAATGCCGTGGGGCACCAGCGCCGCCGCGTAAAGGAGCAGGGAAAGGCCCTGTTTTTGGTACATAGCGCCCAAAGCGCCCAGCACGGCGGCGTTCATGCCGATGGACAGAGCCGGCAGGAACAAAAAGGGGATGATGCCGTATACGATGCTCGTGGCGGAGGCCAGCAGATTGTTGGCCAGCAGATTCAGCACCAGGATCTGCCCGCCGTCCGACACGATGCCGGATTGTTCAACCACGCCTTCAAAATAAGAGATCATCGTATCCATGACCGGGGGATAGAGCATCCCGGCGGCGTAAAAGACCAGCAGGATCACAAAAAACGCAATGGTGCTGTTGCGGAAATAGGGCAGGAGCTCGACGCGGAAAAAGGCGAAGGCCTGGCGGTATTGTTCTTTGAGAAATGCCATGGCCTTACCGGTTTTTCAGCTTCTCGATGCCGATGCGGATGCGGCGCAGGGTCTCTTCTTTTCCGAGGATCTGGCAGATCTCCACCGCGCCGCCGGGGGTGACGGCCTTGCCGGCCACGGCGATGCGCACGGGCCACATCAGCTTGGCGTTTTTCATCTCGTGGGCGGCGGCATAATCCACCATGGACTGGTAGAGCGCGTCGTGGTCCCAGGGGGAGAGGGATTCCAGCGCGGGGAGGTAATCCTCCAAAACGGCCAGGGCGCTTTCCTCGTCGGTCTTGGATTTTTTGTTGCAGTAGAGCTCTGTGCCGTATTCCGGCAGGGCGTCGAAGAAGTCCACCTTTTCGGGGATCTCGTTGAGGGTCTCCAGCCGGGCCTGCAGCAGCGGCGCGATGAGCCGGGTGTCGATGGCCGGATTTTTCACGCTCTTGCGGATATAGGGCTCCGCCACCTTGTGGAAAGACTCTGCGTCCATGGCGCGCAGGTACAGGGCGTTAAAATGATCCAGCTTAGCGATGTCGAAAATGGCGGGGGATTTGGAGATGCCGGCGATGTCGAATACCCGGGAAAGCTCCTCCAGGGAGAAGACCTCCTGCTCGGCCAGCTCGCCCTTGGGGCTCCAGCCCAGCAGGGCCACATAGTTCAGCACGGCTTCCGTCAGATAGCCCTGGGCGATGAGATCCTCGTAAGAGGGGTCGCCGTGGCGCTTGGACATTTTGTTGTGGGCGTCGCGCATGACGGGGGAGCAGTGGATATACACGGGCACATCCCAGCCGAAGGCTTCATAGAGCAGGTTGTACTTCGGCGCGGAGGCCAGATACTCGCTGCCGCGCACCACATGGGTGATGCCCATCAGATGGTCGTCCACCACGTTGGCAAAGTTATAGGTGGGCAGGCCGTCGGACTTGAGGAGTACCTGATCGTCCAGGGTGTCGTTGTCCACGGTGATGTCGCCGAAGATGGCGTCGCGGAACGTGGTCTGGCCGGCAGGGATCTTCTGGCGAATCACATAGGACGCACCGGCGGCCAGCTTGGCGGAGACCTCCTCCGCCGTCAGAGCGCGGCAGGGGTCGGCGGTGTGCTCAAAATTGCCGCTGTCCTCCTCGGATTCGGATTTCTCGCAGAAGCAGTAATAAGCCGCGCCCTTTTCCACCAGCAGCTGGGCGTATTTCCCGTAGAGATCGCGCCGCTGGCTCTGGATATAGGGGCCCACGGGGCCGCCCACATCGGGGCCTTCGTCATGGGTCAGGCCGCATTCGGCCAGGGTCTTGTAGATCACGTCCACCGCGCCCTCCACCAGGCGGCCCTGGTCGGTGTCTTCGATGCGCAGGATGAAGTCGCCGCCGCCGCGGCGGGCGATGAGCCAGGTGTATAGCGCCGTGCGCAGATTGCCCACGTGCATATAGCCCGTGGGAGAAGGCGCGAAACGGGTGCGCACGCGTCCCTTGGGGATGCGGCGCTCCATATCCTCAAAAAATGCCAGATCCAATGCCATTTGGAACCCTCCGTTTATTCAAAAGTAAGGAATGCCTGAATATACATATTATATTTTCGCCGGGGAAAATGTCAAGTTGGATTGCACTTTTTTCGGGAGTATGGTACTATAAAACAGTATATGGAAATTTACCGGCCCGGCGCAGCGCTGCCGCGCCGGATATGGAGGTTCGGAAATCATGGAACAGATACAGAAAAAACGGATTTTGAGCGGAATTCAGCCCTCGGGCGACTTGACACTGGGCTCCTATCTCGGCGCCATCCGCAACTGGGCGGCGCTGGCGGATGAATACGACTGCTTTTATATGCTGGCGGATATGCACACCATCACGGTGCGCCAGGTACCGGCGGACCTGCGCCGCCGCACGCTGACACAGCTGGCGGCCTACATTGCCTGCGGCCTGGACCCGGAGAAGAACGTGCTGTTCATCCAGTCCCATGTGCCGGCTCACGCCCAGTTGGGTTGGGTGCTGGATTGCTACACCATGTTCGGCGAGCTTTCCCGCATGACCCAGTTCAAGGATAAGAGCGCCAAAAATGCCGACAATATCAACGCCGGCCTTTTCACCTACCCGTCTCTGATGGCGGCGGACATCCTGCTTTACCAGGCGGACCTGGTGCCCGTGGGCGGCGACCAGAAGCAGCATGTGGAGATCTGCCGCAACATTGCGACCCGGTTCAACGGCATCTACGGCGACGTGTTCAAACTGCCCGAGCCCTATATCCCCCAGGTGGGCGCCCGGGTCATGAGCCTGACGAGCCCGGAAAACAAGATGTCCAAGTCCGACAAGGATCAAAACGGCTGCGTCTACATGCTGGAGAAACCCGAGGATATCCTGCGCAAATTCAAAAAAGCCGTGACCGACAGCGAAGCCAGCGTGCGCTATGATCCCGCGGCCAAGCCCGGCGTGTCCAACCTGATGCAGATCTACGCCGTCTGCACCGGAAAGACCTTCGAGACCATCGAGCAGGAGTTTGCCGGCCATGGCTACGGCGATTTCAAGGCCGCCGTGGGCGAGGCCGTGGTGGAGACCCTGCGCCCCATCCGGGAGGAGACCGAGCGCATCCTGGCGGACAAGGCCTATCTCGAGTCCATTTACCGCGCCGGCGCGGAGCGCGCAGCCTATGTGGCGAACAAGACGCTGCGCAAAGTCTATAAAAAAGTGGGCTTTGTGGAGCGGTGAGGGCCGCCGTCATTTGGAGGATAGAAACGTATGTTGAATGAGTTTACGATGATGGCGACCATCGTGCTGGCGCTGGCGGTGGCGCTGATCGTCAGCTTCCTGGCCACGCCGATCGTCAAATCCTTCGCCTGCCGCGTGGGCGCCATCGACGTGCCCAAGGACGCCCGGCGGATGCACAAGGTGCCGATCCCGCGGATGGGCGGCCTGGCGATCTTCCTGGGCTTTATCATCAGCTTGCTGCTGTTCTGCCCGCTGGACGATGAACTCAAGGGCATTCTGTTGGGGTCCGTGATCATTGTCATCATGGGCATCATCGACGATATCACCCCCCTGCGGGCCAGCCTGAAGTTCGTGGTCCAGATCCTGGCCGCGCTGATCCCGATCTATTACGGGGTGCAGATCACCTGCATCTCCAACCCCAATATTTTCAGCCCCGATCTCTACTGGGATTTCGGCTGGCTTTCGATCCCCATCACTGTGCTCTGGATCGTGGGGCTGACGAACGCCGTCAACCTGATCGACGGGCTGGACGGCCTGGCCATCGGCGTTTCCAGCATCAGCGCGCTGACGATGCTCGTCATCGCCATTCTGGTGGCCGAGCCCCAGGTGGCGGTCATCATGGCGGCCCTGGTGGGCGCCTGCATCGGCTTTATGCCCTATAACATCAATCCGGCAAAGATCTTCATGGGCGACACGGGGTCCACGTTCCTGGGCTATATCCTGGCGTGCATCACCATCCAGGGCCTGTTCAAATTTTACGCGGTCATCTCCTTTGTGGTGCCGTTTTTGATCCTGGGCCTGCCCATTTTCGACACGATGTTTGCCATCATCCGCCGCATGTCCCACGGCCAGAACCCCATGACGCCGGACCGCAGCCATGTCCACCACCGGCTGATCGACATGGGCCTGAACCAGAAGCAGGCCGTGGCGGTGCTGTATGTGATCTCGGCCATCCTGGGCCTTTCCGCGGTGGTGCTGGCTACCAGCGGCGCGCTGAAGGCGATCCTGTGCCTGATGGCGCTTCTGATCGTCGCCGTGGTGGCGGCGCGGGTGGTGTTCCTGCCCCATCTGAGCGAGGAGGAGCGCAAAAATCTCAAGGAACACAGCCTGCGCGAGGAACTGGCGGAACTGGAAGGCGAGCTGCACCAGGCGGACGGCAAAGCCGCCGCCGCGCCGCCGGAGGGCGAAGAGGACGGGACGGAAGCGCCCGGGGAAGAACGGGAACGATGAAAAGGGAGGAACCCAACGTGGAAAAACTGCGCGTTATGAGCGTGTTCGGCACCCGGCCGGAGGCGATCAAAATGGCGCCGCTGGTGCAGGAGCTGAAGCGGTACCCGGAGATCGAGAGCCTCTGCTGCGTCACGGCCCAGCACCGGCAGATGCTGGATTCCGTGATGGAGGTGTTTCACTTGCAGGCGGACTGCGACCTGAATATCATGGCTCCCCGGCAGACGCTGTCGAGCATCACCTGTAAATGCCTGGCCGGCATGGACGACGTGATCGACCGCATGAAGCCGGACCTGATTCTGGTCCACGGCGACACGTCCACCACCTTTGCCGGGGCCCTGTCGGCCTTTTATCACCAGGTGCCGGTGGGCCATGTGGAGGCGGGACTGCGGACCTATGACCGCTATTCCCCGTTTCCGGAGGAAATGAACCGCAAAATGGTGGGTGCCATCGCAACGCTTCATTTCTGCCCCACGGAGAACAACCGCCGCAATCTGGCGCGGGAAAACATCACCGAGGGCGTTTTTGTCACCGGCAATACGGTCATCGACGCGCTGAAGACCACGGTGCGCCGGGATTATACATTTTCAACGGACGAGCTGAATGCGCTGCCCTACGGGGAGAAAAAGATCATTCTTGTGACCTGCCACCGCCGGGAGAATTACGGCGAGCCGATGAAGAACATCATGCTGGCCCTGCGGCAGATCGCGCTGGAGAACGAGGATGTGGAACTGGTATATCCCGTCCATCTGAGCCCTGTGGTGCGCGAAGCGGTGCAGACCTACCTGGCCGGAACGCCCCGGGTGCATTTGATCGACCCCCTGGCGGCCGACGAGATGCACAATCTGATGGCGCGCTGCTATCTGGTGCTGACCGATTCCGGCGGGCTGCAGGAGGAAGCGCCGGCCCTGGGGAAACCCGTGCTGGTGCTGCGCCGGGAAACGGAGCGGCCGGAGGCCGTGGCGGCCGGAACGGTAAAGATCGCCGGCGTCGTTCAGGAGGAGATCGCCGCCCTGGCCCGGGAACTGATCCGTTCGCCGGCGGCTTATGAACGCATGGCCCACGCCGTCAATCCCTATGGCGACGGTCAGGCCTGCCGCCGCATCGCAGAGGCCATCCTGTGGCATTTCGGGCGGCGCGCCGCGCCGCCGGCGGATTACTGCGGCAGCGGCGAAGAGACCTGAGTATTTTGCGGTGTGCGCCGGGGGGAGGGAGCCGATGAATAAAAACAGAATGGGAACGGTGAGCGTCATGATCGTGGGGGCCATTCTTCTCATCGTCTTTTTATTTATTGCCTATGCGGCGCTGGACAGCGGCCGCCCGCAGATCGTGCTCCCCGACAGCGGCAGCACCCAGGAACCGGCGGACCCGGAAAGCGGGGAAGGGAACCGCGACCTGGCGGCGCGCCTGGAGGTGACGCCGTCGTCGGTCCAGAACGTGATCGCCACCCTGGCCCGGCCGGAGGCCTACAGCCAGGAGCTTTCGATCACCATGTACTGGAGCGGCGGCAGCGGCACGGCGTATGTGAACAGCTATGTGCGCAACGGCGCGGTCCGGATGGACACGGTGCTGCCGGACGGCCAGTGGCGCCACATCCTGCGCGACGGCGGCCAGACTTATATTTGGTACAACAGCGACACCGCCGACGTTTATCAGGCGCCCACCGGCAGCTTTTCCGTAGACGACGAGCTGTGGGTCCCCACCTATGAGGATCTTTTGGAGGTGGCGCCGGAACGCCTGGCCGAGGCCGGGTACGAGACGTATCTGGAAACGGACTGTATCTACGCCGCCACGGCGGAGGATGGAGACGGCTATGCCGAGCGCTACTGGATCGCCGTGGACAGCGGCCTTCTGGTGGCGGCGGAGCGGCTGCAAAACGGGCAGACCGTGTATCTGATGGAAGCCTCGGATACAACGGTCAGCGAACCGAGTCCTGAATTGTTTACCCTGCCGGACGGCACGGCGCTCTCCGCCGCGGCGGACTGACAGCGTGCAGAAGCGGCGGCCCGGCGGCCGCCGCTTTTTATCATCCAATTTTGCTTCCGGGAAGCGGGGGATCTCAAATGAACGCAGCGGATACATCTCAAAACAAACTGGGCGTTGAGCCGATCCCGGGCCTTCTGTTCCGCATGGCGCTGCCGACGGTGCTGGCCCAGCTGGTGAACCTGCTCTACAATATGGTGGACCGCGCCTTCGTGGGCCATATCGCCGGCGAGGGGCCGCTGGCCCTGGCGGGCCTCGGCATCGTGCTGCCGATCACCCTGATCGTTTCAGCCTTCGCTCAGCTGATCGGCATGGGCGGCGCGCCCCGGGCGGCCATCTGCATGGGCGAGGGGCATTACGAAAAAGCGGAGGAGATTTTGGGGAACTGCACGGTGATGCTGATCGGCGCTTCCGCCGCGCTGTTTGTGTTCTTTCAGGCCCTGTGTGACCCGCTTTTGATGCTCTTCGGCGCCAGCGAACAGACGCTGCCCTATGCCTCCACCTATCTGCGTATTTACCTTTTGGGTACGTTTTTCGTGATGGTCGCCATGGGGCTGAGCGCGTTTATCACCAACCAGGGCTATGCCAAGACCAGCATGGCGGCCACCTGCCTGGGCGCGGCGATGAATCTTGTGCTGGACCCGATCTTTATTTTCGGCCTGCAGATGGGCGTGGCGGGGGCCGCCTGGGCCACCGTGATCTCCCAGGGCGCTTCGGCGCTGATGATCCTGCTGTTCCTGACAGGGAAGCACGGCTATATCCATATCCGCAGAAAGTGGTTCCGGCTGAAGCGGAAGCTGGTGCTGTCCATCCTGTCTTTGGGCCTGTCGCCCTTCAGCATGAGCATCACGGAATGCGTCGTGCAGCTGACGTATAATATCAGCATCGTCCAGTACGGAGATCTCTATGTGGCGCTGCAGAGCATTCTGTTTTCCCTGATCCAGATCGTCTGGATGCCGCTGAACGGCTTTGCCCAGGGCGCTTCGCCCATCATCAGCTATAATTACGGCGCAGGCCGGCTGGACCGCGCCCGGCAGACCTTCCGGCTGCTGCTTTTGGTGGACGTCATTTTCGCCGTGGGCGTGGTGGGCTTTATCGAGCTGTTTCCCGCCGCGGTCCTGCATATTTTCTCCGGCAATGCCGAGCTGCATGCCCTGGGAACGCTGCCGCTGCGGGTCTATATCCTGGGCATGGCAGCCATGGGCGTCCAGAGTGCCTGCCAGAATACGTTTCTGGCTCTGGGCCAGGCGAAGATCTCCATGTTCCTGGCATGCCTGCGCAAGCTGTTCCTGATCTGGCCGCTGGCGCTGATCCTGCCCCATCTGTTCGGCCTGGGGTCTGGGGCCTGTTTTTGGCCGAGCCCATCGCCGATTTCACCGCCGCCACGGTGACCTATGTCGCCTTCCGCCTGCGCAGCCGGAAGCTGCTGTACCGGCGGCCCGAAGAGGCGCCGGCGCAGTCTCGTTCACAAGAACGTTGATTTTTACAATTTAATCTGTTAAAATAAAAAGCAACTTTACATTGTTTGAACGATAGGAGGCTTTCGAATGGAGCAGCAGAAAAAGGACGCCATGACCCAATACGCCGAGCGCTGCAGCGCCCTGTGCTATGAAAACGACGCGATCGACGACGCGCTTTTCGACCAGCACCACGTTTTTCGCGGCCTGCGCGACAGGCAGGGCCGCGGCGTTGTGACCGGCATCACCAATATCTCCCGCGTGGACGGCCGCAAAAAGGAAAACGGCCGGGAAGTGTACTGCGAAGGCCGCCTGCTCTACCGCGGCTACAATGTGATCGACCTGGTGCAGAACTGCACGCGCCACGGGACCTTCGGCTTTGAAGAGGTGGCGTATCTGCTGCTGTTCGGCGAGCTGCCCACCGCGGCCCAGCTGCAGGAATTCCACGGCATCCTGTGCGACGGCCGCTATCTGCCGGAGGATTTCACCCGCGACGTTATCATGAAAGCCGCCAGCAAAGACCTGATGAATTCCATGGCGAAGAGCGTGCTCACCCTGGCCTCTTACGACGACCGGACCATGGACATCTCCGTGCCGAACGTTCTGCGCCAGTGCCTGGAGCTCATCAGCGTGTTCCCCATGCTGGCGATCTACGGCTACCAGGCCTATAATCATTATGTCTGCAACGATTCTCTGTACATCCACCGGCCGGACCCGAAGCTGACTACGGCGGAAAACATGCTCCGCATGCTCCGCCCCGACTGCAGCTACACAGAAACAGAGGCCAAGGTTCTGGATATCGCCCTGATCCTGCACATGGAGCACGGCGGCGGCAACAACTCCACCTTCACCACCCGCGTCGTGACTTCCTCCGGTTCGGATACCTACTCTGTCATGGCCGCGGCCCTCAGTTCCCTGAAGGGCCCCAAGCACGGCGGCGCGAACATCAAGGTGATGGAAATGATGCGCGACCTGAAGGAGCGGGTGGCGGATCCACGGGACGAAGGGCAGCTGCGGGATTACCTCAGCCGGATCCTGGATAAGGACGCTTTCGACCGCAAGGGCCTGATCTACGGCGTGGGCCATGCGATCTACTCCCTGTCCGATCCCCGCGCGGAAGTGTTTCGCGGCTTTGTCCGCCGCCTGGCGGAGGAGAAGGGCCGGATGGAGGATTTCGAGATCTATTCCAACGTGGAGCGCCTGGCGCCGGAGCTGATTGCCGAGCGCCGGAAGATCTACAAGGGCGTTTGTGTCAATGTGGACTTTTACAGCGGCTTTGTCTACAGCATGCTGGGTATCCCGGTGGAGCTGTACACGCCGATCTTCGCCATCGCCCGCATCGTGGGCTGGAGCGCCCACCGGCTGGAAGAGCTGGTCAATATGGACAAGATCATCCGCCCGGCCTATGAGAGCAGTATCCGCGATGAGCGGCCCTATATCGTTCTGGAAGAACGGGAAGAGATGTAAAAATTTGCCGAAAAACTCCCCTGCCGCGGCAGGGGAGTTTTTGCCTTCGGATGTGCGTAATTTACAGGATCAGCAGCAGCCCTAGGGCCAGCAGCAGCTCGTCGTCCTTTCCACCGTTTTCGCTGAACAGCAGAAATAGGATCAGCAGCAGGAGCAGGTCCCCGGTGTCCAGCTCGCCAACGCCCAGCTTCTGCAGCATGCGCTGCAGAAAGGTGCCTTCTTCCTCCGCGCCGCCCTTTTCCGCCGCCGGGGGCGGCGGGCCGCAGAATGCGGCGCGGCCGGCTTCCGCGTCTTCCTGTTCCGCGCAGGTAAAAACGCCCTGCTGGTTTCGTATGTAGCGGTTATACATGGGCCCCACCGAATTCCTTGAAAAACCGTTTGCCGGCGTGGAACAGCCGCGCCAGGCGCAGGGCCGTGTCGATCTTTTCCTGGCGCGCAGGCTTCAGAAAGGGCTTGAGGGCATAGAGAAGCCGGGCGCGCTCGTCGTTTTGGCTGCCGCTGAGCTCCTGCAGCAGCGGGAGGAAGCGGGCCAGGGACGATGGGTCCAGCCCGCCGAAAAGCGACGCGAGGGAGGGTTCTTCGGCGGGAGCGGGGGGCGGCGGCCCCTCCGGCGGCGCCGTTTCACCGGCCCCTTCCGCTGCGCCGCCGTTTTGCTGGGCGAGCATCTGTGCCAGCTGGGCCACCTGCTGCATGCTCTCTGGCGAGGAGAGCAGGGCGTTGAGCTTTTCTTCAAAATCGGCCACGGCGGCCGCCTCCTTTTTCCAGCGGCCTGAGCCGCAGTGTCACTTGATCCGGTCGTTGATGTTTCGCACCAGCTTTGCGCCCTCCTCGGATTCCATCAGCCGGGCGATCATGTGAACGATGTCGGCGGTGTTGCCCTTGGCGGCGGCGTCGGTGGCCTGCCGGAGCTGGGCGCCGCCGTCGCGGCTCAGCATGGCCAGCAGTTTCTGCCCGTCGGCGGAGTGCATGAGCTGCTGCACCAGTGCCTTGTTCTGCTGCACCTTCCTGATTTGTTCCTGAAGTTCCAAATCCATCCATTCCTCCCCTTGCACAGTATCTACTGCAGTATATGTGCGTCAAGGGAAAAGTGTGCCTGTTTTCCGAAGGGGCGGGCAAAAGCAGGGCGGGCGGCATTTGCCGCCCGCCCTGCTGTGCGGAGAAACGTGTGAAAACGTTATTTGATTTTGCGGGACTTGGCGTAATCGCAGTCGCCCTTCAGAGCGCAGACGGCGCAGTTCGGCGTGCGGGCCATGCAGAGGGCCCGGCCGTGGAGCACCAGCCGGTGGCAGAAGTCGCTGCCCTCCGCCGGGGGGATCGTCTGGCGCAGCTGCTTTTCCACCTTCAGCGGGTCCTTGGTGCCGTCGGTCAGGCCCAGGCGGCCGGCGATGCGGATGCAGTGGGTGTCCGCCACGATGGCGGGCTTGTGGAAAATATCGCCCAGGATGAGGTTGGCGGTCTTGCGGCCCACGCCGGGCAGGCGCGTCAGCGCCTCCATGGTATCCGGCACCCGGCCGCCGTATTCCTCCACCAGCATTTTGGCGCAGGCCACCAGATCCCGGGCCTTCGTCTGATACAGGCCGCAGGAGCGGATGATCTCGCCCACGTCTGCGGCGGAAGCGTTGGCGAAAGCCTCCAGCGTGGGATAAGCGTCGAAGAGCTGCGGCGTCACCAAATTGACCCGGGCGTCGGTACACTGGGCGGACAGCCGGGTGGCAAAGAGCAGTTCATAATCCTTTTCATACGTCAGGGAACACACGGCGTCGGGATACATGGTCTTCAGCGTGTCGAGAATGCGCAGCACGGTGCTTTTTCGTTTCATAGAGCAGGATCCTTTCCATTTCACGAGCCTTTGTAGTCAGCATACTACAAAATTCATCAAAATGCGAGAGAAAAAGACCATGCACAAAAGAAAAAATATGATATAATATTTTAATCTGAAATTTCTCAAAGAAAGAAGGTGCTGTCATGGAACGCCCGTTGGCAGATGAGATCCGGCCCCGGAGCCTGGACGAGATCGTCGGCCAGAAGCACTTGCTGGGGCCGCAGGGCCTGCTGCGCCGCATTGTGGAGAGCGGCACGGCCCCCAACCTGATTTTTTACGGCCCGCCTGGCACCGGTAAGACCACCCTGGCCAATATCATCGCCGCTAAAACGAACAAGCGCCTCTATAAACTGAACGCCACAACGGCCTCCATTTCCGACGTGAAGGACATCCTGGCGGACGTGGGCACGCTGATGGCGCCCGGCGGCATTCTGCTGTATCTCGACGAGATCCAGTATTTCAACAAAAAACAGCAGCAGACGCTGCTGGAATTCATGGAGAACGGCTCGCTGACGCTGATCGCCTCCACCACGGAAAACCCGTATTTCTATGTCTATTCGGCCCTGCTCAGCCGCAGCACGGTCTTTGAGTTCAAGCCCGTGTCGGCCGAGGAGATCTGCCCGGCCCTGCGCCGGGCCGTCGCGGCCATGGAGAAGCGGCTGGACCTGCGGGTGAACTGCAGCGACGCGGTGTTCCATCAGATCGCCGCCGCCAGCGGCGGCGATGTGCGCAAGGCGGTTTCGGCGGTGGAGCTGCTCTGCCGCGCGGCGGTGCCGGAAAAGGGCGCCGTCGAACTGCGCGGGGAGGACGCGGCCCAGGCGGCCCAGCGCAGCGCCATGCGCTATGACCGGGACGGCGACGATCATTACGATCTCCTGTCGGCCCTGCAGAAATCTATCCGCGGCTCCGATCCCGACGCGGCGGTCCACTATCTGGCGCGCCTGCTGGAAGCAGGGGATATGCTCTCGCCCTGCCGCCGGCTGCTGGTCATCGCCGCCGAGGATGTGGGCCTTGCCTATCCCCAGGCCATCGTGGTGGTGAAAGCCTGCGTGGACGCGGCCATGCAGCTGGGCTTGCCGGAGGCGCGTCTGCCTCTGGCGGAGGCCGCGGTGCTGCTGGCCACGGCGCCGAAATCCAACACCGCCCACAACGCCATCATCGCGGCTATGGACGACGTGCGCCGCGGGCGCACCGGGGACATCCCGCGTCACCTCAAAAACGTCCACGCCGATTCCGCCGGGGAAACGATAGCCCAGCGCTACAAATACCCCCACGATTATCCCCATCATTATACGCCTCAGCAGTATCTGCCCGACGCGCTGGCAGGCACACAGTATTATGAATATGGGGACAACAAGATCGAGCAGGCCGCGAAAAAATACTGGGACCAGATCAAAGGGGAGAACTGACGCCGCTGTAGCGCCAGTCCCGGAGATTGGGGCCCGGAAGATAGTACTGCAGCGCCCGGCGGCGGACGGAGGGCGGCAGCCGGGCGACGATGTGCAGCTTCACCTTTTCCTTCTCCGGCAGGATCGCCTTGATCAGCACGGATACCCGTTGGCCGTTTTGGAGTGTTTCGTCGGGTTCTGCCAGGCCGGTGAGGTTGGGGGAGAGCTCCACGAACACGCCGTAGCTTTTCACGCCCCGCACGATGCCTGTCACGGTCTCGCCCTCCTGAAACTGGGCGGCGTTTTCCGCCCAGGTGCCGAGAAGCTCTTTATGGGACAGGAAAAACCGGTGGTGCTCCCGGTCGATTTTCTGCACGGCGGCCCAGATCCGCTGGTGGGGCGCGAAGCGCTCCCGCGGGTGCTCGATGCGGGAAACGGAGATGTGGCGGATGGGCAGCAGGGCGATCACGCCGCAGCCGATGTCCGCAAAGACGCCGATGGGGGACATGGAAGTGATCACCGCCGGGATCACGTCTCCTTCGCGCAGCGTTTCTTCGAGATATGCCAAGGCCTTTTCCTGCATGGCCCGGCGTGACAGGCGCAGCGCTGCGCCGTTTTCGCCGGCGGCGTCCAGCAGAACGCAGCAGACGGGCCTTCCCACCAGGGAGAGGACGGCGATCTCCTTTTCCGCGCCGCTGACGGCGCTGCAGACGGCCTCTGCGCGGGGGATGACAGCGGGAAGGCCGTTGATCGTCCCGTGCAGGTCGTGGGCGCTGTCGCAGCGGTCCACCATCATCTCCAGCGGGATAGCTTCGCCGCTGTATTTTTTCAGATCGCCGGCGGCGCGCAGCGCGGCTGCGCTGCGCTGATAGGTCTGATTCATTCCTTCGGGAAGATAAGGGCGATTGATCAACATGTCATCATCCTGTCTGCCGCTTGCGGCATAAATTCTGTACACCTACTATATGCGCGCCGATGCGTAAAATTGATAGATCGGGGGAACTGCCCATGGAACTGCATCTGAACGACCGCGTGGAGCTGAAAAAACAGCACCCCTGCGGCTGCAAGACCTTTGTCATCACCCGGGTGGGGATGGATATCAAATGGCGCTGCGAGGGCTGCGGCCGGGAAGTGATGCTGCCGCGCAGCAAAGCAGAAAAAAGCATCCGGAAAATTCTGTCGGGAGGCGATGCGTCGTGAATCCTTACTGGAGCCGCCGGCTGGCGGATGTGGAGCCCTATGTCCCAGGGGAACAGCCGAAAGAGGGGCAGTACATCAAGCTGAATACCAACGAGAACCCTTATCCGCCTTCACCGAAGGCCCTGGCGGCTATCGCCGCGGCGGCGGGGGAGGGCCTGCGGCTGTATCCCGCGCCCGAGTGCGGCGGCCTGTGCCGTGCCATCGCGGATTTTTACGGCCTGACGCCGGAGGAGGTCTTTGTGGGCAACGGCTCCGACGAGGTGCTGGCCATGGCCTTTCTCGCCTTCTTTTCGCCGGAGGACCGGATCGCCTTCCCGGCCGTGAGCTACAGTTTTTATCCCGTCTATGCCCGCCTGTTCGATATCCCCTATGACGCCGTGGAATTGCGGGAGGATTTCACGCTGGACCCCTCCGTGTTCCGGAAGGAACATCGGGGCATCGTGTTCGCGAACCCCAACGCGCCCACGGGCATTGCCCTGCCCCTGGAAGAGGTGGAGCAGATCCTCCGGGCGCACCGGGACGTGCCGGTGATCGTGGACGAGGCCTATGTGGATTTCGGCGCGGACAGCGCCGTGGGGCTGATCGGTGAATATCCGAACCTGCTGGTGATCCAGACTTTTTCCAAATCCCGCTCCCTGGCGGGCCTGCGCGTGGGCTTTGCCCTGGGGCAGCCCCACATGATCGCGGCGCTGGACACGGTGAAAAATTCCTTCAACTCCTACACTCTGGACCGCCTGGCCCAGGCGGGCGCCGCCGCGGCTATGGAGGACCAGGAATACTTTGAAGCCACGCGGCAGAAGATCATCGCCACGCGCACCTGGAGCGCAGAGGCTCTCGAAAAGCTGGGCTTCACGGTGCTGCCTTCCAAAACGAACTTTCTGTTTGCCAGCCACCCGGAAGCCAGCGCTGCGGCGCTGTTCGGGGCGCTGCGGCAGCGGCATATCCTGGTGCGCTATTTCAATAAGCCCATCGTCGACCAGTTCCTGCGCATCACCGTCGGAACGGATGAAGAGATGAAAGCGCTGCTGTGCGCCTTGGAAGAGATCCTGGGCCGCTGAACCGCAGCGCCGGAAGAAAAGGGACGGCCATGTGAAGCGCGCCCAAAGTTTGGGTAAATATGTTTGAGCATAGGCCATTCAAACGGCCAAAAGGGATTGCTGCCTGCAATTTGCAGACAGCAATCCCTTTCATTTTGCGCTGTTGCGGCAGGCGGGGCGCTGACGGGACGCGTCTGAAGCGTTCTGCACAGCTGCGGTCCTGAGGAGAAACGCTCTCTTCCGTTTTCGGGCCCCTTGACAAAATGACGGGGTTAGCATATACTAACTTCGAAAAAGCACCTGTTTGGCCGGCAAGCGGCGAACCATGGAGAGGAGGCGGACGAATGCTGGCGGAATTTCTGGCGGACCAGGGAAACTGGGCCCAGGTGATGCCCGGCGCCCGGGCTTGCCTGTTTTCCCTGGGTGAGGGGCCGGTTTCCCTGCCCCTCCGGCTGGAGACACTGCACTTCGAGGCCCTGTTTTGTTTGGCAGGGTCGATCACCTTGAACCGGCGGGACGGCCCGGCCCTGACAGCGTCTGCCCGGCAGGTGCTGCTCCTCACGGACCTCTCCGGCGTGACCGGAGCCAGCGCAGACACTCCGCTGGAGGGTGTTTTGGTGGCGGTGGACGCCCGGAATGCACGGGAAAGCCTGAACACCATCTGTACCCTGCTGGGCGGGCTGACCCTGGACACAGGCCGGGTGCGGCGCTGGATGGCCGGCCGGGGCGGCTGCGCCGTGGAGGGCCCCACCCACTGGAGCCGGGCGGCCTTTGCCGATCTGGACCGTCTGCCCTCTGGCGAACGGGCGCGCTGGTGCGTGTGGAAGTCAGTGGAGCTGCTCTATCTGCTCTCCGCTCCGGAGAAGGCGGCGGTGAACAGGGCCCCGGCGCTGGATCGGGACGTTGCCCGGACGCTGGCGGATACCCGCCGGTATATGGAAGAGCACCTGGACGAGCCCCTCACCATCCCGGCCCTGAGCCGCCGGGCCTGCCTTTCCACCACCGCGTTCAAAGCGGGTTTTCGTCGCCTGTACGGCCTGCCGGTCCATACCTGGCTGCGCCAGCGGCGGATGGAACGGGCGGCGGAGCTGCTGCAGGGCTCTTCTCTCAGTGTGCTGGGAGTGGCCCAGTCGGTGGGATACGGCAGCGCCAGCCAGTTCACCGCTGCCTTCCGGCGGCAGTACGGCGTAACGCCGGCCCGATACCGGAAAAATGTCTGAACCGGCACAACCCCGTCCGGTTTGGTGATACACGAAGCGTTTCCTCTGCTATAATTCTTCAATATGTAAAGAGACGAGCCTGTTTTCACAAGGAGGAGATCACAATGAAACAGCATCGCTTCTGGGCCTGGGGCGCTGTGATCTGCATGGTCATGGTGATGATCACGGGCTACAAGCACAAATAATACATAGCAGAAAGGAAGAATTTCCCATGATGAAGCACTATGTCAGACTGGCCTGCTTTGTGGGCGGCGCCCTGTTTGGCTCTGCCGGCGTGAAGCTGCTCACCAGCAAGGATGCAAAAAAGACTTATACCCACATCACCGCCGCCGGTCTTCGGATGAAGGACAGCGTGATGGAGACGGTCACCTCGGTCCAGGAGAACGCCGCCGATATCCTGGCCTCCGCCAAGGACATCAACGAGGCCCGCTCCGCCCAGGAGGCCGCGGCCCAGGTGGAGGGCCAGTGAAAAACCGCGGAAGGGAGCCGGAGAGCGGCTCCCTTTTTCCATGAGGAGAGATTTTTGATGAAAGCGACCATTGTACATGAGAGCCGGGGCCGGATGCGCCTGCGGCTCCGGCAGAAAACCATGACCCTCCGGCAGGCAGACCTGCTGGAGACCTGGCTGAAAGGCCAGTCCTGGGCAAAAGAGGCCGTGGTCCACGAGCGCACCGGCTGCGTCATCGTGATCTACGCGGGGGAGCGGGAGACCGTCCTCGCCGCCATCGGCGGCTTCACCTGGGCCGGGGCGGAGAAAACGGTCACCCTGCCCGGCCACAGCACCCGGCAACTGAACCGGGAATTTCAGGAGAAGCTGGTTGGTAAGGTGCTGCTAAAGGGGGCGGCGACTCTGTTCCTGCCCGCCCCGCTGCGAATCGCCCGGGTAGTCTGGCACATGGTGCCCTTCCTCCGAAAGGGCCTGTGGTGCCTGGGGCGGCGGCAGGTCAAAGTCGAGCTGCTGGACGCCCTTTCCATCGGGATCTCCGTCTGCCGCGGGGACTTCGGCACCGCCGGCATGGTGATGTTCCTGCTGGAGATCGGCGAGTTGCTGGAAGACTGGACGCGGAAGAAGTCCGTGGCCGACCTGGCGGAGAGCCTGTCTCTCCACGTGGACCGGGTGTGGCTGAAAACCGGGGCTGGAGAGGTGCTGGTCCCCATAGGCCAGGTAAAGCCCGGCGACCGGGTGCTGGTCCGGGCTGGGGGCGTCATCCCCCTGGACGGCGTGGTGGCGGAGGGGGAGGTCACCGTCAACCAAGCCTCCCTCACCGGGGAGTCCGTCCCCGTGGCCAAGCATTCCGGCGGCACGGTATATGCCGGCACCGTGGTGGAGGAGGGCGAGTGCGTTCTGGAGGTACGCCAGGCTTCCGGCCAGGGCCGGTACGACAAGATCGTGGAGATGATCCAGCGCTCCGAGCAGATGAAGTCCGCCGCCGAAGCCAAGGCCTCCAGCCTGGCGGACCGGCTGGTGCCCTACACCTTTGCCGGGAGCATTTTAAGCCTGGCCCTCACCAGGAACGTGGCCCGGGCATTGTCGGTGCTGATGGTGGACTTCTCCTGCGCCTTGAAGCTGGCCATGCCCCTGGCGGTGCTCTCCGCCATGCGGGAGGCGGGGCGGGAGCACATCACCGTGAAGGGCGGTAAATTTCTGGAGGCGGTGGCCAAAGCGGACACCATCGTCTTTGACAAGACCGGCACCCTCACCCACGCCTGCCCCCGGGTGGAGAAGATCGTCTCTTTTAACGGCAAAGAGGAAGCGGAGATGCTCCGCCTGGCCGCCTGTTTGGAGGAGCATTTCCCTCACTCCATGGCCAACGCCGTGGTGGAGGAGGCCCGCCGCCGGGGGCTCACCCACGAGGAGCGCCACGCAAAGGTGGAGTACCTGGTGGCCCACGGCATTGCCAGTTCCGTGGACGGACAGCAGGTGCGTATCGGCAGTGCCCACTTCATCTTTGAGGATGAGAAGGTGACCATCCCCGAGGGGGAGCTGGCCAAGTTTGATGCCCTGCCCCCGGAGTATTCCCAGCTCTATCTGGCCATCGACGGAGTGCTCTCCGCTGCGCTGTGTATCTCCGACCCCCTGCGGGGGGAGGCGAAGGACGTGCTCGCCGCCCTGCGGGGCCTGGGGGTAAAAAACGCCGTCATGCTCACCGGGGACAGCCCCCGCACCGCCGCCGCCATCGCGGCACAGCTGGGGGTGGACGACTTCCAGGCCGGAGTGCTCCCGGCGGACAAGGCAGACTATGTGGCCGCTCTCCGACGGGAGGGCCACACCGTCCTCATGGTGGGGGACGGCATCAACGACTCCCCGGCCCTCTCCGAGGCGGACGCCGGCATCGCCATCAGTGACGGGGCGGCCATCGCCCGGGAGATCGCCGACATCACCATCGCCGCCGACAGCCTGTGGGAGCTGGTGCGACTGCGGCAGCTGGCCCTGGCTCTCATGGGCCGCATTCAGAACAACTACCGCTTCGTCATCGGTTTCAATGGGGCCCTCATTGGCTTGGGCGTAATAGGCGTTCTGCCTCCCGCTGCCTCCGCCATGCTCCACAACCTGTCCACTTTAGGGGTGAGCCTCCACAGCATGAGCGCCCTGCCTCTGCCCAGGCAAAAGGCGCAGGCATCTGAAAATGCGCCGCAAAGGTGATGTGAATTCGCATACGTTTTCCTGACCATCAGATTGCGGAAGATCGGAATGAGAAGAATAGGCTGTATCCCATCGGCACTGCGGCCTGTGCGGCGTATCTCTTCCGGTACAAGCCCTAAGCAGAAATTTTGTATCAAAAAGCTCCGGCGCACGACCGTGCGTCGGAGCATTTGTTTTGGACGGCGCCTTCGCGGACCATCAGCGCAATGCGGCTCGAGGCCGTCCCTTTTTTGCGACCTTTTTTCAGGCGGCGGTCCGTTATACTGAAGAGCGGTGATAGGGATGGTTGTCTATATCGACGTGGTTTTTCTGCTCAACGCGCTGCTTGACGGTTTGCTGCTCTATTTTACGGGGTATCTGGCCGGCGCAGAACGAAAGCCGGCGCGGCTCCTTCTGGCGTCCTGCGCCGGCGGGCTGTATGCGGCCCTGGCGTTTGTGCCGCCGGCCGATGTACTGACGGCCTGGCCTTTGCGCCTGCCGGCGGCCGCTGGATTGGTGCTGCTGGCCTATGGCCGCGCGGGGAAGTACAGGCGGCTCCTTCTGGTTTTTCTGGGTCTTTCGTGCCTGCTGGCCGGCGCGGTCATCGCCTGCGGCGCCGCCGTGTCCCTGGATCTGTACCGGGGCGGGGCATACCTTCTGCCCGTCGGGCTGGAGGTGCTGGCGCCGGCGGCTGCGGGCTGTTTCGGCCTTTTGACCTGGTTTGGCCGCGGCCAGCTGCGCCATCAGGTGGAGGGGACACTGGCGGAGGGTGTTTTGGAGCTGGCGGGGGTGCGGGTGTCCTTCCGCGCCTTGCGGGACAGCGGCAACACGCTGTGCGATCCGCTGACCGGTGCGCCGGTCCTGGTGATGGAGGGGGCGTTTCTGGCGCCCTTTCTCCCGGAAGCGGTGCAGGAGTGCCTTTCGCCGCCGTGCCTTGTCCGGCCGGAGGAGACGTTGGAAACATTGCGCGCTTTGTGCCCGGCGGCGCAGGCGCGGCTTCTGCCCTACCGGAGCGTCGGCACCTGCGCGGGAATGCTGCTGCTGTGTACTGCGGCACAGGCGCGCATCGGCGCGTATCGGACGGAAAAACTGCCGGTGGCCCTGTCGCCGACGGCGGTGTCGGAAAGCAAGGAATATGACGCATTGTGGGGAGGTCCTGTGGTATGAATCCGTTCTGGAAGCACTGGGCGGGGCGCCTGCGGCGCTGGCTGCGGGCGCGCCGGCCGGGAAAAATCATGTACATCGGCGGCGCGGACCCGCTGCCGCCGCCTTTGCCCCGGGAGGAGGAAGCGGTGCTGCTGCAGCGGTTGGACGCTGGGGAGGAAGGAGCGAAATCCGCTCTGATCGAGCACAATCTGCGGCTGGTCGTCTACATCGCCCGCCGGTTTGAAAACACGGGCATCAATATCGAGGATCTGATCTCCATCGGCACCATCGGCCTTATCAAGGGGGTCAACACCTTCTGCAGCGGTAAAAACATCAAGCTGGCCACCTACTGCTCGCGCTGTATTGAAAACGAGATCCTGATGTATCTGCGCAAAAACGCGCCCCAGCGCGCGGAGATCTCTTTGGACGAGCCGCTGAACACCGACTGGGACGGCAATGAACTGCTGCTGTCGGACGTGCTGGGGACGGACGGCGACATCGTCATGCGGCCCATCGAAGAGGATGTGGACCGGAAACTGCTGGCCCAGGCCATCGGGACGCTGTCCGAACGGGAGCGGCAGATCATCACCATGCGCTTTGGCCTGGGCGGCTGCCGGGAGCAGACCCAGAAGGAGTGCGCCGACCGCCTCGGCATTTCCCAGTCCTACATATCGCGCCTGGAGAAAAAGATCATCGGCAAACTGAAAAAAGAGATCCTGCGCCTGAGTTGAACGCTTCCCCCTTGGAAAACGGGAAAAAAGGTGTATAATAAAAAGCGGCGGACCATTGTTCCCGCCGCTGGCGCATTTGCAACAGACAAAGGAGAGAGCGTGTATGTATGATATTGGTATCCTGGGCGGCGGCCCCGCCGGCCTTTCCGCGGCGATCAACGCCCGCGTGCGCAGCAAAACCGTGGCGGTGATCTCCAATGATTACCGCGAAAATCCCCTGTACCGCTCACCCCATGTCCCCAATTATCCGGGTCTGCCCGACGTGTCCGGCGGCGAACTTCTGGAGCGGATGCACCGGCAGGCGGAAAAGCTGGGCGCGGAATTTGTGCCCAAGCGCATGATTTCCGCCATGAATATGGGAAACAGCTGGTTTTTGAGCGCGGAAGACGCCGTGGTGGAAGCCAAGGCGCTGATCCTGGCCGGCGGCGTGCTTCGAAGCGATAAATTCCCCGGGGAAAGCGAACGTCTGGGCCGCGGCGTCAGCTACTGCGCCACCTGCGACGGGATGCTATACCGCGGCAAGCGCGTGGTGGTCTACGGCGAAACGGAAGGGGCTGAGCTGGAGGCCAATTATCTCAAGGAGATCGGCTGCATCGTGATCTACGTTTCCCGCCGCGCCGAAAGCGGCCGCCTGAAGGATACCATCCCGTATCTTCGCATCCGCGAAATGAAGATTTTCGGCGACGGAAAAGTGGATTATGTCCTGATCGACGGGGAAAAGGTGCTGTGCGACGGCGTATTTTTGCTGCGTCCTGCGGTGTCGCCGGTGGATCTCATCGCCGGCTTGGCGGTGGAGAACGGCCATATCCGCGTAAACGGGGCAATGGAAACAAATCTGCCCGGCGTTTACGCCTGCGGCGACTGCACCGGCCAGCCCTACCAGATCGCCCGGGCCGCGGGGCAGGGGCAGATCGCAGCGCTGCATGCTGTCAGCTGGTTGGACCGGCAGGGATAACACCCGGCCGAATTTGGAAAAAAGAAACTACAACATTAGAAACAGGAGGAATCAACGATGGCAAACGAAAAGGCAAGACATATCACACAGGCGGCGTTTGAAGGCTTCCTGGCCGAAAAGGATGTGGCTCTGGTAGATTTCTGGGCGACTTGGTGCGGCCCCTGCCGCATGGTCGGCCCGGTGATCGAGCAGCTGGCGGAGGAGTACGACGGCCGCGCCAGCGTGGGCAAGGTCAATGTGGACGAAGAAAACGCCCTGGCAGCCCAGTTCGGCGTGATGAGCATTCCCACGGTGGTGCTTTTTAAGAACGGAAAGGAAGTGGACCGCCGCATCGGCGCCATGCCCATTTCGGAGTACAAGGCCATGCTGGACGCCCATCTGTAACAATCGGAAAACGGAAAACGCCGCCCCGGATACAAAGCATCCGGGGCGGCGTTCCTTTGGCGGAAAAAGCCTTATTCGTCGATGCCGACCATCACAGAGGTGGCCTTCACCACGGCATAGGCGCTTTTGCCCACTTCCAGGCCCAGCTCCTTGATGGCGTTCATGGAGATGGTGGAGACCATCACGTTGCCGCCGCCGATGTCGATCTTGACGATGCCGTTTACCGCACCTTCCTGGATCTCGACGACGGTGCCCTTGAACTGGTTTCTTGCGCTGAGTTTCATATTGCTGCCTCCTGTCGTTTATGCGATTTGCTTGCGGCGAGGGAGAGATCTCCCCTCCTTGAAAAAGTGTAGCATAGCCTGCGCGGTACGGCCAATAGAACATAATAAAAACAAAGAAACTAAACAAAAATAATTAAAAATAAATATAACAGAACGATTGCTGCGTGGGAAAAATAAAAAACGAAGCAAGCAGATGCTTGCTTCGCTTTTTTGGCAGCGGGTGAAGGATTCGAACCCTCACAAACGGAGTCAGAGTCCGGTGTGCTACCATTACACAAACCCGCTGTGTTCCGCAGAACATTACTTATTATAGCGGGATTTTCAAAAATGTCAATAGAAAAATGAAAAAAATGAGAATTTTTTGGATGGGCGTTTCAGCCCGTCAACTGTTCAGCCAGGCGGTCTGTCAGCGCCGCAAATTCGGCCAGGCCCAGGGTCTCGCCCCGGACGGCGGCAGGGAAGCCGCAGTCTGCCAGGACCTGGGAGAGCCGGGCTTTGTCCAGTTGGCTTCCGAAGGCCGCGGAAAGGCCGTTGAGCAGCGTTTTGCGCCGCATGGCGAAGGCTGCGCGCACTACGCGGAAAAAGAGCGCGCGGTCCCCAACGGGGACGGGCGGCGCCTGGCGCACGGGGCAGTGCAGCACGGCGGAGGTCACCTTGGGCTGGGGCGTGAAGCAGTGGGGGGGTACGTCAAAGAGGATCTCCGGCGCGGTGTAAAACTGCATGTAAACGGAAAAAGCGCCGTAATCGGCGGTGCCGGGGGCGGCGCAGATGCGCTGGGCCACTTCCTTCTGGATCATCACGGTCAGGCTTTCAAAGCAGCCGCTGTCGATCAGCGCGGACAGCACCGGCGTTGTGATGTTATAGGGCAGGTTGGCGCACACCAGGGGGCGCAGGCCGGAAAACTGCGCCGCTGCCAGGGCGGGGATGTCGAGCTTGAGGATATCGCCGCTGACGATCGATACGTTGTCATAGGGGGCCATGGTCTCGCTGAGGACCGGCAGCAGGCGCTTGTCCAGCTCCACGGACACCACTTTCCCGGCGCGCCGGGCCAGCTGGGCCGTCAGGCAGCCGATGCCGGGGCCGATCTCCAGCACGCCGCAGTCCGCCTCCGCGCCGGAGCCCTCGGCGATGGCCTGGGGAACGGCGGCGTCGATGAGAAAATTCTGCCCCATGGCTTTGGAAAAATGGAAGCCATGCCGCCCCAGCAGCGCACGGATATCGTTCAGGTTGCAAAGATCCATAGCGGGTCCTCCTTTGTTGATGGGGATAGTATACCACAGCGCCGCCGGGAACGCAAAGAAAAACCGGCCCCGCGTGCGCGGGGCCGGAACGGCGCTTTCCGATCAGTTCAGCACATACACGGTGCAGGTCCGGCGGCCAAACTGGATGCATTCATTATACGTGTTGAAAAACAGGTCCACTTTGTTGCCCTTGATGGCGCCGCCGGTGTCGGCGGCCACGGCCATGCCGTAGACAATGCTGCCGTTGGGCGTGGTGATATACAGCTTGCTGCCCATGGGGATGACCTTGGGGTCCACAGCGACACAGCCCACGGATACCACGCGGCCGGAAGCGGTGTGGGCGCCGGCGGGGGCGGTATAGGCGGTGGCGTTGGCGCTGATCACCCTGGAATAGGTGAGGGTGCTGCCGGATTTGAAGGTCAGCACGCCGCTGCCGTCGGCATTGCGCGCATCGGATGCGATGCGGTCGCTGGAGGAGATCGATGCGGCCTTGGTGCCGTATTCCACGATCTCCGCCGTGGGGGCGGTGATCACTTCGGAAGAGACGGGCTCGCGGTCGATCTCCACGCCGTCCTTATAGGTGACGGCGTAAGTCACCCGGGCGGTGCCGTTTTTGCCGGCCTGCTTGGTCACTTCCTTGCCCTTGGTCATGGACCCGTTGGCCACGCGCTCCGTGGAGTAGGTGATGGGTTCCACCGCCTCTTCCGTGCCGTAGGTATAGGCCGTGACGTTGATGGACATGCCGTCTTCGGTATAGCTGCTCAGATCGACGGAAACCTCGTCGTTTTCGCCCAGATCGATGTTCAGCCGGTCCAGCACGGAAGCGATGGTCTCGTCGTGGGCATAGGTGTGGAGGGTGGCGCCCATATAGTTGACAGAAACGTTCTGTCCGCGGGTGATCTTGATCTCCACGGTGCCGTCCTCGTTGCGGTCGGATGTGATCTGGTCGGAAGAGGCCACCTCGATGCCCGCTTTTTTCACCACGGAAGAGGGTGCGTAATCGCTGCTTTCCACAGTGGTGCGGGTCGTGCCGTCGTCAATGATGTAAACGGCCTTGGCGCTGGCGATGGCAGATGCAGCGCCGACGGTCAGGACCATCATGGAAACGAAGGCGACGGTACGTCGGACCGGACGCATGGTTTTGCGGCCGGCGGTTACGTGTTTGAACATGATAAACCTCCTGAAATTCCGCGCGGCCCAAGGACCGCCCGGAGTACTGAAGCCATGATTTCCAGGAACTGGAAACCGCAGACTTTGGAAAAAATCAGACGGAAACAAAATTGTAACTTTTGTTACCTGGCTCAAATACAAGCGTAAGTATACACGATTTCTCCACATTTGTCAAGTTTTTGCGATATAAACAGGATATCTTCCTCCACTTTTGAGAAAAGTGTAGTGGATTTCGCTGGAAAATACAGTCAAAGTATATGCAATAATTACAAAATCATTACAAAATGGAGCCAAAAAATAAAATTCGCCGTACAAGTTAATAAAAGCGGACGGTGTAGGAAAATTTGATCATTTTTCAAAAAGAAACAGGGATCTCAGGAAAATAAAAGCTGGAATAAAATGGAAAACGGCCGTTCCCGGAAAGGGAACGGCCGCGCAAAATGAGCACGGTGATTCAGTTTTCTTCCGAAGACGCCGCTGCCGCGCCGGCGGCATGCTGTTCCTGGGCCAGTTCTTCCAGGGCGGCGGCGTAGATCTTCCTGCCCTTTTTATCCAGGGCGTTGGGGTCGAAGCCGGCCATCATATCCGGACGGCGGCGCAGCGTGCGCTTGTAGGATTCCTTTTTGCGCCATTCCGCCACCTTCTGGTGATTGCCGGACAGCAGGATCTCCGGCACATGGCGGCCGTGCCACTCCTCGGGCCGGGAATATTGGGGATATTCCAGCAGGCCGTCCCAATGGGATTCCTCCATATAGCACTCCGCGTCGGGCAGCACGCCGGGTACCAGACGGCAAACGGCGTCGGCAAGGGCCATGGCCGGGATCTCGCCGCCAGTGAGCACGAAATCGCCCATGGAGATCTCCTCGTCCACGCACTCTTCGATAAAGCGCTCGTCGATGCCCTCATAGTGGCCGCAGACCAGCAGCAGCCGGTCGTAGTTCGCCGCCAGGCGCTTGGCGGTCTCCTGGCGGAAGGTTTCGCCGCAGGGGGAGAAGTAGATGGTGTGGATGCGCTCCCCGGCCTCGTCGCAGATGTGCTTCCAGCACTGGTACAGCGGGTCGGCCTGCATCACGGCCCCGCGGCCGCCGCCGTAGGGGTAATCGTCCACCTGCTTTTGTTTATTTAAGGTATAGTCCCGGATCTGGTGGCATTCGATGCGGATGTAGCCCCGCTCCGCCGCCCGGCCCAGGATGGACTCGTTCAGCATGTCGCCCACCGATTCGGGGAACAGCGTCATGATGTCAATTCTCATCGGCGGCCATTCCTTTCAGCAGATGGACGGTCATGGTGTTGGCATCCAGATCGGTGTTTTCGATGACGGCGGGCACGGCGGGGATCAGATATTCCTTTTCGCCCTTGACCACCAGCACGTTGTTGGCGGGGTAGACCAGCACATCCCGGATCGTGCCGACGGCGCGGCCCGTTTCCGCGTCCAAAACGGAAAGACCGATCAGCTCCGCGTTGAGATAGCGCCCCTCGGGCAGATGGATATCCTCTCGGCGGACGGAAAGCACCTTGCCCTTCAGATGCAGCGCCGCGTCCATATCCTCCACGCCGGGGAGGGTAAGGAGCACGATGCTTTTGTGGATCCGCACCGCGGCGGGCTTGACGGGGGTGCCGTCGAGATACAGCGTGGGAAAGGTGAGGAATTGCTCAGGCGTATCGCACCAGGGCTGCACTTTCATTTCGCCCCGCACGCCGTGGGTATTGACGATCTGTCCGACTTCGACCTGTTCCAGTTTCATGGGAAGCTCCTTTTTCGTTTCATCGTTAGTATCTCATTATCTGCTTATTATAGCGGGATTTTCCCCATTTCACAAGGGCGTTTTGCAAAGAGACCTCAGCACAGGGCCGCTGCGATGGGCGCAAGGGTATCCAGGTCCACAAAATCGACCGCCTTGCCATAGGTTTCCAACAGGGCCCGGTCCTCGTCCGTCTGCTTTTCCGGGGGAAGGCTTTTGAGCCTGCGGCAAAGCATGGCCATCATGGCCCGATGCTTGAAATTCAGCTTTTGGTAGTCGATACCGCCCCGCAGATGGAAAACGGCCGTGCCTTTCAGCCGCGGCTGGGGCACCTGCCGGCACAGGGCTTCCCGGATGTGCGCCGTGTTTTTCAGATTTTCCACATCGGCCAGTCCCACAGTGACGATCACGAGCCGGGTGTTTTCTGGCAGTGTGCGAAGCAATTTTTTCAGACCCTTGACGCCGCCGGCGTACAGCGCGCCGAACAGGATGACGCGGTCGACCCCGCACAGATTCCGGACGGCTTCTTCCGCGAGTACGGGGGAGCCGGTCCGAGCGGCAAAGGCCTCGGCGTAGCGCTTGGCACTCCCGTAGCAGCTTCCGTATACGATCAGATCTTTCATTCTGGGCAACCTCTCTTTTTGGGGGGCAAAATGTCCCTGCTTGCACGATACAATAGATCGGCGCCGCTGTCAAGGGGGCGCCTCTTGCGCGCCGGCGGGGAACATGGTAAAGTAGGCTCAGCAATCGATGGGGGGAAGATCCATGCAATACCGCATTCATCCCAAAACGGGGGACCGCATTTCCGTCCTGGGGTATGGCTGCCTGCGCTTTTCCAAAAACGCCCTGGGCATCGACCAGAAAAAGGCGGAGCAGGAGCTGACGCTGGCCTATGATTCCGGCGTCAATTATTACGATACGGGCTATATCTACCCCGGCAGCGAAGAGGCCCTGGGCAAGTGGCTTTCCCGGGGATATCGGGACAAGGTTTTCGTGGCCACGAAAACACCCCAGTATCTGCTGCGGGACCTGAAAGCCTTTGATGGATGCCTGGCCCAGCAGCTGCGGCGCCTGCGCACGGATCACATTGATTACTACCTTTTCCACATGCTCAACGACGACCGCCAGTGGGCGCGCCTGCGGGCATTGGGGATCGAGGAATGGATCGCCCGGCAGAAGGCGGCGGGAAAGATCCGGCACGTCGGCTTTTCCTTCCACGGCGGGACGGAGCAGTTTATCAAGGTGCTGGATGTCTATGACTGGGACACCTGCTATGTGCAGTACAATTATATGGATGAAACGAGCCAGGCCGGCGTGCGGGGCGTGCGGTACGCCGCGGAAAAAGGCATCGGCGTGGTGATCATGGAACCCCTGCGGGGCGGAAGGCTGTGTCATAAGCTGCCGAAGGGGGCGCTGGCGGCCTTTGCTGCCGCGACGGAACAGCGCAGCCCTGCAGCGTGGGGGTTGCAGTGGCTGTGGGATCAGGAAGAAGTGCTCTGCGTTCTCTCCGGCATGAACGACCGGGAGCAGGTGCGGGAAAACGCCGCCGCGGCGGATCGCGCCGCCGTGGGCGCGTTGACGGCGCGGGACCGGGAAATGTTCTCGGCGGTCCGCGCTGCGGTGCATCGGGCCACCAAAGTGGGCTGCACCGGCTGTGGCTACTGTATGCCCTGCCCCCATGGCGTGGATATTCCCGTGTGCTTCCGGACCTACAATGACCGCTGGACGGACGGCTGGTACACCGGCATGAAGGAATATCTGATGTGTACCACCCTGAAGCGGGAGCGGTCCAACGCCTCCCTCTGCGTGGGCTGCGGCAAATGCGAACAGCATTGCCCCCAGCATATTGCAATCCGCCGGGAGCTGAAAGCCGTTTGCCGGCACATGGAAACGCCGGTTTACAAAGTAGCGGCGAAGGTGCTGGGGTTGGTAGCAAAATATTGAATTCTGTAAATAAAAAAAGACGCCTTGCTTTGCAAGGCGCCTTTTTTATGCAGCGGGTATGGCTTCAATGATGGAATAGGCGTCGCTGCCGTCGCCATAGCTGATAACAGCGGAAATCGTCAATTCATCTCCGGTCTGATAGCCGTCGAAACTGCCGTCATCAATGTTGGGGATGTCTTTGATATATTGGGTGCCGTCGTCAAAGCGCACCTTGCCCAGGGCGAGGACCAACTTGCCGGAGATCTCGTAGCGGGACTGCACCAGACAGGCTGTGTCCATGATGTAATGGGTTGACGGGAAAGACATGCCGCCCCAGGAATCGGTCTTTTCCTCTGTATCGCTGTTGATGCCGACAACGGTCACCTTCTGGCCGGTCACCAGTGTGGTGATGTCTTCTGTGGGAAGGTATGCGTCGATCATCACATCATAAGAGGCGCCGCCGTTCCCGAGGGTGATATGATCTTCCTCGATATTCTGGATCCATCCGCTGATCTGAATGGGCGTTGCGCAATAGGTCTCCTTCGCTTTTACCGCATTTTCATAGGTATCGTTTGCCAGCGTGGAAAAGCTTACTTCTTCGGCGCTTTCGAGCAGTTCTTCCTTTGACATGCTGTTCTTTTCGCTGCCGCAGGCGGTTAGGGAAAGGGCCGTGACCAGGGAGAGCAGCAGGGATGTCCATTTTTTCATGCAACCAGATCCTTTCTTTTTTCACACTGTATTTTCATAGCGCTCCTCTGGGAATACTAACACATTAAATGACTTGTGTTAATCACGTTACAGGGTTTTCACAAGGTTTATAGAGGGTGGAAACGCCTCTACAATCATAGGGGAGGTGGCGTGATGTGAAGAAAGAATACAAAGAGCTTTATGAGAAATTCTGCCTGAATGTGGTCTATTATCGAAAAAGAAAAAAGCTGACGCAGCTGCAGCTGGCGGAACTGGTGGATATTGACAGAAGTCATATCAGCGCCATTGAGCTGGGAAATGTAGGCGTTTCGATGGATGTGATTTTTAAAATGTGCCAGGTATTGGATATCAAGCCAAAGGATCTGTTTGATTTCCGTGATTGAAAAATAATATGCTGAAAAGGACGTCCGGGCGAAAATACGCCCGGACGTGTTGTTTATAAAATCTTATAAAAGAATGAAAGGATTCATTTGTGTTTTATATCCGGGAGCATGCTATACTGTTTTTAATAGAAGAGAACAGTTGAGAACGAGAGAATTTTTTGAATGGAAGGGATGCTTTGTGAAACGAAGGAAAATCGTTTTGGGTGTGGGGATACTTTGCTTGCTTTGCGCGGCAGTGTTCTGGATGTCTTTGCACAGATCGCCCGATTCGTGTACAGATTTGAATCTGCTGGAAGATGGAGTTGGTGCTGCAGCTGCGGTGACCCTTACTTGCAATTCTGACAGCGGAAACACGGGCGAGTTTTATTTGAATGATGCGGCGGCGCTGTCTTTTTATGCGGAAAATCAAGCGGATTTTGAAGTGGAAATTACTTTGCAAAAGCGGGATTGGCGCGGCGAGTGGTGTGATATAGATATCAATGGAGAAGATGGGCTGATCGTATCTGAAAATGGCAAACAAACCATAGAATCAGGGAAGAATTTTTATGGTAAGGGAACCTATTGCTTCAAGGGTACCGGATCAAAGGGACCATCCTATGATTATGCTGTCACAGTTTCTGTGGGTAATGATAGTTGAATGTAAAATATGGAGCAGAACAATCCCCTTTTCCGCGATATGCGGGAAAGGGGATTGCTTTTTGAGATGGCGGAGCATGGGCAATCTATTGTGCTATTGACAGCAACGGCGATCCATGCTATAGTCAGAAAA
Source organism: Candidatus Pseudoscillospira falkowii (assembly GCA_904374485.1). Classification (GTDB taxonomy): domain Bacteria; phylum Bacillota; class Clostridia; order Oscillospirales; family Oscillospiraceae; genus Pseudoscillospira; species Pseudoscillospira falkowii. The sequence goes on along the minus strand of CAJFFX010000002.1, from coordinate 40,111 downwards.
AATAGTCTGAAATCGTACTTTTTGGGTGATGCGAAATGTCAGAAGAAATTCATCGACAGTTGATCGAATACTACGAAGTCTATAAGGAGACCGACGCGCTGTACAGCGCGGTGGCCGAGCGTAGCGGCATGTCTTCGGCCATGTTCTGGACCATGTATGCCGTGTGCTCCAAGGATGGGTCCTGCGCCCAAAAGGACGTGTGCGGTATTTGCGCTATGAGTAAACAAACGGTGCATTCGGCGCTGAAGAAGCTGCAGACACAGGGGTATCTCTATCTGGATGTGTCGCCTGCGGATCGGCGCAGCAAGTATATTTTCCTGACGGAGTTGGGCGAGCGCTACAAAAGGGAAAAGCTTTATCCGCTGTTTGAAGCGGAGAAAGCGGCTTTTCAGCAAATGGATCAGCGAGACAGGGAGGGGCTTCTGCACGGGAGCCGTGCCTATCTCAGGCAATTGCGCGCAGCATTGCGGCCGATGCTGGCGGATACATCAGCGAATGGAAAACAGGGGGAAATATGAAAATTCAGTTATCTGATCATTTTACTGCGGGACGCCTGGTGCGTTTTACGCTGCCATCCATCGTCATGATGGTGTTCACTTCGATCTATACTGTGGTGGATGGTTTATTTGTGGCCAATTTTGTGGGCAGCAACGCCCTGGCGTCCATCAATATCATGATGCCTATGTTCCTGATCCTGGGTGCTTTCGGTTTTATGCTGGGCAGCGGCGGCAGCGCCGAGGTGGCCAAAACCATGGGTGAGGGCAGGGAAGATGACGCCAAGTGCTATTTCACCACCCTGACCATCGCGGTGGCGGTCCTCGGCGTGCTGCTGACGGTGGGCACGATCTTTTTTATCCGGCCCCTCAGCTATTTCATGGGCGCCAGCGACCTTCTGATTGCGGACTGCGTGACTTACGGCACCATCTGCCTCATCGGCAATATCCCTTACATGCTGCAGACCTTTTTCCAGACGTTTTTCATCACGGCGGAAAAGCCCAAGCTGGGCATGGCGCTGACCATTGCCAGCGGCGTGACCAATATGGTGCTGGACTGGCTGTTCATCGCGGTGTTCCAGTGGGGCATCGCTGGCGCGGCCATCGCCACATCCATCGGCTGCGCGGTGGGCGGTTTTATTCCGCTGCTGTATTTTGCGCGGAAAAACACCAGCCGCCTGCATTTTGTGCGCCCCAGGCTCCACTGGCGCATGCTGCTGCACAGCGCGGGCAACGGATCTTCGGAAATGGTGTCCAACGCTTCCCGCGCCCTGACCACGTTCCTCTTCAATATCCAGCTGATGCGCCTGGTGGGCGAGGCTGGCGTCAGCGCCATCACCATCATGCAGTATGTCAACTTTGTGTTCATCGCCGTGATGATCGGCTTTTCCGTGGGCAGCGCGCCGGTCATCGGCTATCACTACGGCGCCCAGAACCACGCGGAGCTCAAGGGGCTGTTCCGCATCTGCATGACCTTTATCATTGCCGCCTGCCTTTTGATGTTCGCCCTGTCCGAGCTGGTGGCGGGGCCGCTGGTGACTGTTTTCGCCGACAGCCAGAGCTTGTATGAAATGACCCTCAGGGGCTTCCGGCTCTTTGCTGTCTCCTTTGCGGTGGTGGGTGTCAACATTTTTGCCTCGGCCTTTTTTACGGCGCTGTGCAACGGCGCGGTGTCGGCGTTCATTTCCTTTGTGCGTACGATCGTCTTTGAAGCCGGCGCCGTGATGCTGCTGCCCATCGTTCTGGGCCTGAATGGCGTGTGGCTGGCCCTGCCTGTGGCGGAGGGCCTGGCCCTGCTCGTTTCCGTCCTCTGCTTCGTCATTTTCCGGAAGCGGTATCAATATGCCTGATCCAAAAGAAAAAGCGCCTGCGGCAAAGAGATATCTCTTTGCCGCGGGCGCTCTCTATGCAGCACGTTCCGGCCGCGCAGAAGAAAGCGGGCCGGAAATGCTTTTGCGATCGAAGATATATGCCGGAAACAGCCGCCTGCCCGATTTCGGGCAGGCGGCTGTTTTCAGTCTACAATGTCAACCGAAACCTTGGTGCCGGTGCGTTGGGCATAGGAGCGCACGATGGTGCGGATCTCTTTGGCAATGCGGCCCTGACGGCCGATGACCTTGCCCATATCCTCGGGGGCCACACGCAGCTCCAGTGTCAGTTCATCGTCGCCGGGGACCTCCGTTACGCTGACGGCGTCGGGATGGTCCACCAGGTTTCTGGCGATGTAGAGCAGCAATTCTTTCATGCCAACCCCTCCGGATTACATGGCCTTTGCTTTTTTCAGCAGGGCTCTGACGGTTTCAGTGGGCTGAGCGCCGGTCTTGATCCAAGCCTCAGCACGATCCAGGTCGATCTTGATCTCTGCGGGATCGGTGCAGGGATTATAGGTGCCGATCTCTTCGATGAAACGGCCATCGCGGGGATAGCGGGAATCGGCGACCACCACTCTGTAGAAGGGAGCGCTCTTGGCGCCCATTCTGCGCAGTCTGATTTTAACCATGAAATTCACCTCCAAAAATATGATGGGACATTCTTATATAAATGCGGTGATCCAGAGGATCAAAGCTACATTTATCTTCTTCAGCGCAGGCGCTTTTTGCGGCCGAACCCGCGCAGGCCGCCGCCGAAACCGCCGAGACCGGCGAGCTTTCCGCGGTTTTTGTACATCTGCCGGGCGATCTGGTTCATCATGTCGTACTGCTTGAGCAGACGGTTGACGTCGGAAACCTCCAGGCCGCAGCCCGCGGCGATGCGCCGCTTGCGGCTTGCGTTGAGCACGCCGGGGTTCTCGCGCTCATAGGGCGTCATGGACAGGATGATGGCCTCGCTGCGGCTGAGGACCTTGGGGTCCAGCTCCGCGCCTTCCAGCTGTTTTCCCATGCCGCCGGGTAGCATGGACGCGATCTGGGAGATATCGCCCATTTTCTTCATCTCCCGCATTTCGTCGAGAAAATCGGAAAGGCTCAGGCGGCTCTTTTTTAGCTTTTTATCGAGTTCCGCAGCCTTTTTCTGGTCGATGGTCTGCTCTGCCTTTTCGATGAGGGAGAGCACGTCGCCCATGCCGAGGATGCGGGAGGCCATGCGGTCGGGGTGGAAGGGCTCGATCATGTCGAGCTTTTCGCCGGTGCCGGCGAATTTGATGGGTTTGCCGGTGGTGGCCTTGATGGAGAGGGCCGCGCCGCCGCGGGCGTCGCCGTCCAGCTTGGTCAGCACCACGCCGTCGATGCCCAGCGCCTCGTCGAAGGCGGAGGCGGCGTTCACGGCGTCCTGGCCGGTCATGGCGTCCACCACCAGCAGGATCTCGTTGGGGTGGACGGCAGATTTGATGTTTTTCAGCTCGTCCATCAGCCGCTCGTCGATGTGCAGGCGGCCGGCGGTGTCGAGGAAGACCATGTCGTTACCGTAGTCCTGGGCATGGCGGATAGCCGCCTTGGCGATCTCCACCGGGTCGCCCTGGCCCATTTCGAAAACGGGCAGGTCCAGCTGCGCACCCACGACCTGCAGCTGCTCGATGGCGGCGGGACGGTACACGTCGCAGGCCGCCAGCAGCGGGCGCTTGCCGTAGGTCTTGCGCATCAGGCCGGCCAGCTTGGCGCAGTTCGTGGTTTTACCGGCGCCCTGAAGACCGACCATCATCACGACGGTGGGCGGGCGGGAGGCCATGGTCAGCTTGGCGTTGGTGCCGCCCATCAGGCTCGTCAGCTCTTCGTTGACGATCTTGATGACCTGCTGGGCGGGAGTCAGGCTGTCCAGCACGTCGCTGCCGACGCAGCGCTCGGTGACGGCGGCGGTGAAGTCCTTGACGACTTTGTAGCTGACGTCGGCTTCCAACAGGGCCAGGCGCACTTCGCGCATGGCTTCCCGGACGTCGCTTTCCGAGAGGCGGCCCTTGCCGCGCAGCCGCTTGAACGCGGCGCTCAGTTTTTCGCTCAGACCTTCAAATGCCATTGTCCTGCTCCTTTAGGGTATCCACCGCGGTGAGGATGTCCTTCACCTTCGATGCGATCTGTTCGTTGTCGTATTGGTGCGTGTTGACGGATCCGATGTCGCGGGCGGCCTCTTCGATGGCCTGGATGGCGCTGCGGGAGCGCATGAAGCGCCGGATGATCCCGGTGCGGTCCTCCACCTCGGTCATGGCGGCTTCGGCGCGGACGATCACATCCCGCACGCCCTGGCGGGAAATGCCGTAATTCTCGGCGATCTCTGCCAGGGAGAGGTCCTCGTTGTAGTACAGATCGAAAAACTCTTTCTGCCGCTCTGTCAGCAGTTCCCCGTAGAAATCGAAGAGCATCGTCATGCGATACGTCTGATTTTTCATGGAGAGCACCTCTTTCTGTAAAGCACAACAGCTTTACAACGAATCGTATTTTACTAAACTTCTGTGCCGCTGTCAAGAGAAAACTTCCGAAAAAAGCGTGTTTTTTCAAAAATTTTTGCCGCGGCGCGCGGCGGCGGGAAAGATTCGGAGAAACGGCTTGTGCAACGCCCCGAAAATCGGTATAATACAAAATACCTATATAAAAAGAAGCGGCCGCTTTGGCCGCGGAAGGATGACCGATATGGAAACGATGCGCCGGAAATTGATGCCCGGTGTCTATTTGACGTATATTCAGGAGCGGAAATTCAAAACGAACGTGCTTTCCGCCCAGATGATTGCGCCGCTGGAGGAGGCGCACGCCGCGGCCAACGCGCTGCTGCCCGCGGTCCTGCGCCGGGGCACGGCTCGCTGCAGCGATATGCAGGCCCTCTCCGCCGTACTGGACGATCTCTACGGCGCACGGATCGACTGCACGGTGCGCAAAAAGGGCGAAAAGCAGTGCGTCGGCTTTGTGGCCAGCTTTATCGACGAGCGCGTCGTGCCTGGCGGGGAAAAGCTGCTGGAGCCGGTGGCGGAGCTGCTGGGAGATCTCCTCTGCAATCCCGCCACCCGCAGTGGCCGCTTTGTGCCGGACTACGTCCGGGGCGAGCGGGAGAATCTCGTCGATCAGATCCGCGGCCAGATCAACGACAAGCGCGTTTACGCGCAGCTGCGGATGCTGCGGGAAATGTGCCGCGGCGAGGCCTACGGCGTGAGCCGTCTGGGCAGCGAGCGGGACGCGGAAAAGCTGGGGCCCAAAAAGCTGTATCAGCGCTATACGGAGCTGCTGTCCGCCGCACGGCTGGAGCTGTTTTACTGCGGCAGCGCGGAGATCGCGCGGCTGGAACAGGCGTTGCTGTCGGCCTTCAGCACTCTGCCCCGGGCGGAGCTGGCGGAGGAGCCGCCGGTGCTGCCCCATGCCCCGGCCGGCGCGGCGCGTTATTTCACCGAGGAAATGGACGTGACCCAGGGTAAACTGGCCGTCGGCTTTTCCTGCGCGTCGGAGGATTATCCGGCGCTGATGCTGTTCAATATGATCTACGGCGGCAGCTCCACCTCCAAGCTGTTCATGAACGTGCGGGAGAAGGAGTCTCTGTGCTATTACGCTTCCACCATGCTGCACCGGCAGAAAAACCTCATCACCCTCTCCAGCGGCATTGAAGTGAAGGATTACGAGAAGGCCCTGGACGAGATCTTGCTGCAGCTGAAGCTGGCCCAGCAGGGCGCGATCGAGGATTGGGAGGAGGCCGGCGCCCGGAGCACGATCCGCCACGGCCTGCGCGCCATGGGCGATAGCTTGGGCCAGCTGGAGGAATACTATCTGGGCCAGGCGGCCACCGGCAGGATGGAGACCGTGGAGGAGCTGGCCCGAGAAGTGGACGCCGTCACCCGGGAACGGATGCTGGACGCGGCGGCGGGCATCGCTTTGGACACGGTGTTTTTCCTGAAGAACCGCAGCGGCGAGGAGGTGGCGGCACAGTGAAAAAGACGGAATATGCCCGCCTGGGCGAAACGGTGTGGCGGGAGACCTGCGAAAACGGCCTGCGGCTGATCGTGGTTCCCAAGCACGGCTTCAGCAAGCGCTATGCTTTTTTTGCCACGCAGTACGGCAGTATGGACATGCGATTTTCCATTGACGGTGCGCGGAAGGAAACGCCCGCCGGCGTGGCCCATTATCTGGAGCACAAAATGTTCGACACCAGGGAGGGCAATGCCCTCCAGGAGTTGGCCAAGCTGGGGGCGGAACCCAACGCTTTCACCAGCGACGACATCACCGGTTATTACTTTGAAAGCACGGAGCATTTTGAAGAGAGCCTGCGCATCCTGCTTTCCTTTGTTTCCGTGCCTTATTTCACAGAGGAAAGCGTGGCCAAGGAGCAGGGGATCATCGGCCAGGAGATCCGCATGATCGAGGATGATCCCAACTGGCGGGTCTACGCAAATCTGCTGCAGGGCCTTTACGCAAACCACCCGGCGCGGATCCCGGTGGCCGGCACGGTGGAGTCGATCGCCCGCATCACCGCGCAGACGCTTTACGACTGCCACAGGGCGTTTTACGATCCTTCCAACATGGCTTTGTGTGTGGTTGGCGATGTGGACCCCGGGCGCATCCGGGACATCGCCCGGGAGATCCTGCCGGAAAGCGCGGGCCTTTCCGTCGAGCGGGACTACGGCGCGGAAGAGGGCGAAACAGCTGCTGCGCCGGCGGTGGAAATGGCCATGCCGGTTTCCCAGCCCCTGTTCCTGTGCGGCTATAAAGGACCGGCAGCCCGCGGCGGGGAAGAGGAGATGCGCCAGGAACTCGTCGGCAATATGGCCTGTGACATCCTGTTTGGCGAGACCAGCGGTCTCTATAACCGGCTGTATGCCGAGGGGCTGATCAACAGCGTCTTCGGCGGCGGCTACGATCTCCTGCCCGGTGCGTCCTTCGTGGCCGTGGGCGGAGAGAGCGAAAGCCCCCGCAAGGTGCATCTGGCCATCGTGGAGGAGGCCGAGCGCATCGCGCGGGAGGGCGTCGGGGAGGCGCTGTGGCGGCAGACCCGCCGGGCGACCTACGGCAGCTTCCTGCGGGGCCTGAATTCCTTTGAGAACATCGCCGTCGCCATGGCGGAGAGGACGTTCCGCGGCTGCGATTATTTCCGCTTCCCCGAGATCTTCGACACGATCACCAAACAGGATGTGGAGCGGTTTATCGCCGACTATGTGACGCCCGACCGGGCGACTATTTCCATCATCCATCCCAAGGCAGAAAGTTGAGGCAAAAGCAGTGAATAGTTTTATGCGGGAGATGCCCGTCAGTTTTCCTGGGCTGTTTCCTGATCTTGAGATCAATATCGACCCCGTCGCCCTGCACATCGGCCACGGGATCTACTGGTACGGCATTATCATCGCCATGGGGTTTCTGCTGGCGGTGCTGTTCTGTTCCCACCGCGCCCGGCGGTACGGCATCGAGAAGGATTCGCTCTATGACCTTCTGATCGTCGCCACGCCCCTGAGCGTCATCGGCGCGCGGCTTTATTATGTAATTTTCTATCTGGACCTGTTCCGCAATGAAGACGGAAGCATCAATTTTGCCAAGACCGTCGCCATCTGGGACGGCGGCCTGGCGATCTACGGCGGCGTCATCGTGGCGATCCTGACGGTGTTCTTCTTTTGCCGCCATAAGGGCATCAAGGTGGGCGCCATGCTGGATCTGGGCTGCATGGGCATGCTGATCGGCCAGATGATCGGCCGCTGGGGCAATTTTATCAACCGCGAGGCTTTCGGCGGAGAGACCACGCTGCCCTGGCGCATGCGCCTGTGGGAAAGCGCGGACCATTTCATCGAGGTCCACCCCACGTTTTTCTATGAGAGCTTCTGGAACTTTGTCGGATTGCTGCTGATCGTGTTCGTCATCGAAAAGCGGCGGAAGTTCGACGGGGAGAATTTCCTGTTTTATCTGTTCTGGTACGGCCTGGGCCGGGCCTGGATCGAGGGTCTGCGCACCGACAGCCTGTACCTCTTTGACTGGACGCTGCTGGGCGAGCCCATCCGGGTGTCCCAGCTGCTGTCGGTCATTTTGTGCGTTGCTGCGGCGGCAGTGCTGATCTATCAGCTGGCGTTCCGAAAGCACAAGCAGTCGGAACTGTATGTGAATCAAGTGCGATAAGGGGGAGAAGAGAGCAATGGCAATCAGAATGGACGGCAAGGCGATGGCGGAAAAGCTGCGCGGCCAGATCCGGGAAGAGGCCGCGGCGCTGCCGCGCCGGCCGGTGCTGGCTGTGGTGCTGGTGGGGGAGGACCCCGCGTCCCAGGTCTATGTGCGCAACAAGGAAAAGGACTGCGTGGAATGCGGCATCCAGAGCCAGGGCTACCGCCTGCCAGCGGAAACGACGGAGCAGCAGCTTCTGGATCTGATCGGCACCCTCAATGAAAGCGCGCAGGTGGACGGCATCCTGGTCCAGCTGCCGCTGCCGAAGCACATTTCGGAGAAAAAGATCATCCATGCCATCCGTCCGGACAAGGACGTGGATGCGTTCCACCCCTTCAACGTGGGCAAGATCGTGACGGGGGAGGACGGCTTTCTCCCCTGCACGCCCGCCGGCATCATGGAATTGCTGAAGGAGTACCGGATCGACATCGCGGGCAAAGAGTGTGTGGTGGTGGGACGCAGCAATATTGTGGGCAAGCCCATGGCCCTGCTGCTGCTGCGGGAGCACGGCACGGTCACCATCTGCCATTCGAAAACGGCGGATCTCCGGGCCGAGACCCTGCGGGCCGACATCCTGGTGTCCGCCGTGGGCAAGCGCGGCACCATCACCGGCGATATGGTGAAGGAGGGGGCCGTGGTCATCGACGTGGCCATGAACCGTGACGAGCAGGGAAAGCTCTGCGGCGACTGCCTCTATGACGAGGCGGCGGCCAAGGCGTCCTACATTACGCCCGTCCCCGGCGGCGTGGGCCCCATGACCAGACTGATCCTGATGAAGAATACGCTGCGGGCGGCCCGGGCGCACCTTGAAAAGTGAATCCTGCAGAAAATTGGCGTTTGCCCTTGACAAACCTGTTTTCCGTATGCTATTTTGAATATGCTATATGACTGACGGAAGTGGGAAGACCACATGGAGTATAGCATCGCATTGCCGACCGTCTGGGCACACCTGTTTTGGTGTGCCCTTTTTTATTTTTAAGAAAAGGAGCAGATTGACCATGGCAACGTATAAAAGCGACATCGAGATCGCCCAGGAGTGCGAAATGAAGCCCATCGGCGAAGTGGCGGCTTCCGCCGGCATCGAGGAGGACCTGCTGGAGTATTACGGCAAGTACAAGGCCAAGCTTGACATCACGGCGCTGAAAAACCGCCCCATGAAGGGCAAGCTGATCCTGGTTACCGCCATCAACCCCACGCCTGCCGGCGAGGGTAAGACCACCACCAGCGTCGGCCTGGCGGACGGCCTGCGCAAGATCGGCAAAAACGCCATGCTGGCCCTGCGGGAGCCCTCTCTGGGTCCGGTGTTCGGCATCAAGGGCGGCGCGGCCGGCGGCGGCTACGCCCAGGTGGTGCCCATGGAGGATATCAACCTCCACTTCACCGGCGATTTTCACGCTATCGGCGCGGCCAACAATCTGCTGGCCGCCATGCTCGACAACCACATCCAGCAGGGCAACGCCCTGGGGATCGACGTCAAGAAGATCACATGGAAGCGCTGCGTGGATATGAACGACCGCCAGCTGCGCAATATCGTGGATGGCCTGGGCGGCCGGATGCAGGGTGTGCCGCGGGAGGACGGCTTCGACATCACCGTTGCCTCCGAAGTCATGGCCATTTTCTGCCTGGCCACGGACCTGATGGATCTGAAGGCCCGCCTGGGCCGGATCATCGTGGGCTATACCTACGACGATAAGCCTGTCACTGCCCATGATCTGAAGGCCGAGGGCGCCATGGCGGCCCTGCTCAAGGATGCCATCAAGCCCAACCTGGTCCAGACCCTGGAAGGCACCCCCGCCATCGTCCACGGCGGCCCCTTCGCCAACATCGCCCACGGCTGCAACAGCGTGGAGGCCACCACCACAGCCCTGAAACTCAGCGACTATGTGGTCACCGAGGCTGGCTTCGGCGCCGACCTGGGCGCCCAGAAGTTCCTGGACATCAAGTGCCGTCTGGCAGGCCTGAAACCCGACGCCTGCGTCATCGTGGCCACGGTGCGCGCCCTGAAGCATCACGGCGGCGTGGCCAAGGCCGACCTGAACCAGGAGAACCTGGAGGCGCTGAAAAAGGGCCTGCCGAACCTGCTCAAGCATGTGGAAAACATCACCCAGGTTTACGGCCTGCCCGCCGTGGTGGCCATCAACAAGTTCTATACCGATACCGACGCCGAGCTGCAGATGATCGCCGACGCCTGCAAGGAATACGGCGTGAACGTGGCCCTGTCCGACGTGTGGGCCAACGGCGGCGAGGGCGGCAAAGAACTGGCCCGGGAAGTGGTCCGCATCATTGAGGAAGAGCCTAACCACTTCCGTTTCTCCTATGGCGACGAACTGTCCCTGAAGGAAAAGATCGAGACCATCGTGAAGAAAGTCTACGGCGGCCAGGGCGTGATCTACGAGAGCGCGGCGGAGAAAGAGCTGGCTAAGCTGGAAGCGCTGGGCTTCGGCCACATGCCCGTCTGCATGGCCAAGACCCAGTATTCCCTGTCCGACGACGCTTCCAAGCTGGGCGCGCCCAAGGATTTCATGGTTACCGTGAAAAAGGTCAAGGTTTCCGCCGGCGCTGGCTTCGTCGTCGCCCTCACCGGCGACATCATGACCATGCCCGGCCTGCCTAAAGTTCCGGCAGCGGAGAAAATTGACGTGGATGAAAACGGCGTGATTACCGGCCTGTTCTGAGCCGGGCAGGGTCATGCCCGCCGCAGGTGCGGCGTCACAAGCGTTTTGCGGAGCAAAACTTTGGGCCGGGCGGAATTCACTTCCGCCCGGCCTTTTCAAATGAAGGGGCCCCCGCGGGGCCCCTGTGCTGATGTCCCATTCCAGATAGCGTAAATTTCCACACGCAGCAAACGGCAATTTTTGACAGCTTTTAGAGACCGAGATCATAAAAACAAAACAGCGGCCGCAGGGGAATCCCTGCGGCCGCTGCCGCTTTTATGTAAGAGAAAATAATATTCGATCGATTCAGATGATGTGTCTTGCGCCGGCGTAGTAACGGCCGTAGTAGGAACTGCTCAGGCTGTCGATCTGCACCTGGCCGCCGCCGGAGGAAGCGTGGATGAACTGGTTGTTGCCGATGTAGATGCCTACGTGGGAGGCGGGCTTGCTGCCGGCAATGCTGGGATCGCGGAAGAACACCAGGTCGCCAGCCTGCAGGGCGGACTTGGAAACAGAGGTACCCACGTTCATCTGGGTGCTGGCCGTGCGGGGGATGTTGTAGCCAAAGTGCTTCATCACATAGGACGTAAAGCCGGAGCAGTCAAAGCCGGAGGAAGAGGAGCCGCCGTAAACATAGCGGACGCCCAGGAACTGCTTGGCATAAGACACGATCTCGCTGCCCTTGGCGGAAGCGGTGAAAGAGGTCAGGGGCTCGTCCGTCAGTTCCATATAGTCGCTGCGGATATAGCCGGTCTTATCGTTGTAGGAGATCTTGTACCAGCCGTTGTCCACGCCGACGATCTTGACCACGCAGCCCTCGTCCAGCATGTCGACGCGGGAAGCGTCGGTGCTGGCGGCGGAGCGGATGTTGACGGAATTGCCCGTCACCATGCCGTTGCCGAGATCGGCGCTGCCGGTGGCGGAAAATGTGATGTAATCAGAGGAGATGTATCCCGTTTCCCCTTCATAGGTGACTTTGTACCACCCGTCGGCAGCTTCGTCCTCCAGCAGGACGACGGCGCCCTTCGGCAGAAGGGACAGGCACGCGGAAGAGGTGGAAGCCTCGGCGCGCAGCTTCAGAGCGGACGCGGTGACGGTGCCGACGCCGGCAGTCAGATCAGCAGCCAGAGCGGTGGTGGTCATGGCGCATACCAGAACGCCGGTCACGGCGCCGGCCAGCATCAGCTTGGAAACGGAAAAGTTCATGTCGCAGTTCTCTCCTTTGTAAAAATCGATCGGTGGGGCGGGAACGGATTTATTTGCCGGCCAGGGCCCGGTCCAGCCAGACGGCGGCCACATCCATGGCGGCGAACAGGCTGTCTTTCTCGGTTTTCTTTTCCACGCGGCGCTTGGAGCTCAGCGTAGGATCGGTCAGCTGAAGCTGGACGGCGACCTTTGTGGCCACATCCAGGTCTTTGACCTTTTTGGTTTCCAGGATCTGCATTTGAATGATATATTTCTCGGCCATCGTGCCGTAGTAGATCAGGTTATCTTTTCTGCGCAGGGGATGGCCGTTGTAGACCAGGCCTTCTGCCTTTGCAGGCTTTGCTGCTGCCATAGCGACACTCCTTCAAAAAATTGTAACCAAATTGTAACATAATTTTACTGCTTTGTCAACGGAAAGGAGAGAAAAAAACAAATTGTCATCAAAGCGACCAAACAGTATCAAAAAGACAAAAAAGAAAAACAGCCATGCCTGGTTTTATGCACAGGCATGGCTGCTTTGTACGGAAAAGACTCAGTGCTGCAGGTAGCTTTTGACCAAGACCTGCAGGAGCTCATCGCGGTCGATCTTACGGATCAGCGTGCGCGCATGGTTGTGGTTGGTGATATAGGTCGGATCCTCGGAGAGGATGTATCCCACGATCTGATTGATGGGATTGTAGCCCTTTTCCTCCAATGCACGATAGACCGTCGTCATGATCTCCTTGATCTCTTCGTCTTTTTCCTGATTGATGTTGAATTGACGCGTCAGATCTACCATATGGATTCCACCTTTCCTGCGGGGCAGGACGCCCCTTAGACTACACGTTCAGTATTATACACGTTTTGGCGGACGCTGTCAAAGTTTTTTCGCATTCTTTCCGAATAACGAAGAGGCGGGGAAATTTAATGCAATACCGCGCCGCGGTCTTTCTCCCGCCGAAAACTGCGTTTTCTGCGGGACTCCGCGGTGATTTCATGGGCCCGGCGGAAGTGAATCACGCCGGGCCCAAGGTTTTGCGGAGCTAAACGCTTGTACGCGCTGCCGTGCGCCCCGCTGTGCGGGGCCCCGGAGGGGCGGGGAATTAACGCAGTACTGCGCCGCAGTCCTTTTCCAGCGTTTCCAAGATGCTCTTCACATCTTCATCCGCCTCTTCTGCGGTCAGGGAGCGGTCGTCGGCGCGGAGGGTCAGGCTGAAGGCTACGCTCTTTTTGCCCGCGGCCACGCCCTGGCCGCGGTAGATGTCGAAGAGGGCCACGTCTTTCAAAAGGCCCTTGGCGCCCCGGCGGATGGCATCTTCCAGGGTGCCCACGGTGACGGTTTCCTCGCACACCACGGCGATGTCCCGGGTGACGGAGGGGAACTTGGGCAGGGGGACATACTCCGGATCAGGTCCCTGGCTGCACAGCAGTTGGCCGAAGTCCAGCTCGGCGCAGTAGAACGCGGCGTCCACGCCATAGTTGGCTGCCACAAGGGGATGGATCTGCCCCAGCACGCCGATCCGGCGGTCTCCGGCGTATACCTCCGCCACCCGTCCGGGATGGTAGGAGGGGTTGGAATGCGCAGGGACCTCAAAATGAACGTCCGCCCCGCGGATCTCCTTCAGGATGGATTCCACCACGCCCTTGAGGGCATAGAAATCCATATCCGGGCCGTAAGCGCCCAGGGAGAGGACCTTGTTCTCCACCGCCAGACCGTCCTCGCCGCCGGGCAGATAAATGCGGCCGATCTCGTAGAGCTTGGCGCTCTGGTTGCGGAAATTGTAGTTCCGGGTCAGGATCTCCAGCATGGAGGGGAGCACCGTGGTGCGCATGATGGAGGTGTCCTCGCCCAGGGGGTTGAGGATCTTGAAGGACTCCCGCCGGGGATCATCGGCGTCCCAGCGGATCTTGTCGTACTGGGTGGGGGAGATAAAGGAATAGGTGATGATCTCGTCGTATCCGCAGGCGCGGCACACCGCACCCAGACGGTTTTCCAGCTGCTGCGCGGGAGAGTAGCCGCCCAGGGTGGTCTGGCCCCGCATCAGGGTGACGGGGATCTTGTTGTAGCCGTGGAAACGGGCCACTTCCTCGGCCAGATCCGCCATACCTTCCACGTCGCCGCGCCAGGAGGGCACGGTGACGGCGTCGCCGTCCACGCCGAAATCCAGCTTTTTGAGGATGGTGCGCATTTCGTCAGCGGCGATGTCGGTGCCCAGCAGGCCGTTGATGCGCTCCGGTTCCAGCTTGAGGACCCGGGGCTGGGGGATGAAGTTCAGCACGTCGATGATCCCGTCCACCACTTCGCCGGCGCCCAGCAGCTCCACCAGTTCGCAGGCGCGGTTGACGGCGGGGACGGTGTTCAGCGGGTCGAGACCCTTTTCAAATTTTGCGGAAGCCTCGGTGCGCATGCCAAGAGCCAGGGCGCCTTTGCGGATGCAGGTGCCGTCGAAGCAGGCGGACTCGAACACCACGTCGGCGGTGTCGGCGACGATTTCGCTGTTCTCGCCGCCCATGATGCCTGCCAGGCCCACGGCCCTCGTCTCGTCGGCGATGACCAGGTGGTTGGCGTTCAGCTTGCGCACGTTGCCGTCCAGCGTGGTCAGCTCCTCGCCTTCCTCCGCCCGGCGGACGACGATCTTCCCGCCCTTCACATAGCGGTAGTCAAAGGCGTGCATGGGCTGGCCGTATTCCAGCATCACATAGTTGGTGATGTCCACGATGTTGTTGATGGGGCGCACGCCCATGCTCCGCAGCCGCTCGCGCATCCACTTGGGAGAGGGGGCAATTTTCACATTGCGCACCATGCGGGCGGTGTAGCGGGGCACCAGATCGGCGGCAGGGGTCTCCACGTCCAAAAGGTCCGTGAGCACGCCCTCGGCGCCGCCCTTTACCACGGGTTCGTGGAGGCACAGGGGCTGGTCAAAAGTGGCCGCCGCTTCCCGGGCCAGGCCGATGACGCTCAGGCAGTCGGGCCGGTTGGGAGTGATCTCAAACTCCACCACATGGTCGTCGGCGTTGATGACGGGCTTGATGTCGTCGCCGGGCTTGCAGTCCTCGTGGAGGATGAAGATGCCGTCGGGGATGCAGTGGGGGAACTCCGCCTGCTGGGCGTGGAGATCCTCCAAGGTGCAGATGGTATCGCTCTTGGTGTTGTAGGCCACCAGATCCCCCTCGTGGAGGTTGGGGCAGGCGGTGTCAGTGGCGGCGGTGGCGCCGCCGATGTCCAAGCAGGTGTGGAAGGTCAGGCCCGGCTGCATGGTGCATTCCAGAACCTTCGCGCACACCACCGGCCCGAACACCTTGTCCCCGGGCTGGATGTCGGCGGGGATGGAGGGCTTGTTCTTGTCCAGAGGGTGGTAGTCGTTCAGAATGGCGGCGGGAACAATGGCGGCGTAAGGGAAGTCCCGCTCGTCCAGACCCAGCTCATAGAGGCCGCACATCATGCCGTTGGACTCCACGCCCCGGAGCATGCCCTTTTCGATTTTCTTGCCCCCGGGGAGGGAAGCCCCGTCCAGGGCCACGGGGACCAGATCCCCCACATGGACGTTCCAGGCACCGGTGACGATCTGCACCGACTTGCCGCCCACGTCCACCTGGCAGACCCACATGTGGTCGGAATCGGGGTGGCGCTCCATGGCGGCGACCTTGCCCACCACGATGTTGGAGATCTCCTCGCCCAGATCGTGGGTCAGCTCCACCTTGGAGCCGGAGAGGGTCATGGCCTCAGCAAATTCTTTATCATTGGCGTCCACATGGACGAATTCTTCCAGCCATTTTCTACTTAAATTCATTACTCAAAAACTCCTTCGTATCGAACTGCGGAACCAAAAGCCGCAAAAGCCTCGCAGAGTTTCCGCCTCAGGCGGAAAGAAATTAAAATTTGTCCGGAGAAGGACATGCGCCTTTGCAGGACACTGCTGCCCCTGGCCGCGGCGGCCAGGGCCGCCTTCCCGCAGGGAAGGCGAGGGGGGGTATCAAAAGCGCTGTGCCGCCTGCGGCGCGGCGCTTTTGTATCCAGGGGGGACAACGTCCCCCTTGGAAGACTTAGAATTGTTCAAGGAACCGCACGTCATTCTCAAAGATCAGCCGCAAATCGGCGATCTTGAAGCGCCG
Source organism: Candidatus Pseudoscillospira falkowii (assembly GCA_904374485.1). Classification (GTDB taxonomy): domain Bacteria; phylum Bacillota; class Clostridia; order Oscillospirales; family Oscillospiraceae; genus Pseudoscillospira; species Pseudoscillospira falkowii. The sequence goes on along the minus strand of CAJFFX010000002.1, from coordinate 24,118 downwards.
CATGGCGGTGCGCTCCAGGCCGATGCCGAAGGCCCAGCCGGAGTAGACGTTGGGGTCGATGCCGCTCATCTCCAGCACCTTGGGATGGATCATGCCGGCGCCCAGCAGTTCGATCCAGCCTTCGCCCTTGCAGGTGGGGCAGCCCACGCCGCCGCACTTGTGGCACTGGACGTCCATTTCGCAGGAAGGTTCGGTGAAGGGGAAGTGGTGGGGGCGGAAACGGGTCTTGGTACCCTTGCCATAAAGCTGCTCCACCACCGTGTTCAGCGTGCCCTTCAGGTCGGCCATGGTGACGTTTTTGTCGATGACCATGCCCTCCACCTGGTGGAACATGGGGGAGTGGGTGGCATCCACCTCGTCCTTGCGGTAAACGCGGCCGGGGGCGATGATGCGGATGGGCAGCTCCATGGTCTCCATGGCCCGAACCTGCATGGGGCTGGTCTGGGAGCGGAGCATGACGCGGCTGTCCTTGTCGAAATAGAAGGTGTCGGACCAGTCGCGGGAGGGGTGGCCCTCGCCGGCGTTGAGCTTGTCAAAATTATAGGTGGCCAGTTCCACCTCGGGCCCGTCCAGCACGGTGAAGCCCATGCCGATGAAGATCTCCTTGATCTCGTCCAGGGCGGTGTACATCGGGTGGCGGTGGCCGATCTTCGGGGCGCGGCCGGGAACGGTGACGTCCACGGCTTCTTTTTTCAGCCGCTCTTCGAGGGCTGCGGCTTCCAGCGCCTTGCCGGTGCGCTCCAGGGCTTCTTCCAGGGCGGCGCGCACTTCATTGGCCAGCTGGCCCATGGCGGGGCGCTCCTCAGGGGGAAGCTTTCCCATCTGCTTGAGCACGGCGGTCAGCTCGCCTTTCTTGCCCAGGTACTGCACCCGCAGAGCGTCCAGCTCCGATGGCGTTTTCACGGAGGCGAAAGCGGCCAGGGCCTCGCTGCGGATCTTTGCCAATTGTTCCTTCATGTTGCATAACTCCTTTTTCGGATGTGGTATAACAGATCTTTGGCGGCAGCGGAAAAAGAAAAGCCCTTCGTTCCCAAAAGAGGGACGAAAGGCAAACCTTCCGCGGTACCACCCGCATTTGTGCAGACGCACACACTTTTTCCCCGATAACGGAGGGAAGACCCGTCCTGCTCTCGCAGGCTGCTCCCGGGCGAACCAAGCGACACGCGCCAAGGCGGCTTTCAGCCGGCGGCCGCCTCTCTCTTGGGTGCGCAAACTCGCTATTTTCCCGTTCATTGCCGATAACAGTTACCATTTATATCACATTCCGCATTGAAATGCAAGGGGGAATTGGAGTAAAATAACGATATCGGCAACGGAAAAACGGCGGCGCGGAAAGGAGCGTTCTTTTATGATATTGGCGACGGCAGCACAGATGAAGGAAATGGACCGCATTGCGATCGAGGAGCTGGGGATCCCCTCCCTGGATTTGATGGAGCGGGCCGCAGAAGGCATTGCCGCGGCGGTGGCGGAAGTGGCGGAAGAAAGGGCGGAATACCTTCCCGACCAGGCGGGCGAGAGCCTTTGCGGCGAAGTATGCACGGCCTGGGAAAAGCGGCCGGAAGACGCGCGGCGGGCGATGGTGTTTGCCGGCATGGGCAACAACGGCGGCGACGGCGTGGCTGCCGCCCGGCTGCTGGCAGAGCGGGGCTGGGAGGTCTCGGTCGTCCTGGTGGGCGACCGGGCGAAAATGACGGCCGACACCGCTGCCATGGAGCGGAAGCTGCAGGAAGCCGGCGTCCGGACGGAGCTTTTCTCCCACGGCGACGCTTTTTTGAGCAGTCTTTTGGCCCGGTGCGCCATGTGCGACGTGTTTGTGGACGCGCTGTTCGGCGTGGGGCTGTGCCGGGAGGTGGGCGGCGATTTCGCATCGGTCATCGCGCTGATGAACTCCTGCGCCCAGACGCCTGTGGTGGCGGCGGATATCGCCAGCGGCCTGTCGGCAGACAGCGGGAAGGTGCTGGGCTGCGCCGTGCGCGCAGCGGTCACCGTCACGTTTTCCCTGGCCAAGATCGGCCAGTTTGCCGACCAGGGCAGCCTTTACACCGGCAAGCTGATCGTCCACGACATCGGGATCCCCCAGGCGGTGATCGACGGGCAGAAGCTGCTGTGCCGAACCATCGACGCGCCCTGGGTGCAGGCGCATCTGCCGCGGCGGCCGGCGGACGGCCATAAGGGCGCCTTCGGCAAGGATTACGTTCTGGCCGGCAGCGTGGGCTTCACCGGCGCGCCCGTTTTCGCGGGCCGCGCCTGCGTCCGCTCCGGCGCGGGGCTGGTGACCATCGGCACGCCGGCTTCCGCCTGGGGCGTCGTGGCGGGCAAATGTATGGAGGAAATGCCCTATCCGCTGCCGGAGCGGGACGGGAAGGTGTGCGCGGCGGCCTATGACGCTGTTATGGAAAAAATGAGCGGCTGCAGCGCCGTCCTGATCGGCCCCGGCCTGGGCCGCGGGGCGGAGAGCGACGCGCTGATCTGCCGCTGCGTGGAAGAGACGCCCCAGCCCCTGGTGCTGGATGCTGATGGCATAAACGCCGTCGGCGCGCATATAGATAGTCTGCGCCGGCGCATGGGGCGCGCCACGGTGGTGACGCCCCACGACGGGGAGTTTGCCCGCCTGGGCGGCGATCTGGAAAAACGGGACCGCGCCGCAGCGGCCCGGGAATTTGCCGCTGCCAACGGCTGTGTGCTGGTGCTCAAGGGGCACCGGACGATTGTGGCGGCGCCGGACGGGCGCATCGCGGTCAACACCACCGGCAATTCCGGCATGGCCAAGGGCGGCAGCGGCGACGTGCTGTCCGGCATGATCCTGTCCCTGCTGGGCCAGGGCATGGCGGCCTTTGAGGCGGCCTGCGCGGCGGTCTGGCTCCATGGCCGGGCGGGCGATCTGGCCGCGGCGGAGCTGGGGGAATATGCCATGACGCCTTCGGACCTGCTGGAGCATCTCCCGGCGGCATTTGGGAGCATTTTCTGAGCAGGGTTCTTTGCGGCACACGAAAGGAGGCGCGCCGTGGGCAAAGCGCGTTTTTGGATACTGGTGATGGGCTTTTTGCTGCTGCTGAGCGCCTGCGGCGCCGGCGGCGGGGAAGAAAAACAGTCTGCGGCGGCGCTTTTGCAGGCGGAATATCAGAGCCTTCCGGGCTGCTCCATGACGGCGAAGGTCCGCTGTGAGCAGGCGGAGGAAACGGCGGAGTATACCCTCCGGTGCGACTGGAAAAACGACGGCACGGCCCGCGTCACCATTGTGGAGCCGGAGGAACTGGAGGGCATCAGCGCCTCCTTCAGCGGCGGCAGCATGACCCTACTTTATGAGGACGTTTCCCTGGCGGCGGGCACGGTCAGCGCCGAAGAACTGTCGCCGGCCCAGGTCCTGCCGCTGGTGGTGCAGGCCATCCGGGAAGGTTATATCCTGGAAAAAGGCACAGACAAGGTGGACGGCGTGCCCTGCCTCCGCCTGGTGTTCGACACCACCGGGGAACAGGGCGGCAAGATCTACACCCACGTCTGGTTTGCGGAAAACCACCTGCCGGTGTATGCAGAGGTCGAAGCGGAGCAGCGCCTGCTGTTCACTGTGGATTTCACGGGGTTTTCCGCCGCACCGGCGGAGGAGATCGCCGCGGAAAGCGAAACCGGATAAGAAGGAACGACGCGGCGCGGGGAATTCCCCGCGCCGCGTTTTTTGCGCGAAAAATTATTGCGCCGGTTCGCCCCGGCGGGGTGTTTTCCGGAAGCGCTCCGTCAGGAGTCCGGCAAGGAGCGCCAGCAAATAGACCCCGATCCAGATAGCCCAGCCGTAATGGCCGTGGCCATAGGCCGCGCCGGCGGGATCGGGGCCGAACAGGATCCCAAGCACAAGGCCCAGAACGCAGCCTGCGAACGTGCAGAGGGAAAAGCGAAATTTCCCCAGCAGCGCGGGCAGACAGGAAAGAGCCATGGCCGGCCAGAACAGGCGGCTGCTGAGCAGCCAGCCAAAGAGATAACTGCCCGCGCCCTCCGGCTGCGACAAAAACAGCCAGCCCAGCAGGGTGCTTTCGGAGGGATCGCACCAGACGGTCCGGCCGATCAGATAGAGGATCAGCCAGAGCGCCGCCGCGGCCAGGGCCGCCAGAAGGCGTGCGCGCAGGACCTGCTTTTGCCGGGCGCGCTTTTCGGCCTCTTCCATTTTATAAAGATAGTAGATCTGCTCGGCGGGGGAGCGGACGCCGCTGCCCAGCAACGTATCGACAGTCGTGCCGAAGATCTCTGCCAGGCGGAATAGGTTTTCTGTGCTCGGCGCGGACTGGTCTGCCTCCCATTTCGTGACGGCCTGCCGACTTACGCCCACCAGTTCCGCCATCTTTTCCTGGGACAGGCCCGCGTTCTGCCGGCAGGCGCGGATTTTTTCACCCGTAGTCATCTCGAGCGCCTCCTTTCTTCTGTTGCTATCCTATCAGAAACGCGCCCCTTTGACCAGCAATTATCCGGCAACTGCCGGTTGCCATGAAAAATTTTTGCGCCGTGCCGGAAGAAGCGGGGGTGCGCCGCGCCTTGACAAACGGAAAGAAGTATTTGATAATAGAAAAAACAAAAACCATCGGGCTTTGAGACGCAAGGGGGCGCGGCAGTATGAAACAATGTATGGACGCGGAGAATCTGCACCGGCGGCTGAAGAAGATCATCGGCCAGGTGCAGGCCATCGACCGCATGGTGGATGAGGACATCCCCTGCGAGGATGTGCTGGCCCAGATCAACGCGGCGAAGTCCGCCCTGCACAAGGTGGGGCAGGTGGTGCTGGAGGGCCATATCAAGCACTGCGTCCGCGACGGCATCGAACACGGCGACGCCGACGAGACCGTCGCCAAATTCACAAAAGCGGTGGAGCGCTTTGCCAATATGAACTGAACACGCCGCGGCCTTCAGGCTGCGGCAGAAAGGAAAGCGGGCGCCGCTTTCCTTTTTTCTTTTCCCGGCGGGAAATGCTGATCCATGGTTGACAACCTATACCCCTATAGGTATAATACAAACAGAATGATTCCACGGGGGGAGAGCGTATGAAAGTCTTGGAAAAAGCGCTGGAATGGGGCGGCACAAAACGGGATGTCGTTTTTCTGATCCTTTCCGGCATCGCGCTGATCGTCAGCCTGTTTGATTTGGCGCCGCTGCCCTTTGACGCGGCGTGGATTGCCATTGTGCTGTGCGGCGTGCCCATTGTTCTGGAAGCTGTTGTCGGCCTGGTCACAGCCTTCGACATCAAAGCGGATGTGCTGGTGTCCATTGCCCTGATCGCTTCGATCCTTATCGGTGAGCACTTTGCGGCCGGCGAGGTGGCGGTGATCATGCAGCTGGGTGCGCTGTTGGAGGATCTGACAGTGGCAAAGGCCCGGGCGGGCATCGAAAAGCTGGTCCACCTGACGCCCCGCACCGCCCGCCGCTTGCGCGGCGGGGAAGAGGAGATCATCCCCGCCGAAGAGGTGGCGGTGGGTGATCTTCTGCGGGTGCTGCCCGGCGAAACGGTGCCGGTGGACGGTGTCATCCGCGCCGGACAGACCTCCATCAACCAGGCGGTCATGACCGGCGAATCCCTCCCGGTGGACAAGACCGTGGGCGACGAGGTGTCCAGCGGAACGGTCAACCAGTTCGGCGCATTCGACATGGAGGCCGCGAAAGTGGGCGAAGACAGCTCTATCCAGCGCATGATCCGCCTGGTCCAGTCCGCGGATGCGGGCAAGGCGAAGATCGTGGGCCTGGCAGACCGCTGGGCCACCTGGATCGTGGTCATCGCCCTTTCTGCTGCGGTGCTTACCTGGCTTGTGACGGGCGAGGTCATCCGCGCCGTCACGATTTTGGTGGTATTCTGTCCCTGCGCCCTGGTGCTGGCCACGCCTACGGCCATCATGGCCGCCATCGGCAACGCCACGAAGCACAGCTTCCTGGTGCGCGAGGGCGACGCCCTGGAGCGCCTTGCAAAGGTCGCCCGGGTGACTTTTGACAAGACCGGCACGCTGACCCTGGGCACGCCCCAGGTGACGGCGGTGCGCAGCTTTTTGCCGGATCTTCCCGCGCAGACGCTTTACGACTGGACCGCCGCGGCGGAACAGCGCTCGGAGCATCCCCTGGGCAAGGCCGTGGTGCGCTGCTGGAAGGAAAGCGGCGGCGCGCTGCGGGCGGCGGAAAAATTTGAAATGCTGCCGGGCCGCGGCGTGCTGGCAGAAACTGCCGGGCGGGAGATCCTGGCGGGCAACCGCGCGCTGATGGAAGAGCGGGGCGTTTCCTTTGCGCCGGAGCATTTTGCGGCGGCGGAGCAGTATCTGCAGCAGGGCTGCACGATCATCTATGTGGCTGCCGGCGGCCGGGCCGCGGGCTTCCTCGCTCTGGCGGACACCCTGCGCCCGGATGCGGCGGACATGATCCGCCGGGTGAAGGAGGCGGGGGCGGAGCCGGTGCTTTTGACCGGCGACCACGAAAACGCCGCCCGGCAGATCGCCCAAACGGTGGGGATCTCCGCGGTGCAGGCCGAGTGCCGGCCGGAGGACAAGCTGCGCTGGATCGCCGAAAGCGAGCAGGCGGGCCGGCCCGTGTGCATGGTGGGCGACGGCATCAACGACGCGCCGGCCCTGAAGCGCGCCTGCGTGGGCATCGCCATGGGCGGCGTGGGCAGCGACATCGCCGTGGACGCGGCGGACATCGCCCTGGTCAACGACGATATTAAGGAGTTGCCCCACCTGCTGCGCCTGTCCCGGCGGATGATGCGCACGATCAAATATAATCTGACCTTTTCCATGACGCTGAATTTTGTGGCCATCCTTCTGGCCATCACGGGCATCCTGAACCCCGTGGTGGGCGCGCTGGTCCACAACGCCGGCTCGGTCTTCGTGATCGTCAATTCCGCGCTGTTGCTGAAATGGCGCTGGAAGGGCGGGCGCGATTCTTAAAATCGGATTTTCTCCGGCGCGCGGGGCGGAAAACCCTGCGCGCCGCTTTTGTTTCCCGCGGGCATATTGTGCCGGCGGCGGAAACGTGCTATACTGACAGCCGATATTGAACGATCCCGGAGGCGGTTTTGGATATGGAATTGGATATGGAAACAGAATTGAAGCGGACCTGGACGGAAATTGATCTGGATGCCCTGCTGGAGAATTACCGCGCACTGCGCGATCGGGTGGGGCCGGACGTCCGCTTTTTGGGCGTCGTCAAGGCGGACGCCTACGGCCACGGCGCCGTGCAGGTGTCCCGCGCGCTGCAGGAAGCCGGCGCGGATTATCTGGCGGTGTCCAGCCTGGACGAGGCGCGGGAACTGCGGGAACACGGCATCACCATGCCCATTCTGATCCTGGGCCACACGCCGCCGGACCAGGTGGGCGAGCTGATCCGCCTGCACATCACCCAGGCCGTTTCGGCCGAGGCCAAGGCCGAGGAATACAGCGCCGAAGCGGTGAAGTGCGGCGGCACGCTGAAGATCCACATCAAGGTGGACACGGGCATGTCCCGCCTGGGCTTTTTGTGCGCCGGGGAGCATTTTGAGGGCGGCGTCAGCCGCATCGCCCATTCCTGCGCCCTGCCGGGGCTGGAGGCAGAGGGGATCTTCACCCATTTTTCTGTCTCGGACGAGCCGGGGGCGGAGAATGTTGCCTATACAAAGGCGCAGTTCGACCTGTTCCGGCGGGTGATCGGCGCGCTGGAGCAGCAGGGCTGCACCTTTGCCCTGCGCCACTGCGCCAACAGCGGCGCCGTGGCCTATTACCCTGAGACCTGGCTCGACATGGTGCGTCCCGGCATCCTGCTCTACGGGCTGACGGAGATGGCGGAGGAACTGGGGCTGCGGCCGGTGATGCGCCTGAAAACCTGCGTCAGTACGATCAAAACCTATGAGGCGGGCACCGACATCAGTTACGGCCGCCTGTACCGCACCCAGGGGCGCACCCGGGTGGGCGTGCTGCCTATCGGCTATGCCGACGGATTCTTCCGCTGTTTTTCCAACGGCTATCCGGTCATGACCGCCGACGGCCCCGCCCCGATCCTGGGCCGCATCTGCATGGATATGTGCATGGTGGACCTGACGCGCTGCCCCCATGTGAACGTGGGCGGCACGGTGGAGATCTTCGGGGAGAAAAACTCCGTCAACGCCATGGCAAAACGGGCCGGCACGATCCCCTATGAAATCGTCTGCGCCGTATCCAAACGCGTGCCGCGGATCTATTACCGCGGCGGCGAAGCGGTGGAGCGCAAGCTCTGGATTCGGGATTGACACTGCCCGGCGGAAAGCGGCATACAATGACACAGGGCCGCCGCAGTGGGAATTTCCTGGAGGGGAGCGGTATAAATTCCATTCCTGCGTGGGAAAATGATAGTACCTTCTTCCTTTTGGGTGCGAAGGCCCGCAAAAACGGCGCCCGTGTGGTATCCGGAAGGATGGGGGAACTATCTTTCCGGCGGAGTGTGAGCTTTTTGGATACGAACGTAAAACGGGGCGATATTTATTATGCCGACCTCAGTCCCGTCGTCGGCAGCGAACAGGGAGGCGTGCGCCCGGTCCTGATCGTGCAGAACGATACGGGAAACCGATACAGCCCTACGGTGATCGCCGCGGCGATCACATCACAGGTCAACAAGGCCCGCCTGCCGACGCATATTGAATTATCTTCGAAAAAATATGGACTTACCAAGGATTCTGTGGTACTGTTAGAACAGATCCGCACCCTGGATAAGCGGCGGCTGCGGGAAAAGATGGGCCGGCTGGACGCCAAGCTGATGGAAAAGGTGGATTCCGCCATCGCCGTCAGCTTCGGGCTGCCCAACGACCGCCTGGTGTGATATCCTGTGAACCATGGGGAGCTTTCCCCATGGTTTGCAGCGGAAATACAGTAAAAGATCATTACATAAAGGAGAAGGACGAGCGTGAAGAAGAAATGGATCCTGGGCCTGGTGTGCGTGCTGACGGCGGCGCTGCTGGGCGTCACCGGCGCCGTGGCCGCCAACGTGGGCTCCCAGGAGGACCCCCTGGTCACATACAGCTATTTGAACGATACCTTCAAAAACGAAGTCTTGGCAGAGGCCAACGGCGGCTTTGTGCTGGTCACCATGAGCAGCGGTCAAACCCTGAAGGGCGAAGTGGGCACCGAGGTGATGCTCCGCGTGGGCACGGCGGTCTGCACGGCTTCCTCCACCCCCGGCCTGATCGACACTACCTCCGCCGGCACGCTGAACAACGGCGCCGCCCTGGAGAAAAATCACCTCTACATGATGACCATCGAGGACCGCGGCGTCAAGGCCACGGCGTCCACGGTGAAGGTCCTGGTCCGCGGCAGCTATACGGTCGCCTGACGGCCCGGAAAACCGGCATGAAATAAAACGCCTGTGCATATCATTGCACAGGCGTTTTGTTCGTTTTGAGGTGACGGCGATGGAAGAATATCTGATCTATCACGACGGCGTGCCCTGCGGCACGGTGCGTCTGGAAAAGCAGGGGCTTTATACGGCGTTTTCGGCGGTCTGCGGCGCGCGGCCGGGGCGGCTTTATTCCCTCTTCCTGGAGGGGGAGGGGGGCAGCGTGCTCCTGGGGGTACCGGAGTGGCGGGACGGCTGCTTCGTTTTGCGGCGTACCATGGCCAACCGGGCCTGGGAGAGCGTTGGAACGCTGCGCTGCGCCCGCCTTCAGCCCCGCGCGGAAGAAGAGGGAGAAAGGGCTGCCGGCAGCGCCGAGGCGGGCTGGATGCGCCTTGCCCACCCGGAATATTTTTTCCACCGGCTGGCGCCGGAGCTCTCCGGCGGGGCGTGCTACTGGAAGCCCCTGGGAGAGGGGCGCTGCCTCGCCGTGCCCATCGACGATGGAAAGCCCTTTTTGCTGGCGCGGTATTTCTGCTTTGCCAAAGTCGTGCGCCTGTGGGGAAAGCCCTATGCGGTGTTCTGGTTCGATGAGAACGACTGCCCCCGTGTTTTGTGAGCCGCGCCAAAGGCGCGGCGGCCGGGGTGCTTTATGGGTTCTGGGTGTTGCCCTCGTCTTCGTTGAGCAGCTTGTTCAGTTCGCGCATAAAGGTATTGATGTCCTTGAACTGCCGGTAGACCGAGGCAAAGCGCACATAGGCCACCTCGTCCACGGATTTGAGCTTGTCCATCACCAGCTCGCCCACCCGCTCGGTGCTGATCTCGCGCTCCAGAGAGTTCTGGAGCTCCTGCTCGATCTCCTCGCCGATCTTTTCCAGCTGGGCCAGGGAGACGGGCCTTTTTTCGCAGGCGCGGAGCATGCCGTTGACCAGCTTGCGCCGGTCGAAGGTCTGGCGGCTGCCATCGCGCTTGATGACTACCATGGGCATGCTTTCCACGGTTTCATAAGTCGTGAAGCGCTTGCCGCAGGACAGGCACTCCCGGCGGCGGCGGATGCTGCTGCCTTCATCGGCGGGGCGGGAATCCACCACTTTGCTTTCTTTGAACCCGCAATAAGGACATTTCATAAGTTCCCTCCATACTTGCCGCGGCCGCGGCTGAAGTGTGCGCCGGGGAAAGGATGCGTTTTGCTCGTTTATGAGGATATTATAGCACAGAAAACGCGTAAAGAAAACGATGTTTCCCTTATTTTACCAAAAGTTTTTCGCCGGCCAGGTAAATGTCGCCCGCGCCCACGGTCAAAATCAGGTCGCCCTCCCGGGCGATGCCGCGCAGGGTGTCCGTCACCTCGTCCAGCGTCCGGCAGTAGACGGCGCCGGGGATGGCGTCGGCCAGGTCCTTGGAGGAGATGCCCAGGGTGTCGGTCTCCCGGGCGGCAAAGATCTCCATAAGGATCGTCACATCCGGGATCTTCAGCTCCTCTACGAATTCGCGGAACAGCGACTTGGTGCGGGAATAGGTGTGGGGCTGGAACGCGCAGAGGATGCGCCGGTAGCCCAGGGTTTTGGCGGTGGTCAGCAGGGCGTGCAGTTCGCCGGGATGGTGGGCATAATCGTCGTAGACCTCGGCGCCGTTGTAATTGCCCTTGTGTTCAAAGCGCCGGCCGGCACCGGTGAAGGAGCCGAGCCCCCGGGAAACGGCCTCGCCGTCGATGCCCAGGGCGTCCGCGGCGGCGGCCGCCGCCAGGGCGTTGAGCACATTGTGCGTTCCCGGCACGCGCAGGGCGACATGGCAGTACTTCTCGCCGCGGCGCAGGATGTCGAACTCCGGCCGCCCGTTGCGGTACTGCAGATCGCCGGCGCGGAAATCCGCCTTGCCGCTGTTCAGGGAGAAGGTCACCACGGGGTGGGCGATGCCGGCGACGGAGGTCATGGCGCCTTCATCGTCCGCGTTGACGATGACGCTGCCCCATTCCGGCACCAATTCCGCAAAGCGGCGGAAGGAGTGCTCCACATCGGCGAGGTCCTTGAAGAAATCCAGGTGGTCGGCTTCCACGTTCAAAATGACGGCCACCGTGGGGAAGAAGCTCAAAAAGGAGTTGCAGTATTCGCAGGATTCCAGCACGATGGTGCTGCCGTGGCCCACGCGGTAACCCGAGCCCAGCAGGGGCAGGGTGCCGCCCACCATGATGGTGGGGTCCAGGGCGGCGGCCATGGTGATGTGGGTCATCATGGATGTGGTGGTGGTTTTGCCGTGGGTGCCGGCGATGCACACGGCGTTCTGATAATGCTGCATAATGGCGCCCCAGGCCTGGGCCCGCTCAAAAACGGGGATGCCCTGCTCGTGGGCGGCCACGATCTCGGGATTGCTGTCGTGGACGGCGGCGGTGCGGATGATGTAGTCGCAGCCGTCGATATTCTTTCCGTAATGGCCGATACAGACCGCAATGCCCAAACTGCGCAGGTGCTCCACTGCCTCGCTTTCGCGCATGTCGCTGCCGTGTACCGCGATGCCGGCGCGGTGCAGTACCTCGGCCAGGGGCGACATGGAAACGCCGCCGATGCCGATGAGATGCGCCCGCTTCCCGGGGACCATATACTGACGGATATCTTCCATAAAAACCTCCATATTATGAACGGCAGAAGGAATTTCCTGCCGATAGTTGCAAATTTTTGCGAACTTATTATAATACTGAAAGAAACAGAGTGCAATCCCTGATTCGCGCCCGCCGGATTTTTGCGGCGGGGCGGCCTGAGATAGTTTATGCAGAAAAAAAGTTTCGCGGCAGAAATCGGGAAAAGAAAGGAGGCGGCAGCTTATGAAACAGATCCTGCCCCAGGCGGCGCAGGTGTTGGAGCGGCTGGAAGCGGCGGGCTATGAAGGGTATCTCGTGGGCGGATGCGTGCGGGACCTTCTGCTGGGGCGCATCCCGGCGGACTGGGATATGACGACGAGCGCCCGGCCGGAGGATGTGCTGGCGCTGTTTGAAGGCTTCGCTCTGCCCACGGGGCTGCAGCACGGCACCGTCACGGTCCGGCTGGACGGCGCCTCCTTCGAGGTGACCACCTACCGCGTGGACGGGACCTACGGCGACCACCGCCATCCGGACAGCGTCTCCTTTACCGGCGACCTTTCCGAGGATTTGCGGCGGCGCGATTTCACGGTCAACGCCATGGCCATGGACCGCAGGGGGCATGTCGTCGACCCGCTGGGCGGCCAGGCGGATCTGCGCCGCGGCGTCATCCGCGCCGTGGGTGACCCGGCGCGCCGCTTTTCGGAGGATGCGCTGCGCATCCTGCGGGCCGTCCGCTTTTCCGCCGCCCTGGGCTTTCCTGTCGAGGCGGAAACGGACCGTGCGGTCCACGCCATGGCGGGACAGCTGCGCGCCGTGGCGGCGGAGCGCATCCGCACGGAACTTTTGAAACTGATCTGCGGCGCGGATGCGGCGCGGGTCCTGCTGGCCTACCCGGATGTGATCGGCGTTTTCCTGCCGGAGATCCTGCCCGCCGTGGGCTGCGATCAGAAGAATTACCACCACTGCTACGACGTGTGGGAGCACACGGCGCGGGCCCTGGGGGCCGTGAAGGCGGAAAGTGTGCTCCGCATGACGATGCTGCTCCACGACCTGGGAAAACCCGGCTGTATGACGCTGGATGAAGCCGGCGTGGGCCATTTCAAGGGCCATGCCGCCGCCAGCTGCGCGCTGGCGGCGATCGCCCTGCGCCGCCTGCGCTTCGACAACGCCTCGGCTGAGCGGATACTGACGCTGGTGAAGTGGCACGACGTGACCATCGAGCCCACCCGCCGGGCTGTACGCCGCCTGATGAACAAGCTGGGCGCGGAGGCCGCGGCCCAGCTGCTGCAGGTCAAGCGGGCGGACAATCTGGCCCAGGCACCGGCCTACCGCGGCCGCCAGCAGGAGATCGACGTGCTGGAGGGCCTGCTGCAGGAGCTGATTGCCGAGGATGCCTGCTTTTCCTTAAAGCAGCTGGCTGTGAACGGCCGGGACCTGCTAGCCCTGGGCTGCGCGGGCAGGGAAGTGGGACAGGCCCTGGACTTCCTTTTGCGCGAGGTGCTGGAAGAGCGCCTGCCCAATGAAAAAGCCGCCCTGCTGGCGGCGCTGGACCGGGAAAGAAGAAATAAATGAGAAAACGCCCCGGGAGCATCTGTGCTCCCGGGGCGTTTTAGCATTTTGGCGCGCATTCAGTCCACCAGCGCGGGCAGTTCCATCAGGTCTGTGATCGTGTAGTCAATGGCCAGCTCCGGCGGGGCCGCCTGGCGGGCGGGATTGTACCAGCAGACGGGCAGGCCGCTGCCGATGCCGCCGCGGATATCGCTGGTGAGCGAATCGCCGATGAGCAGGCAATTGTCCCGGGTGATGCCGGGGATGCTTGCGAGGACGGTCTCAAAAAAAGCCGGGTGGGGCTTTTCATAGCCGACGGTTTCGGAGATGAACGATGCCTCGATATAGGGCGCAATGGCGGCCTGATGCATCCGGTCGATGTGGACGCTGGCCACGGAATTCGTCAGGATATAGAGCCTGTGGCGCCGGGCCAGGGCGCGGCAGGCTTCTTCGGCGTGGGGCATCAGAAGGCTTCCGGTACCGAGAAAGGCGAGAAAATCCCGCCCCACGGCCGCGGCGTCCTCTGAGCGGTGGTAGTAGGCGAGAAAGCGGCGGAAGCGCTCGACTTTCAGAAAGTCCTTTGTGACGAGCCCCTGCTCGAGCTGTTCCCACAGGGGCTGGTTGAAGCTTTCGTAGACCGCCCGGCTTTCGGGGGAGCAGGGCAGACGGTATTTGGCGCACAGCATGGAAAAGGCGCGGTCCTCGTTGCGGTCGAAGTCGAACAGCGTGTTGTCTGCATCCAGCAGCAGGAAGGGATAGCGCGTCATGAAGCCACCTCGTTTCGTTGATCGCTCTGAGTATAGCATATCTAATGCGCCGTGGCAATCACCAAGGGCCGCTCCGGGGAATAGGATGGGGACGGAGGGAGAACATGAAACAGACATTTTTTGTGGCGGGCGGAGATTCCCGCCAAGCGGCAGCTGCGGAGCTGCTGCATGCACGCGGATATGCGGCGGCGGTGTTCGGCCTGGAGCGCGGCGCGCACCTGACGCCGGAGACCGCCGCCCGGATGGGGAGCGCGGACGTGGTGCTGCTGCCGCTGCCGGCGGCAGACGGCGGCTTCCTCAACGCGCCCGCTATGGAGAAAAAACTGCCGATGGAGACCCTGTGGCCGCTGCTGCAGCCCCGGCAAAAGATCTTCGGCGGGATGCTGTCGGAGGAACTGCTGCGCTCTGCGGCGGAATACGGCCTGCGGCCTATCGATTATTTCAAACGCGAAGAGTTCGTTCTGCGCAACGCATATATCACGGCGGAGGGCGCGCTGGAGCTGACCATGGGCCGGCTGCCCCGGACGATCCGGGGCACGCCGTGCCTGGTGATCGGTTACGGCCGCATCGGAAAATTCCTGGCCCGGCTGCTGTGCGCACTGGGGGCGGAGGTGACGGTGGCCGCCCGCCAGGGGAAGGACGTCGTCCAGGCGCAGCTGGACGGCTGCCGGGGCTGTTCCCTGGCGCAGCTGGCCCATATCCTGCCCCGCTGCGGCGTGGTGTACAACACCGTGCCCCACCTGATCCTGGACCGGGCGCTGCTGGAGCGAATGGACCGGCGCTGTCTGTGCATCGACCTGGCGTCCAAACCCGGCGGTGTCGACCGGGCGGCGGCCCGGGAACTGGGCCTTTCAACGGAGTGGGCGCTGAGCCTGCCGGGCAAGCTGGCGCCGGCTTCCGCCGGCGAGGCGATCCTGGAAACCGTGTTTCAAATTCTCAAAGAACAGGAGGTGCCTGCTTGAAGCAAGAGCGGGTGGGATTCGCATTCTGCGGATCCTTTTGCACACATCAGAAGGTACTGCGGGAATATCTCCGCCTGACGGAGGAATACGAAACGGTCGTCCCCATCGTGTCCGAGGCGGCAGCCGCAACGGATACGCGCTTTGGGACGGCGCAGGCGTTTCTGGCCGCCGTCGAACAGGCCGCGGGCCGGGAAGCGATCCGTACGATCCGCGCCGCGGAGCCCATCGGCCCGCGGAAGCTTCTGGATATTCTGGTTGTCGCCCCCTGCACGGGCAACACGCTGGCAAAGCTTGCCGGCGGCATCACCGATTCCGTGGTGACGATGGCGGCAAAAGCGCATCTGCGCAACCGCCGCCCCGTGCTGCTGGCCATCGCCAGCAACGACGCCCTTTCGGCCAACGCCGAGAACATCGGCAGGCTGATGGCCCGCAGGGATTATTATTTCGTCCCCTTTGGACAGGACGACCCAGAGAACAAGCCCTGTTCCCTGGTGGCGGACATGACGCGCATCCCGGAGGCGGTGGAGGCGGCCCTGGCGGGCCGGCAGCTTCAGCCGGTCCTGCTGCGCACGTGAAACGAAAAAAGCAGCTTGGACCGGTCCAAACCGTTCCAGCTGCTTTTTTTCACGATTGCGGCGCTTCGTTTTCTTCCCGGGCGCCGCGGCTCAGGCCGCAGGTGCAGGCGTGGTCTTCCCGCTGCTGCGGCGTGGCGTGGCAGCGGCCCACCCGCTGCCGGGGGCAGTCGGTGCAGTCGCTGCGGCCGCAGGCTCTGGCGTTTTCCATGGGCAGGGCTCCCCTTTCGCATGGCGGGATGCGGCGCAGTCCCGCAGATTGGCTCCACTATACCACAAATGCGGTGCAAAAGCAATCGCGGTTTCCCCCGGCGCGCACCGGGGCGAGAAATCTTTGCCCTGACGGTGAAATGCATCTTTCCTCTCGAACAGATGTGTGATATACTAAACGCATATACAATGCGCTGTTTCCGTCTGCGCCGCAGGTGCGGATGGAGCAGAAACGGGAGGACAGGGCGATGGCGCACAAAGAGTTGACGATCGTGATGGACCGGGCCGGCACGGGCAAATCCGCCTGGATGCTGCAGGAAATCGCCCGGCAGGGAACGGCGGGAAGACAGATGCTTCTGGTGCCGGAGCACGCATCCCATCAGGCCGAGCGGGACCTGTGCGCCGTGTGCGGCGACAGGGCGTCCCGCCATGTGTCGGTGGCCAGCTTCCGCTGGCTGGCGGCCGATGTGCTGACGCGCACCGGCGGCCTGAGCGGCACGGTGCTGGACGGCGGCGGCAGGATCCTGACCATGTACCGCGCCCTGCAGGAAACGGCGGGCGTCCTGAAGGTCTACCGCCGGCCCTCCCAGAAAGCCGCGTTTTTGGAGCAGCTGCTGCACCTCCACGACGAGCTGCGCTCCTACTGCATCGATGGGGCGGAGTTGCTTTCCCATGTGGACACGCTGTCCAGGCCCCTGGGGGACAAGGTGCAGGATATTGTGCTGATCTGCGGCGCTTATGAAACGCTGCTGCGCCGGGACGGGCGGGACTGCCGCGATCTGACGGAGCGGCTGCTGGAAGCGCTGGAACAGAAAGAGGGACAGGCGTATTTCGAGGGGCTCCACGTTTATGTGGACGGTTTTTTATATTTCAATGCCCGGGAAGAGGAGGTGCTGCGCTGCATCATCCGCTCCGCCGATTCGGTCACGGTCTCCCTTTTGGGCGACCCGGCGCGTTCCGGCGGCATTTTCGACGTGGCCCAGCAGGTGCGCGGCCGGCTGGCGCGCATCGCCCAGCAGGAGGGGGCGGCCTGCCGGACGATCCTCTCGCCCCTGCGGGAGCAGGCGCTGCACGGCGGCGCCCTGCGCCATCTGGAGCAGTGCTTTTTCGACGTCCTGCGCCCCTACGAAGGGGAGACGGACGCTGTGGCGCTGTGCCGCGCGCCCACGGCGTATGACGAGGTGGAAGCCGTCGCGGCGCAGATCCGCGCCCTGGCGGCCAGCGGCAAATGCCGCTACCGCGACATCCTGGTGGCGGCGCGCAATATGCAGGATTACGAGGCCACCATTGAAAACGTCTTTGAGCGCTATGAGATCCCGGCCTTTGTCAGCCGCAGCCGGGACATTCTGGAAAAGCCGGTGATCGCGCTGGTGCTTTCCGCGTTGGATACTATTGCCGGCGAGTGGGAATATGAAGACCTGTTCCGCTATCTGAAGACCGGCATGGCGGACATCGCGCCGGAAGCGTGCGACGCGCTGGAGAACTATGTGCTCAAATGGGACATCCGCGGAGGCATGTGGACCCGGGAAGCCCCCTGGACGGCCCATCCCGATGGCTATGACGCGCCGGAGAGCGACGATGTCCGGCGCCGCCTGGAGCAGATCAACGAAAGCCGCCGGCAGGTACGCGCGCCCCTGCTGGCCCTGCAGCGCCGCATGGCCGAGCACAAAACCGCCCGGGGGCAGGTGGAGGCGCTGTACGACTTTTTATGCGCCATCAACCTGCCCGGCCGCCTGCAGGAAAAAACGGCGGCTTTCCGCGCCATGGGCGAGAATAAGCTGGCCGAGGAATATACCCAGATTTGGAAGCTTTTGTGCGACGTGATGGACCAGTTCGTATTTATCCTGGGGGACGGGGCGCTGGAGGCGCGGGAATTTGCCCGCCTTTTGAAGCTGGTGCTGACCCAGTACGAGATCGGAACGATCCCCGTAGCGCTGGATCAGGTCAGCGTGGCGGAGATCACGCGCAACGACCGCCATACCTACCGCTATGTTTTCCTCCTGGGGGCCAACGACCATGTGCTGCCCGCGGCGGGCAGCGGCGGCGGTCTTCTGACCGACAGCGACCGGGCGGAGCTCCTGGCGGAAAACGTGCGCCTGGCACCCTTCGGCATGGAGCAGATGAATATGGAACTGATGCACCTCTATGCGGCGCTGTCCCAGGCGACGGAGCGGCTGTGCGTCAGCTGGCCCTGCAGCGACCTTGCCGGAACGGAGCTGCGGCCGGCCTTCGTGGTGGGGCGGCTCCGGCGGCTGTTCCCGTCCCTGAAGGAGGAAGGGCCAGACGAGGCCCGCTTTTACGCGGCGGCGGTGCCGGCCTTGGAAAAGGCCGGAAAACCGGGCGGCGCGCTGTGGGATTATTTCGCGCAGCGGGAGGATACGAGACGCGTTCTGGAGGCTATGGAGCGGGGGCGCACTCTGGAGCGGGGCAGATTGTCGCCGGACGCGGTGCGCACGCTTTACGGCGAGCAGATCCGCATGTCCGCGTCCCGCATCGACCGGGTCAATTCCTGCCATTTCGCCTTTTTCATGCAGTACGGCCTCAAGGCGAAAGAGCGGCGCAAGGCGGGGCTGGATGCCCCGGAGATCGGCACTTTCCTCCATTATCTGCTGGAAAACACGGCCCGGGAGGCCGCCCGCCGCGGCGGCTTCCGCAATCTGGAGCAGGAGGAACTGCGCGGGCTCATCGAAGGATATATCGACCGCTTCGCCCGGGAAAATCTGGGCGGGCTGGAGGAAAAGAGCGCCCGGTTCCGCTATCTCTTCAACCGGCTGAAAAAAACGGCGTTCAGCATCGTGGAGAATGTGGCGGAGGAGCTTTCCGTCTCCGATTTTGTGCCGTTGGCCTTCGAACTGGAATTCGGCGGCCACGGGAAGCTGCCCGCCGTCACCATCGAAAACAGCGCCGGGGCCCTGTCCGTCAGCGGCAAGGTGGACCGCGTGGACGGCTGGGTGAAGGACGGAAAGCTTTATCTGCGCGTGGTGGATTACAAGACCGGCAAAAAGAAATTCGACCTTTCGGAGATCCTCCACGGCGTGGGCGTGCAGATGCTGCTTTACCTTTTCGCCCTGGAGCGGGAGGGCCGCAGCGTTTTGGGCGGCGGAGAGGAGATCGTGCCGGCGGGCGTGGAGTATGTGCCGGCCCGGGACGCGATCCTGACCATGGACCGCGGTGCCACGGCCCAGGAGATCTCCGCCGCCATGGAAAAGGAGCTGCGGCGCAGCGGCATGTATCTGTGCCACCCGGATGTGCTGGAGGCCATGGAGCACGGGGCTACCCAGTCGCCCCATTTCCTGCCCCTGACGGTGAAGCGGGACGGGAGTATCACGGAGGGCGTGGCTACGGCGGCCCAGTTGGGAAAGCTCAGCCGCTATATCGACCATCTGCTCGAAAAGATCGCCGAGGAACTGCACCGGGGCAATATCGACGCAGACCCCAATTACCAGAGCGAGAACAAGAACGCCTGCGCCTTCTGCGCCTTTGCCGCCGCCTGCCATTTTGAGGAGGGCCGTGGCCGGGACCGCCGGGAGTACATCGCCTCGGTGCGGGAGAGTGCGTTCTGGGAAGAAGTGGACCGCATCTGCGCGGTGTCTGAGAAGGGAGGAGCGTGAACATGGGCGTACAGCTGACACAGCAGCAGCAGGAAGCGGTGGTCAACCGCGGCGGCAGCCTGCTGGTCTCCGCCGCCGCCGGCAGCGGAAAAACGAAGGTGCTGGTAGAGCGCCTGTTCCGCTATATCACCGACGAAAAAGATCCGGCGGACGTGACGGATTTTCTGATCATCACCTATACGAAAGCCGCGGCAGCGGAACTGCGCATGAAGATTGCCGCAGAGCTTTCCGAGCGCCTGGCAGAAGCGCCTGGCGATGCGCACCTGCAGAAGCAGGCGCTGCTGATCTACCGCGCCGACGTGCGCACGGTGGACTCCTTCTGCACGAATCTGCTGCGGGAGAATATCCACCTGGTGGGCGGCAGCGGCGACTGCGCGCTGACGCCGGATTTCCGTGTTTTGGATGAGAAAGAGGCGGAATTGCTTCGGATGCGGGTGCTGCAGCGGGTCCTGGAGCGGTTTTATGCGGATATGGAAGAGGGCAGCGGCGCGGCGCTGCTGGCTGACACCATCGGCGCCGGGCGGGACGACAGCGCCCTGGAGGCGTTGGTGCTGCAGGTGTTTTCCAAGCTGCAGAGTCACGCCTACCCTATGAAATGGCTCGACGCGCAGGAGGCGGCCTGGTCGTCGCTCCCGGAAAAGATCGAGGACACGCCCTGGGGCCGGGAACTGCTGCAGAAGGGCTGCACGACGTTGTCCTACTGGCGGCGGGTATTCGGGGAACTGGCGCGGGAGATGGCGCAGGACGAGACCTTGGCGCGCCAGTATCTGCCGGCCTTTTCCGCGGCGGCGGAGAGCATGGAGACCTGCCTTTCCCTGCTGGAGGAGGGCTGGGACGCCGCCGGCAGCGCCGCGGTGACCTTTGAAAAGCTCAAACCTGTCCGGGGCGAAAACGCGCTGAAGGTGCGGGCAAAGCTTTTGTGGGACCAGTGCAAAAAGGACTGCGAGCGTCTGCGCAGGCTCTTTTCCGTATCCGGGGAAGACCTGCGCGCCGACATGATGCACATGGCTCCGGCCATGCTGGCCCTGCTGCGCCTGACGGGGGCGTTTGCCCGCGCATACGCCGCGGAAAAAATGCACCGCAACGCCACGGATTTTTCCGATCAGGAGCATTTTGCCCTGGAGATCCTCACCGGCGCCGACGGCGCGCCCACAGAGCTGGGCAGGGCCGTGTCCGCCCGTTACCGCGAGATCATGATCGACGAGTTCCAGGATACGAACGAGGTGCAGAATCAGATTTTTGCCGCCGTGTCGCGCCAGGAGAAAAACCTTCTTATGGTGGGCGACATGAAGCAGTCCATTTACCGCTTCCGCCTGGCGGACCCTACGATCTTCCTGCGCCATTACCAGCGCGACCCAATGTACGACGCGGCGGAGGAGGGGCAGGAGCGGAAGGTCCTGCTGTCGCAGAATTTCCGCTCCCGGAAGGAGATCTTGGACGCGGCGAATTTCATCTGCGGCAATCTCATGTCCGAGGATATCGGCGAGATGGCCTATACCGAGGAGGAAGCACTCCATTTCGGCGCGTCCTATTACCAGGAAAAGCCCGGGTGCGAAACGGAGTTTTATCTGGTGGATCACCAGAACTTCAGCGGAAACGAGACAAAGGAAGCGGTGAAATGCGCCGAGACCGAGGCGCGGTTTGTGGCAGGCCGTATCCGCGCCCTGCTGGACGAGCCCTATCTCGTCCAGGGGGAGGACGGCGCGCTGCGGCCGGTACGGGAGGAGGACATCGTGATCTTGCTGCGCTCGCCGAACGCCCGGCAGAAGCTCTATGAGCGGGTGCTGGCAGAGCAGGGGATCACCTGCGCCGCTGCGGCCAGCGAGGAGTTCTTCTCGGCCATGGAGATCGCGGTGGTCTATGCCATGCTGCAGCTGATCGACAATCCCCGCCAGGATGTGCCGCTGATCGCCGCTCTGCGCTCCCCGGTGTTCGCCTTTTCGCCGGACCGGTTGGCCCGGATCCGGGCCAACTGCCCCGCGGGCGATTTCTACACCGCGCTGTGCAGCGACGGGGAAGAGGACAGCCGGCGCTTTTTCGCCGATCTGGCGGAGCTGCGCTTTCTGGCAGCGGACATGAGCGTCCACCGCCTGCTGTGGCACCTGTATAACCGCTGGAGCATTCTCGGCGTATTCGGCGCCATGGACGGCGGCGAGGAGCGTCGGGCGCGGCTCATCGCCCTTTATGAATACGCCCGCAGCTTTGAAGCCGCCGGCTACCGGGGCCTTTTCCAGTTTGTCAGCCATCTGCGCGCTTTGCTGGAGACGGGGGAGGAGATCCAGGTCAGCCCCGCGAAGGTGCAGCGCGGCGTGCGCCTGATGAGCATTCACAAATCCAAGGGCCTGGAGTTCCCGGTGGTCATCCTGGCGGAGCTCAACAAGGCCTTCAACAAGAGCGACGTTCAGGCGCCGGTGCTCATGCATCCGGAGCTGGGCCTGGGGCCCGTCTGCATCGATCTTGCGCGCCGCATCCGCTACAATACTGCCGCCCGGGAAGCGGTGGCCCAGCGGCAGCTGCGCGAGCAGAAGAGCGAGGAGATGCGCGTTTTGTATGTGGCGCTGACCCGAGCGAAGGAGAAGTTGATCCTGGTGTCGGCGGTGCGCAATGCGGCGGGCTTTGTCAAGAAGCTACTGCCGGGCGCGTCCTGCCCCGCTGCGCCGGAAGCGGTGGGCAGCTGCACCAGCATGGCCCAGTGGATCCTCTTGCCGCTGCTGTGCCGGACGGAGGCTTTCCCGCTGCGTCAGGCTGCCGGGCTGGAGAGCGCCTGCATCTGCAACGACGGAAGCCCCTGGCACGTGGAGTGGGTGGATGGCACGCCCTATCAGAAGCGCGGCCTTCGCCCGAAAGCGGCGCCTGCGGCGGCGGGGGAGGAGCGGCCCTTTGACCGGGCGCTGCTGGAATTCCGCTATCCCTATGAAGCGGAAACGCGCCTTCCTTCCAAGCTGACGGCCACGCAGCTGAAGGGCCGGCTGGTGGATCAGCGCATCGCGGAGGATACGGAGGTGCCCGTGCCGGTTCAGGACAGCTTCCGCGCGCCCCGCTTTTTGGAAGGGGAACGAAAACTGTCTGCGGCGGAGCGGGGCACGGCTGTCCACCAGGCGCTGCAGTTCCTGGACTTTTCCAGGACCGATTCTCCAGAGCAGATCCGGCAGGAACTCTCCCGCCTGACGGCGCGCCGCTTCCTCACGGCGGAGCAGGCCGACGCGGTTTCCCCCCAGCAGCTGGCGGCGCTGTTTGCCTCGCCCCTGGGCCGGGCCCTGCGCGCCGCGCCGCCGGATAAGATCTGGCGGGAATACCGCTTTTCCGTGCTGGAGCAGGTGTCCAAATATTTCCCGGGGGACGTCTCCGGTGACGAGGTGCTGCTCCAGGGCGCTGTGGACTGCTTTTTTGAAACGGCGGAGGGGCTGACGGTCGTGGATTTCAAAACGGACCGGCTGCTTCCCGGCGAGGAGGCGGCCCGCGCCGAGGAATATCGCCCCCAGCTGACGGCCTACAGCGACGTGCTGGCCCGCATTTTTGAAAAGCCGGTCTGCCGGCGGGTGCTGTACTTTTTTGCAACGAATGCCTGCGTGGACTTGTGAGAGGCGAAAAATGGTCGTATTCCGGCGCTGCGCGCAAAAAAACACAGGATTTCCAAAAATAATCCTTGCTTTTTACCGCGCGGTATGCTAAACTATCTTTTGCCTGTGACCGGGCAATTTGATGGGAAAGAGGTGAACAAGAGCAATGAAGGAAGGAATCCATCCCAATTATCAGCAGACTACTATTCGCTGCGCCTGCGGTAATGTGATTGAGACAGGTTCTACCAAGAAGGATATCAAGGTGGAAGTCTGCTCTAAGTGTCACCCCTTCTTCACCGGCAAGCAGAAGCTGGTGGATACCGGCGGCCGTGTTGCAAAGTTCAACAAGAAGTTCGGCCTGGACAAGTAAGCGCTTGCTTGCTTGATCGTGTGACCCAATCCCCCGTATCGTTGCGATACGGGGGTTTCTTTTTTTCCTGTTTTATCATATACTTGTAAATGCAATCGGATAGAAGGCCATTTGTTGATCGGGAGGTTGTTTATGGAAGAGATTTTGCACGAGGTACCTGTGAAGACTCTGACAATGGCGCCGCTGGAAGACTTTGAAAAGAAAACGCCTCTGCTGACGGCGGGGGATCGCGCGCGGCTGAACACCATGACCATCGGCTGGGGCGGTTTGGGCACGCTGTGGGGAAAACCCGTCTGCACGGTCTATGTCCGCCCGCAGCGCTATACCTATGGGTTTATGGAGCGCAGCGCTTATTTTACGGTTTCCTTTTTTGATGCGGACTATCGGGCGGCGCTGCAGCTTTGCGGCAGCAAAAGCGGCAGGGAGGTCGACAAGGTAGGGAAGTGCGGCTTTACGACGGCTTACGCGGCGGGAGATGCGCCTTATTTTACGCAGGCGCGCCGGGTGCTTGTTTGCCGCAAACTCTATGCGGCGGATTTCCGCGAAGAGCAGTTCGCGGATCGCGCGCTGGCGGCGGCGGTCTATCCGGAAAAGGATTATCACCGGACCTATATCGGCGAAATCGTGCAGGTGCTGCAAAAATAACTAT
>CAJFFX010000001.1 GCA_904374485.1 Candidatus Pseudoscillospira falkowii | reverse complement strand
GACCGGCATGGTCGGCCAGCGCTTTGTCACGCTGTTGGAGAACCACCCCTGGTTCCGGCTCGTCGCCGTGGCCGCCAGTGCCGGCAGCGCAGGAAAGCGCTATGAAGACGCGGTCGCCGGCCGCTGGGCCATGGAGACACCGATCCCCTCCGCGGCAAAGGATCTGATCGTACTGGATGCGGAAGCAGACGCTGAGAAGCTGGCCGTACAGGTGGATTTCGTCTTCTGCGCCGTGAATATGAAAAAGGACGCCATCCGCGCCCTGGAAGAGAAATATGCCAGACTGGAAGTGCCGGTGGTGTCCAACAACAGCGCCAACCGCTGGACGGAGGATGTTCCCATGGTCGTGCCCGAGATCAACGCTGGCCATATCCGCATCATCGATGCCCAGAGAAAGCGTCTCGGCACGAAAAAGGGCTTCATCGCCGTCAAATCCAACTGCTCGATCCAGAGCTATGTGCCGGCCCTCTCCCCCCTGCTGAAATACGGTTTGGAAAAGGTCTTGGTATGCACCTATCAGGCCATATCCGGCGCCGGCAAGACGTTTGCGCGCTGGCCGGAAATGGTGGACAACTGCATCCCCTATATCGGCGGCGAAGAGGAAAAGAGCGAGCAGGAGCCGCTGAAGGTATGGGGCCGGATCGAAGGGAACAAGATCCTTCCCATCGACGGGATCTCCATCACAGCCCAGTGCATCCGCGTGGCCTGCCAGGATGGGCACATGGCCGCCGTGTTTATGAAATTCAAGGATGGCCGCGCGCCCTCCCTGGAGCAGATCAAAGCGGACTGGGCAGCGTACGCCGGCCGGGCCCAGGAACTGGCGCTCCCCTCTGCCCCCAAGCAGTTCCTCCATTATTTTGAGGAGCCGGACCGGCCCCAGACCCGGCTGGACCGCGGCCTGGAGGGCGGCATGGCCATTTCCCTGGGCCGCCTGCGCCCCGATACGCAGTACGACTATAAGTTTGTCGGCCTGAGCCACAACACCCTGCGCGGCGCCGCCGGCGGCGGCGTGCTGCTGGCGGAACTGCTGTGCGCAGAGGGGTATATCACAAAGGACTGATCCGCAGTATATATAAAAAGCGTGCTCCCGAAAGGGAGCACGCTTTTTATATATCGTTTTGGAAGATCAGTCCAAACATGCACGGTGGAAGACTTTTTTGCCTTTTTTGATGACGATCCCGTCGCCGGCAAAGGCGTCCTTTTCAAACACGGCGTCCGCTGCGGTTACTTTGGCGTCGTTCACGGATATACCACCCTGCTGCACCAGCCGGCGGGCCTCACCGTTGGAGGCGCACAGGCCGCATGCCGTCAGCAGATTCAAAACGCCGATTTTGCCGTCGGCAAACTGTGCGTCGGTCAGATGGGTGCAGGGCATGTCCGCGCTGCTGCCGCCGCCGGCGAAAAGCGCTTTGGCGGACTGCTGAGCTTTCTCCGCCTCTTCCTCGCCGTGGACCAGCTTCGTGAGCTCGAAGGCCAGGATCTCCTTGGCCTGGTTGAGCTGGGCGCCTTCCCACTTGTCCATCTCGTCGATCTGCTCCAGGGGCAGGAAGGTGAGCATCCGCAGGCACTTGAGCACGTCGGCGTCGTCCACATTGCGCCAGTACTGATAAAAATCGTAGGGAGAAGTCTTGTTGGGATCCAGCCACACCGCGCCGGAGGCGGTCTTGCCCATCTTCTTGCCCTCGGAGTTGAGCAGCAGGGTGATGGTCATGGCGTGGGCGTCCTTGCCCAGCTTGCGGCGGATGAGCTCGGTGCCCCCCAGCATGTTGGACCACTGATCGTCGCCGCCGAACTGCATATTGCAGCCGTAGTGCTGGAACAGGTAATAGAAGTCATAGGACTGCATGATCATATAATTGAATTCCAGGAAGCTGAGGCCCTTTTCCATGCGCTGCTTGTAGCACTCGGCGCGGAGCATATTGTTCACGCTGAAGCAAGCGCCCACTTCCCGGAGAAGCTCGATGTAATTGAGCTTCAGGAGCCACTCGGCGTTGTTCACCATCTGGGCTTTGCCGGGGCCGAACTCGATGAAGCGCTCCATCTGCTTTTTGAAGCAGTCGCAGTTGTGCTGAATGGTCTCGGGGGTCATCATCGAGCGCATGTCGGTGCGGCCGGAGGGGTCACCGATATAGCCGGTGCCGCCGCCCACCAGAGCGATGGGCTTGTTGCCGGCCATCTGCAGCCGCTTCATCAGGCACAGGGCCATGAAATGGCCCACGTGCAGGCTGTCCGCCGTGGGGTCAAAGCCGATGTAGAAAGTGGCCTTGCCCTCGTTGATCATTTTCGAGATCTCTTCCTCGTTGGTCACCTGAGCGATGAGGCCCCGGGCCTTTAGTTCTTCATAACAGGTCATACGCACATTCTCCTTTTCTTTGATCGGTTCCCCTGTGGGGCGCGGCGGTCACTCCGCTTCGGGGCAAAATAAAAGCGCCCCTGTCCCCATCAGGACAGAGGGCGTCAACGGAACGAAACGCGGTACCACCTCTGCTTCGCCGAAAGCTCACGCTTCCGGCCTTGCGCCGTGCAGCAACACGGCTTGCGCGCTATCGGGCGCACCCGGCCGGCCCTACTGACATGCTGCGTTCAGGCGGCGGCTCCGGGGGGTATTCGCACCGGCACCCTCTCTCCCTTCCACCAAAACCGGGAGTTCTCTTGGCAGGATCTGCGCGGTGTTACTTGTCCCCATCATCGCTGTTGGATGGAACTATATCACATCTGCGCCCCTTTTGTCAACGCTCTGCGGCGTTTCAGCCAAAAAATGACGGCCGCAACCAATAGTTGACAGCCAGTTGGCAGCTATTTGCCTTCATTTTTAGTATACTGAAAGCGGAAAGGACGTGATCGTATGACCCTCGGCGAAAAAATCCAGGCCCTGCGCAGGGAGGCGGGCCTTTCCCAGGAAGGGCTGGCCGATCATCTGGGCGTCAGCCGCCAGGCGGTTTCCAAATGGGAGACAAATCTCTCCTGCCCCGACAGCGAAAATCTTATGGCGCTGGCGGAGCTGTTTCACCGGCCGCTGGACGACTTTCTTCCTTGTGGAGGCGCGGCATTGCCGGAAGGCGGCGCATCGCCGGCCCCAAAGGTATCGCCCCGGAAAAAGCGCCGCTTTCTCATCCCCATTGGGATCGCCGCGGCGGCCGTGATCGCGCTCTGCTTCTGGCTGGGGCACACGCCCCCGGAGGTGGCGATCGACAGCCCGGGCGCGGCGCAAAGCACTTATATCGCTCTGACCGCGTTGGAAAATGACCGGGATCTCTCGACTGAAGAGATCTATCAGTACCGCGCCGCGATTTATGCGAACATCCCATTCCTTGACTGGGTCGCTTTCGGCAAGCTGGGCGAGGCCGGAAAGGAAACGGAGACGCAGCAGACGCTGCTTTCCTGGCTTGCGAAGCAGGAAAATCTTTCGGAAAAGGAAATCGCCTGCCTCCTGGCCGGCGCCTGCCGTACAAATCTGGACGGCTGGATGGCCGACGGCTACTGTGCGGTGCTGGCTGAAACCTTTATCCGTTATCCGGCGGTCTATGTGAAAACCATCGCCGGCGGCGATTTTACCGACGAGGAACGTGCGCTCTTGGTTTCCAGCACCGGCTACGGCTGCGATATGCCGGAGGAACTGCACGACCGGGCGCTGGAAGCCGTCGCCTCTTTGCGCCGCTCCGGCGCGCTGGTCACAGCGGATCAGGAATTCTGGTTTCAGCGCCTTTCGGAGCGTATCAAACAGGGCGCATAAACGAAAAACAGCGGCGGCAGGAACTCCTGCCGCCGCTATCTGTTTTAGAAGCTAAACCAGTTTATTGCGCGCCTTCGCCGTAGGTACCCATATTTCCGGAGTCGTTGCCGGGTGCGTCGGCATTGAAGACATAGTCGTTGCCGGGCAGGATCGCATTGAGGACGATGCCTGCGATGGCGGCGACGGCCAGGCCGGTCAGCGTGATGGAAGTGCCGGCCACGGTGAAGGTCAGGCCCGCGGAGAAGCCCAGGCCGCAGACCAGGATCACCGCCGCGATGATCAGATTGCGGGACTTGGTGAAGTCCACCTTGCTTTCCACCACATTGCGCACGCCGATGGCGGAGATCATACCGTAAAGGATGAAGCTGACGCCGCCGATGATGGCACTGGGCATGGAGGCAATGATATCGGCAAATTTCGGGATAAAGCTCAGAATGATGGCGTACAGGGCGGCCAGACGGATCACTCGGGGGTCGTAGACTTTCGAAAGAACCAGAACGCCGGTGTTCTCGCCGTAGGTCGTATTGGCGGGGCCGCCGAACAGGGCCGCCAGAGACGTGGCGATACCGTCGCCCACCAGGGTGCGGTGCAGGC
The DNA here is from genome assembly GCA_904374485.1 of Candidatus Pseudoscillospira falkowii. Classification (GTDB taxonomy): domain Bacteria; phylum Bacillota; class Clostridia; order Oscillospirales; family Oscillospiraceae; genus Pseudoscillospira; species Pseudoscillospira falkowii. The sequence goes on along the minus strand of CAJFFX010000001.1, from coordinate 75,215 downwards.
CGGGATCGGCCAGGTAGTTCCTGCCCACGGTGGCGGAGATGGCGGACATATCGCCGATATGTTCCATCATGGTCGCCAGGGCGATGGGCGCCATTACCAGGATGGCGGTGATGTCAAATTTGCACAGTTGGACAGGCGGCAGACCGATCCACTGGGCGGCCGCCACGTCGGCGAAATTCAAAATCGCGCTGCCGTCGGGATTCGTCATGCCCATGGCGTTCATGATCAGCGCCACAGCATAGGAGATCAGAACGCCCATCAGGATGGGGATGATCTTGAACATGCCCTTGCCCCAGATATTGAACACCACGATCACCGCCAGGGCGACCGCCGCCAGGAACCAGTTGGTGGACGCATTTGTAACGGCGGAGGGCGCCAGTGTCAGGCCGATGCAGATGATGATCGGGCCCGTAACCACGGGCGGCAGGAAGCGCATGACGCGGTTCACGCCCACGGTTTTGATGATCAGCGCCAGGACGAGATACAAAAGGCCCGCCACCACGATACCGCCGCAGGCATAGGGCAGGCGCTCGCTCATGGGCATGCCGGCAAAAATACCGGTGTCCAGCGTGGCGATGGTCTGGAAGCCGCCCAGGAAGGCAAAGGACGAGCCCAGAAAAGCCGGGACCTTGAACTTGCTGCAAAGATGGAAAAACAACGTGCCCAGGCCGGCAAACAGTAGCGTTACCTGGATGGAAAGACCGTAAGAAACGCCGTTTTCGGAAAAATAGATGCCGGTCAGGATCGGGACCAGGACCGTTGCGCCGAACATGGCGAACATGTGCTGCAGGCCCAGGATCGCCATTTTGGGTCTGCCCAGCGTGCGCGCGTCGTATACCGGCTGCTGGGCATTGGGCTGATTCTTCATAAAAACCCCTCTCTTTCAACAAAATACCGCGTCTTTCGCGCGGAAGCCCTAAAAAAAGCAACCGCCCTGTGGAAAAAGCGATTGCAACGGATGATACGGGAAAAGGACGGCGCAGAAAAACGAAACGCTGCAATGGAATAGCCGCTTCACTGCCTGTCCCCTCCTCTCTTATTCCGCTCTATCCTATCAAAAAGCGCGGGGAAAAGCAAGCGGAATTTTTTGGAAAACGGCAGAAAAATGACGCGCGGGGGCGGCCCCTTCCGTCCCCGCGGACAAAATGCGCTTTAGGCCCGGGCCAATTCGCGGCGGTACCGCTCCGCGGCGTCCAGCATTTCTTCGGCACTTTTCAGCAGCGCCTCGGTGATGTGGGCGCCGCCGGTGATCCGCGCCAGCTCCTGCGCGCGCTGCCGGCGGTCGAGCAGGGTGACCCGGGTGCGGGTGCGCCCCTGTTCCTCGGCTTTCTCCACAGAGAAGTGCGCGTCTGCCATGGCGGCGATCTGGGGCAGATGGGTCACGCAGAGCACCTGCTTGCGCCGGGAAACAGAGGCCATTTTTTCCGCCACTTTCTGAGCCGCGCGGCCGGATACGCCGGTGTCCACCTCGTCGAACACCAGCGTCCCCACATGGTCCGTTTCCGCCAGCACGTTTTTCAGTGCCAGCATAATGCGGGCCAGTTCGCCGCCGGAGGCGATCTTATGGATCGGCCGCAGTTCCTCGCCCGGGTTGGCGGACATCATGAACTGCACCTGGTCCTGCCCGTCGCTTTCCGGCGCTTTTTTGGAAAAGGCGATCTCGAAGCGGACCTTTGCCATATCCAGGTCCCGCAGTTCCTGCAGGATGCGCGCCTGGAGATCCGATGCCGCCGCCCGGCGCGCCGCGCTCAGCGCCCCTGCCGCGGCCAGGGCCTCCTCTTGCGCCGCGGCGTACTTCTTGGAAAGGCGGGCGAGGGTATCGTCGGCGCACTGGATCTCGTCCAGTTCCTGCTTTGCCCCGTCAAGATAGGCCAGCATATCCTCCACCGTGGGACCGTATTTCTTTTTCAGGCGGTAGAGCTGATCCAGCCGCCCCTCCACATCGTCCAGTTCTTCGGGAGAAAAATCGAACTGAAGTTTCATGTCCCGCACGGTCTCGGCGATGTCATACAATTCGTGGCGGACGTCCACCAGACGCTCCAGCAGCTGCGCATAGGAATCACCCAGCTGGCGGATACCGCCCAGCGCATTTTCCGCGTCCTCCACCTGGGATACGGCGCCGTTTACGTTTTCGCTGCCGCTGAGGCAGTAATCGGCGCCCTCGACGGCGGCGCTGTATTTCTCGCCGTTGCGCAGAAGATTCCGGCGCTCCAGCAGCGCTTCCTCTTCCCCTGTCTTCAGCTGGGCACGCTCCAGTTCTTCGATCTCTCGCCGGAGGGTCTCGATCCGGCGCTCCCGTTCCTTTTCGTCCATCTGCAGCGCGTCCATATCCCGCTGCAGGGCGCGCATGGCGTGGTAGCGTCCGGCATAGGCGGCGTAGACTGCCTCCACCCTTCCAAAGCGGTCAAGATAGCGGAGATGCTGTTTTTCGTCCAGCAGCTGCTGTCCGTCGTGCTGGCCGTGGATATTGAGCAGATTCGTGCCGATCTGGCGCAGCTGAGCGGCGGTGCAGGGACGGCCGTTGATCCGGCAGAGGGATTTTCCGTCCGACTGGATCTCGCGCTGCAGGAGGAGCATGCCGTCCTCATCCGGTTCGGCGCCCAATTCCTGCAGGAGCGGGACCAGCTCGTCCAGATCGCAGAACATCGCGCTGACAGAGGCGCTCTTTTTGCCGCTGCGTACCAGGTCGCGGGATACGCGCTGGCCCAGCACTGCGCCGAGGGCGTCGATAATGATGGACTTGCCTGCGCCGGTTTCGCCGGTCAGGGCATTAAAGCCGTTCTGAAAGGTGATGTCCGCTTTTTCGATCACCGCGATATTTTCGATATGCAGCAGCATCAGCATGGCGTGGCCCAGCCCCTTTCTATCACTCGATCATTTTTTGGATATCTTCGCAGAAGCGCGCGGCGCTTTCGTTGTCCCGCATGATCAAAAGCACGGTATCGTCTCCCGCCAGGGAGCCCACCAGCACGTCGATATTCATGTTGTCCAGCGCGGCGCAGGCGGCGGACGCCAGTCCCGGCAGCGTTTTCAGCACGACAATATTCTGGGCGGCGTCAAAACTGCTGACGCTTTCGCGGAAGATCGTCCGCAGTTTTCCGCTGTTGTGGAACGTTGCCTTGTGAACGGAAACGGCGTAGTGATAGCTGCCGCGGCCAGTCTGCTCCTTCACCAAATGCAGTTCCTTGATATCTCTGGAGATAGTCGCCTGGGTCACGTTCATCCCGGCTGCCTTCAGCGCCTGGAGCAGCTGCTCCTGGGTTTCGATGGGGCGGGACGCGATAATCTCCAATATTTTTTCCTGCCGCTTTGTTTTCATTTTCTCATCTCCCGATCAGCCATTTTTTTCCGCAATGTTTCGTAAAAGCTGCAGTCTTTCAGCTTGAGAAGTTCTGTGATATGCCTGGAGCGCCGGACCACGACCCGGTCGCCTTCCCGGAGCACGAACGCCTTTCCGCCGTCGGAGGAAAGGTAAACCGTTTTCTTGCCGTTGTTGACGGACTGGATCTCGATGACCTGATCCGGTCCCAGCACATAGGACGAGGAGATCAGTGAGTGGGCGCAGATGGGGGTGATCAGAATATTCTGCGCCGCGGGGTCCACCACGGGGCCGCCTGCGGAGAGGGAATAGGCCGTGGAGCCGGTGGGCGTTGCAAAAATGACGCCGTCGCCGCCGATGCGGAGAAATTCCCGCTGGTTGAGATACATCTGCAGCTTGATGACCCGGGCCACAGCGCCTTTTGTGATGACCGCGTCGTTGAGCACCACTTCGGAATACACCTGTTTTTCGCCGCGGAATACGCGCACGTCCAGCATCATGCGCGCTTCGCGCCGGAGCTGGCCGTTTTTCAGCTTCCGCAGCAGCTCCAGATCACCGCTCTCCAATTCCGCGATATAGCCCAGATTCCCAAGGTTGATGCCCAGGATCGGAATGCGGTGCATCGCCGCCGTCTTTGCCAGATGCAGGATGCTGCCGTCGCCGCCGAAGGCGATCATCAGGTCTGCGCCTTTGAGCGCCGCTTTGAGCGGCTGATAGGTCAGTTCCTTCGGCATCTCGGACAGGTCGGGATGGAACGGCAGCGTGATCGCCGCTTCGATCCCCAGATCATCCAGAATGCGGCAGACATTTTTGGTTGTCGCCAATTGACGGTCCCGATAGGGATTCGGGCACAAAACCACTTTTTTCATAACGTTACCCCTTCAATGCCGCGTGGGATTCGTCGATGACTGCCTGCAGATCGATCTCCCGGCTGCGGCCGGCGCCTTTTTCCAGAAAGCCGAGGTATTCGATGTTTCCCTCCTGGCCGGTGATGGGGGAATATGTGAGATCCAGAACGGAAAAACCGGCGTTTTCCGCGTTTTCCAGATACTGCTCCAGCACCATCTTGTGGACATGGGGATCGCGCACGATGCCTTTCTTCCCCACCAGTTCTCGGCCGGCCTCGAACTGGGGTTTGATCAGACTGACGACCTGGCCGTTCTCTTTCAAAAGAGCGTGAACGGCGGGGAAAATCAGCTTCAGCGAAATGAAGGACACGTCGATGGAGGCGAAATCCAGTTCATCCGGGATCTGAGTATGGTCAAGATAGCGGGCATTCGTGCGTTCCAGGACCACCACCCGCTCGTCGCTGCGCAGCTTCCAGGCCAACTCACCGTAGCCCACATCGACAGCGTATACCTTCGATGCGCCGTTCTGCAGCATGCAGTCGGTAAAGCCGCCGGTGGAGGCGCCGATATCTGCGGCGATCCTGCCGGAGAGATCCAGGGAAAAGGCATTGATGGCCTTTTCCAGCTTCAGCCCGCCCCGGCCCACATAGCGCAGGCTGTTTCCGCGCACTTCCAGCGGGATGTCCTCGCTGACCGCCATGCCGGCCTTGTCCAGCTTCCGGTCTCCGGAAAAGACTTCGCCGGCCATGATCAGCGCCTGGGCTTTTTGGCGGCTTTCCGCCAGGCCGCGCTCAAAGACTACGATATCAAGCCGTTTCTTTGCCATGCTTCATCGCCTCCTCCACTGCCGCCGCGACGCTTTCCGCGTCCAGCCCCCTGCTTTTGCGCAGCAGGGGGACGCTGCCCTGATTCGTGAACGTGCGCCCGAGATTCTTCAGGATCAGGCTGCGCAGGGACAGGCCCTGCTCCGCCAGCGCCGCGGCGAGCTTTTCGCCCACGCAGCCGTCTTCCATGCAGTCCTCCAGCACCAGAAGGCGGCCTGTTTTCCCGCACGACGACGCCACGGCGCCGCAGTCCAGCGGCGCGATGGCGTTCAGCTTTATGATTTCTGCGGAAATGCCCTTCCCTTCCAGCAGCTCCGCCGCGGCCAGCGCCTCGTTGAGCATCGTGCCGTAAGCGACGAGGGTGAAATCCTTTCCCGGACGCAGACAGGCGGAAAGGCCGCGGGAGAGCCCCTTGTAGGCGCCTTCGCCGCCGCGGGGATAGCGTACGGCCACAGGGCCGGCCTCCTCCAGCGCCGCGTGCTCCATCATGCTCCGCATCTCCGCGAAGCTCGCCGGGCAGTAGATCTTCATGCCGGGGACCAGCGACAGGTACCCCACATCGAAAACGCCGTGATGGGTTTCGCCGTCTTCGCCCACAAGGCCCGCCCGGTCCACTGCGAACACCACATGCAGCTGCATCAGGGCGACGTCATGGATCAGCATATCAAATCCCCGCTGCAGGAAACTGGAGTAGACTGCAAAGACCGGGATCATGCCCTGGGCCGCCATGCCGGCCGCCATGGCCACGGCGTGGCCTTCTGCGATGCCGACGTCGAAAAAGCGCTCGGGGTGCGCTTGGGCAAAGCTGTCGAGGCCGGTGCCGGATTCCATTGCCGCGGTGATGGTGCAGATCCGCGGGTCGTGGCCGGCCAGGTCCGACAGGGTTTTTCCGCAGACGGAACTGAAGGATTCGCCCCCGCCGCGGAGGGTCAGCCCGGTCTGCGGGTCAAAGGCGGAGATGCCGTGGAACTTGTCCGGATTCTCCTCGGCGAAGGAATACCCCTTCCCTTTCACGGTGTTGACATGCACGACGACAGGCGCATGGAGCTCCCTGGCCCAGCTGAGAACGTGGCAGAGCTGATCCAGATCGTGCCCGTCCACCGGGCCCAGATACTGAAAGCCCATGTCTTCAAAAAAACTGCAGGGCCAGATGGCCTTTTTCAGGTTCGTTTTCAGGTGGTGGATATGATCGTACACCCCGGGGAAATGGCGCATCACGCGGTGATAATTCTTTTTGAACCGGTAATATCCGGGCCGGATGCGGATATGGGAAAGATGGCTGGCGACGCCGCCCACATTCCGCCCGATGGACATGCCGTTGTCGTTGAGGATGATGATCAGCGGTTCGCCGGAGGCGCCGGCGTTGTTCAGGCCCTCATAGGCCAGGCCGCCGGTCAGGGCGCCGTCGCCGATGACGGCCAGCACCTGGTAATTCTCCTTTTTCAGCGTGCGCGCCCGGGCCATGCCCAAGGCGACGGAAACGGAATTGGATGCGTGGCCCGCGATGAATGCATCGTGGATGCTTTCGTAGGGCTTCGGAAAGCCGGAAAGGCCGCCGAAGGTCCGCAGGGTGGAAAACAGCGCGGCGCGCCCCGTCAGGGCCTTGTGTACATAACACTGGTGCCCCACGTCGAAAACCAGCCGGTCCACGGCTGTGTCGAACACGCGGTGGATGGCCACGGACAGCTCCACCGCGCCGAGGTTCGACGCGAGATGGCCGCCGGTTTTGGATACGGAATCCACCAAAAAAGCCCGCAACTGCGCGCAAAGCTGCCTGCATTGATCTGCTGACAGCTTTTTGACGTCATCCGGGGATGTGATTTGATCTAAAATATCGTACTGCATGTATCTGCTCCATCCGATGGCCCTTCGCCTGTTCCGGAGGGCGCGTCCTCTCACTTGCGGCGCACCATATAGATAACGCGCGAAACGGTGTGAACGACCTGGGTACTGTTGTTGATGGCGATCTTCTTTCCGATGGCTTTGCCGCCGATGGTCAGCCCGGATACCAGGGCCGAGATCACCAGGGACATCAGCACGGAATCCAAATCAAAAGAGGCGCACAACCGCGTAACGATGACCGCGGCCGTCGAGCCGCTGACGATGCCGGAGATATCGCCTACCACATCGTTGCAGACGCTGCTGACCTTTTCGGCGTTGCGGATCAGCCGCAGCGCGCAGGAGGCGCTCTTTTCCCGGTGCGCCGCCATGGAGTGGAACGGGCGCTCGTCCGCCACCGTCACGGAAACGCCGACAACGTCAAACAGAATGCCGATGAGGATAAAGGCCATCAGCAGCAAAAACGCGACGATATAGCCCGCGCCCTCGAGCACGTTGGAAGAAACGAGACTGAACACGGCGGAGATGACGATGGACATGAAAAAGATCTTCGGGACCCAATAGTCCCGCTTTTTCTGGCCCTTTTCACTGCCGGGCGCTTTTTTCGCCCGGGCTTTTTTCTGGTTTTCCACCGGGAAGCCTCCTCGATCCACGAAAAGAACATCGCAGGATTTCATAAGAAAACTAAACAGACGGCAGCACCTGAAGTAAATCTTACGGCTTAGGTACGGGTAGGATTTCCCCACGGAGCACCGCGCGTTTCCGCTTGGCGGTTTCCCTTTATGCTCCGCGGCAAGGCGTTGCCGCCATTGCGACCCGACTGCCACTTAGTCCGCACTGCAATCCTTCAGGTGCCCACGAAAACGACAGCCTAGGTGTTTTCCACGGCAGACAGTCTGTTTCTTAGCCTCTTTTGCAGTTATGGTTTCAGCAGGCGATCGCATCGGGTCCCTGGCCGGGGATCCGATGCGTAGTTCCCACATCCGCCATACCCACTCAAGGCAGGCTACTCTGCACATAGCAATAGGGGACGCATGTCCCTTGCACACCACATTGCAGGTTTCACCCTGTTTCGTAACGAGTCACAAGCCCGTTCCGGGAAAATCTTGGCTCATCACAAGAACAGGTCTCCACGATAAGCGGGTCGAGTTTGCATGCCATTGCAAGTCGCCCGCAAATCTTAACCCCCAGCATCCACCCCAAACTGGGCGTAAGAAGCAAACACCAGGGACTTCATCGATATGCCCTTCAAAGGATTTTTAGGCCCTTCCTGGTAAACGACTGAACTGACTAGGATACTGCGCCGCTGTTTAGTATTCTCATATTTTAGCATATTTTTGAAAATATGCAAGGTTTATTCATCTCATTTCTCGCCAAAACCGCGGATATTTTTCCATATTTTACAAACGGTTCACAATTGGCGGCGCAAATCGGCACGGCCCCGAAAACGCCGCGGCAGAAGAAATTGCCGCAAAAACAGCGCGGCAGATGCTGCCGCACCTGCCGCGCCGTATATGCAGTCTCTTTTGAAAAACCGCGCATACGCGGCGGTTCCTGTCCCCCTTTAATTTTTGCGCTGCAGCAGCTGGTCCGCCAGTTCCAGGAGGAAGGCGGTGTCGCCCTGGCCGGCCAGGGCGTCTTTCGCCTCGGCAGTACACCGGGCGGCGTAATCCAGCGCGCCGTCCACGCCCAGGAGGTCCACAAAGGTGAACTTCCCCTCTTCCCTGTCCGAACCGATGGGTTTTCCCAGCTCCGCCTCGCTGCCCACCACGTCCAGCACGTCGTCATAGACCTGGAAGGCCAGGCCGAGCTTCTGGGCATAGGTCTCGGCGCACTGCACGGCCTGCTCGTCCGCGTCGGCGGCGATGCAGCCCATTTTCGCCGCGCCGGCGATCATGGCCCCGGTCTTGAGGCTGTGCAGCAGCAAAAGCTGTTCCCGGCTTTCGTGGCGCGCCATATCCAGCACCTGGCCCGCCACCATGCCATTCGCGCCGCAGGCGTCAGAAAGGACCTGTACGGCGCGGATCTTCTGCCGGTCGGAGAGGGCCGGCGCAGCGGCGATCAGGCCGAAGGCCTCCGCCTGCAGGCCGTCGCCGGCCAGCACGGCCATGGTCTCGCCGTATACTTTGTGGTTGGTGGGTTTGCCCCGGCGCAGATCGTCGTCGTCCATGCAGGGCAGATCGTCGTGGATCAATGAATAGGTATGCACCATTTCTACCGCGCAGCCGAGGGGCAGCGCATTCTCCCAGCGGCCGCCGTGCAGCGCGCAGAACGCCAGGGAAAGCATGGGGCGCATCCGTTTGCCGCCGGCCAGCAGGCTGTAGCGCATGGATTCATACAGCACGCCCCAGGGGGCCTTTCGCCGGAACTGTGCGTCAAGATAGGCTTCGATCGCTTTCAGATAAGCGGCGCTTTGCGCCTGAAATGCAGCTGTCATATCATTCCTCTTCTTCCTGGGAGAAAAAGGGCTCCTCTGTGGGAGTCTCGTCTGCGCTTTTGACGAGCTTGACCACCTTCTGCTCCGCCTGTTCCAGCATGGCGGTGCAGGAGGAGACCAGCTTTGTGCCCTCTTCAAATAGTTTCAGGGAATCGGCCAGGGGCGCGTCGCCCTTTTCCAGGGCTGCCACGATCTCCTGCAGCCGGTCCACGGACTGCTCAAAGCTCATTTTTTTCTCTGCCATTGTACATCCTCTTTTCCTTGCAGTATCTCGTCCACAGTACAAGCGAGGGCGCCGCGGCCCAACGTCACATGGACCCGTCCGCCCTGCTGCGCCTGCTGTGCATCCTTCAGGATATTGCCGGCCTCGTCCCGGGCCACGGCATAGCCCCGGCCCAGCACCTTGAGGGGGCTGAGGGCGTCCAGCGACGCCGCCAGGGCAGCGCAGGTCTGCCTGCGCTCGGCCACCGTTTCCTTTGCCAGGCGGATCAACCGCTGATGGATCAGGTCCAGCGTCATGCGCTTGTCCTGGATCGGCGCCATGGGGTCCTGCAGGGCCCGGCTTTCCGCCAGGACCGCCAGCGCTTCGCGCCGCCGGCGCAGCTGCTGTACCTCCGCGCGGGCCATGCGGTTTTTCAGGGCGGCGAACCGCTCCGTCAGCTCCATGCGGTCGGGCACCGCCAACTCCGCCGCGTTGGACGGCGTGGCGGCCCGCAGGTCCGCCACAAAGTCAGAGATCGTGACATCCGGCTCGTGGCCCACGGCGGAGATGACCGGCAGCTCCGAAGCGTAGATCGCCCGGGCCACCCGCTCGTCGTTGAAGGCCCACAGGTCCTCCATGGAGCCGCCGCCGCGGCCGACGATGAGCAGATCTGCCACGCGCCAGCGGTTGGCGTAGCGGATGGCGCCCACGATCTCCGGCGGGGCTTCCTTCCCCTGGACCCGGACCGGCAGCACGATCACCTTGCAGATCGGGTAGCGCTTGCGCAGAATACGGATCATGTCGTGGACTGCGGCGCCGGAGCCGGAGGTGATGAGGGCGATGCGCTCGGGATAGGCCGGCAGAGGCTGCTTATGGGCGTTGTCGAACAGGCCTTCCTGATAGAGCTTTTCCTTCAGCTGGGCGTAGGCGACATGCAGATCGCCGATACCCTCCGGCGTGATGGAAGCACAGTACAACTGATACTGCCCATCCCGGGGGAATACGGTGATCTGTCCGCTGAGGATGACCTTCATGCCGTTTTCCGGGCGAAAGCGCAGCCTGGAGGCATTGGAGCGGAACATAACGCACCGCAGCACGCCCTCCGGGTCCTTCAGGGTAAAATAATGATGCCCTGATGGATAAATTTTATAATTGGACAGCTCGCCGCGCACATAGACACGGCGGAAGAAGGGCGTTCCGTCCAGCAGGTTCTTGAGGATCTGGTTGATCTCCGATACGCTGAAGATCCGGCTCTCCTGTTCATTTTCCATGGGCCTCGCCCCTTTCCAGAGCACGCCGTGCCAGAATGGCGATGCCCATCGCATTGTCCCGGGAATACTCCGGCGGCGCAAAATAAGCGTCCTTCATCGTCCGTCGCAGTATGGAATTGGAGGCGACGCCGCCGGAGCACAGGACCGGAAGCCCAGGATATTCCTTCTGCGCCGCCGCAGTTGCGCGAAAAACCGTATCTGCTACCGTCTCCACGGCAAAGCGCGCGACCTCCGCGCTGTCCTCTCCGCTCTCGTGCAGTGCGCGCACCTTGTTTTCCATCCCGGAAAGAGAAAAGGACAGGCCGGAGAGCTTGACGCGGAAGGGCTTGATCCGCCCGGCGGCGCGCTGGGAGAGGGCGTCCACATGTTTTCCCGCCGGGAACGGCAGTTGCAGCAGAACGCCGGTCCGGTCCAGCAGCTGCCCGGCGGAGATATCGGTGGTGCCGCCGATCTTTTCAGCATGTACTGCTGCGCCGGCGGGAACGACATGCAGCAGTTCCGTGGTGCCGCCGGAGAGATGCCAGGCGAGGAATGGCTTGTCCAGCAGCTTCTCCGCGCCGCAGCCCCAAGCAGCGGCCGCCAAATGGCCCTGCTGGTGAGAAAACTCCAGATATGCTGTGCCCAAAGCGCTAGCAAGGGTTTTTGCTTCACAGACTCCGGCAAGAAAACAGGGCATGTAGGAATCCACAGCCTCCCGCGGGCGACTGCTGGCGGCGACAACAGCGGCCCCTTTCAGGTCCTGCCTTCCGGCCAGAAGCCGCTCCATGATCTCCGGCAGGCGCCGCACATGCGAAAAAAGGGCGTCGCTTTGCCGGAGACCCAGCGCGCCCTGCGGCACATCCAAGATCCGGCTTTCGTTCCGCCCCTCTTCCCCATCGCACCAGGCGATGGAAGTCGTATAATTGCTGGTATCAAATCCAACGCAGAGTGCCATAGGGTCACACTCCGCATTCCTGCCGCACGAAGCTGCCGAGGATGCCGTTCATAAAGGAAACGACCTTCTCGTCCTCATACTTCTTTGCGATCTCCACAGCTTCGTTGATGGCGACGGCGTTGGGGATGTCAGGCATATAGAGCGCCTCGTACATGGCAACGCGCATGATCGCAGACGCCACCAGCGGGATGCGTTCAAACTTCCAGCCGACAGCGTATTTTTCGATATAGGAATCCAGTTCTGCCGCATGCTCCGCCACGCCGCACACCAGCCTGCGGATATACTGGGTCTGTTTTTCCTCCGGAACCTCGGCATACAGCGGGTCTTCCTGGGCCAGGCCCTGGAAATACTCCTCTGTCAATGTCTGGTCCAGCAGCGCCTCCGCGTTCAGGTCGGTAAAGCTGAGCTCGTAGGACAAGCGAACGGCGATCTCTCTTGCAGTGGAACGATTCATAGTTGATCCATCCTTATCTTTTGTTTCTTTCCGCGATGGAAACGCGGCGGAGGAAACTCTCCGCCGCGCCGCTGATGGTTCCCTTACTGGCCGGAAGCCGCGTTTTCAGCAAAGGTCACGCCGTTGATGCGGACATTGACCTGGCAGACCTTCAGCTCCGTCATGGATTCGATGGCGTTGGCAACCGCTTCCTGCACATTCTGGGCGACCTGCGGGATCGGCTGGCCGTATTTCACCAGGATCTGCAGATCGACGATCACACTGCCGTCGCCGATGGTCAGCTTCACGCCCTTGATGGCGTTCTTTTTGCTGCGGTAGCCGGAGGAATTCTGCGCCAGTTCACAGACGCCGTCCACTTCCAGCGCGGCGGACACCGCAATCGCGGCAACGACATCCTCGGATATATTGATACTGCCCTTCTCTTCCGGGCTGACAACGTACTCTTTCTTGGTATCGCCCACGGTCGTGTACACTCCTTTTTCAGCATTATGATATATTGTATCATCATCGCGGGCAAAAAACAATCCTTAATTTGCCTCCATGATCTTGATCTTGTCGGCAGTGAGACCCGTCTCCTCCATGACGATGTCCGTCACTTTGGCGATGTCCGAATTTTCAAGGCCGCTGTCCGTTTTGGAAATCACAACGCTCACGCTGTCCTCGTTGACAAAGGCGACGCAGTCTTCATAGCCCTTGGCCATGACTAGATTCTCAATGGTCGACTCCGTCACCGTATTGTCGGCGATCTGCTGCATCTGGGCGTTGGCGTCGTTTCTGGTCTCCTGGTCGGCGTTTTTATCGCCGGCGGCCTCCTGGAGCAGGCTGACCGCATTGTCCCGGGATTCCTGGCGGTTGAGGCGGGCTGTATCGAAATAATCGTCGCTTCCGCCGGCGGAAAAGACCTCCTGGCCGTCGTCGTCCTCCTCCAGAGACGATCCGCCGCCGTTCACCAGGGCCGACTCGCCCAGGATCTTACCTGTGTTGGCGGCGCTTTGGGCATAGTTCCAGTTCAGATAGGCTGCCGCGCTGACAAAGAGGGCCACGGTCAGGATCATCAGGTTCCGCTTCATTCTTTTATTCATAGTCCTTCACCTCATTATTTAAGATTCACTGCGTTTTACAACCGAGATGCGGTCGGTGCTGAGGCCGGTCAGCACCGAGACCGCTTCTTTCACTTTCAAAACCGTTCCCGCCCGGCCGCCGCCGTCACAGACGACCACGGCGCCGATGTATTCCGGATAAAGCTCCTGGGTTGGAAGGGCTGTTTCTCCGCTGCCGCTGCCGGTCAAAACCGTCTGTGTGCGGGAGGTGTAATCCTCCGGCACGCCGGCGCTGCCGGTATAGGAGATTTCCTGGTCGTCCTGGTAGACGATGCGGCCGCCGGAGGATACCGTCAGCATGATTTCGGCCCGTCCCACACCGTCGATAGAGGAAACGATGCGCTCCATTTCTTCTTGTGTGCGCTCCAGGGAGTAGCCCTGCGCGCCGGCGGCCGTCGTCGGCGAGACCGCCTCCTGCCCTTTCTCTCCGCCGACAGACGGGAGCATCATCAGCAGCACACCCACAGCGACCATCAGCAATACGAATTTATATTTTCCCGCCAGGCGGAAGAGATTTTCCGCCGCTTTGCCCTGCAACGCCTTGATCTTCCTCACCCCATTTCTTTTGTATCCCAGATCTGATCCTGCGCCGCCACACCGAGCTCCCTGGTGAGCCACCCGGAAAATTCCGCGTCGTAAGGGCCGCTCAGGTAGAGCGCTTCGATCTGGTAGACGCCGTCTTCGGACAGGCCGACGTTCGCCCGGACCTGCAGGGACAAGCCCTGCTCCTCTGCCGCAGTTTCAATATATGCCGCGCAGTTTTCCGTTATGACCGCCTGATAGGAATCCTGCTGGACTTCCCGGTAGGCGGCCTCTTTTTCCTCCGTCTGGGAAAAGTAGCGGTCGATGGACAGCGTCCAGCGCTCGCTCCGCAGCTGCAGCAGCGGGCTGAGCAGAGCCAGGAGCATGAGAAGGCCGCCGATCCACCGTCCCACCTCGCGCACTTTTTTATCCGGTATCAGCGCCTCGCAGACGGAAACAAGAAAGGCCGTCGCGATCACGCTCAAAAGCCATTTCGTCAAAAAGCTCATACCGGCACCACCGCGGATATGGACATGATCAGGGAAATGATCAGCAGCAGCGCACAGGCGCCCGTCATACCGAGGATCATTCCAAACGCACCTCCGATCTCATCCATCAGCCGGGCCAGGCCGGTCTGATCGATCATTTCCGCAAAAAATGCGGCGGCTTTGTAGAGCAAATACTGGATGCCGATCTGAATAAACGGCGTGATACACAGCGCAAAGACGGCCAGCGTCCCAAAAATGCCGATGGTGTTTTTCAGGATCGACGCCCCCACCAGGATCGTGGAGGCCGCGTTGGACAAAATGCCGCCCACCACCGGCACCGCGCCGGAGATGGCGAATTTGGCCACGCGCAGCGCCGCTGCGTCCGCCGTGCCGGAAATCACGCTGCTGAGGGTCAGGTAGGCGGTGAACGCGCTCAGCAGGATCGTGAGGCCCCATACGATGAACTTTCGGATCCCTTTGGCGATGCTCTGCAGACTTTGCTGCTGCAGCACGGCGTTGGCGGTGATGGCCCCGATGTAGATGTAGACCAGCGGGATCAGAAGCTGGTTGATGCAGGTGATCAGGATGTCGGCGAAAAATGTGGTCGCCACCTCCCGCACCGCGCCGGAGCTGATGCCGCCGGACGCCGCGCAGGCCGCCCCCAGCAGCGGCAGAAGCGTTTTGGAAAAATCGTTCATGGTCTGGATCGTTTCAACGCCCAGGCCGATCATATTGTTGAGATCCCCGGCAGAGAGCAGAACGATGGCCAAAGCGCCCGTCATGGCGGTACACCGCAGCAGCCGGCTGTCCTTTTCCTGGAAATAGAGCATCTGCGCGCCGTCGCAAAGGAAAACGATCACCAAAAGCGCCGCGCCGCTGGCCAGAACGCCGCGCAGCATGTCCCGGACCTGATTGAAGCCCGCCTCAGCAATGGCGGCGGCGCTGCTTTTCCAGCCCCCTTCGCCCGACTCTGCCAGGGCCGGCTCCAGCAGCTGGCGGGTCTCCGCGGGCAGCGCCTGGGACAGCTGACCGAGGGAGGCGTCTGTTTCGCTTTCCTCCCCCGCCGGGTCCTGGGCACCGTATGCCGCGGGCGTCAGAACGAGAAAGAGGGTCAAAAAGAGGATGAGCGCCGGCAGAAAGCGCCGGCCACGGCGCGTGGTTCTCCATGGTTTCATAGCATCTGCTCCAACATTTCAAGCACCATCTCCATCAGCGGCAGCGCCGCCAGGAATGCACAGCATGTCCCGCCGATCTCCAGAAGGGCGGCCGCCGTATCGGATTCCGCATCTTTGCACAAGCTCGTGCCGATCCTGGTCACCAGGGCGATGGCGACCGTTTTCAGCATGGGCTGGAACACCTCGCCCGGCAGGGCCGACAGCTCCATCAGCACCCGGAAAAAGGAAAGGATCTCCGCGGCGCTGCCCAGCAGGGGCGGCAGCGCCGCCAGCACCAGGCCCAGGACCACGAAATAGGCCAGGACCTGCTTTTGCTCCCGCAGCAGCATCGCCAACACAGCGCCGACGATGCACAGCGCGAAGAGTTTGATCAGCAGTTCCATCTTTCAAAAATCAAACAAATTCTTGGTCAGCGAAAACAGGTCGCTGATCTGCTGGATCATCACCATCATCACGATGACCAAGCCCGCCAGCGTGACCATCAGCGCCTGCTCCTCCCTGCCGGAGCGCACCAGCAGCTGGTTGAGTACCGCCACGATGATGCCGATGGCCGCGATTTTGAAAATCAGATCAATTTCCATGCTTCTCCCTCAAAACAACAGAATCATCAAAAGAAATGCCGCCGAAAGCTGTAGGCCCGTTCGGATCTTGAAATCCCGGCGGAACGAACGGCGCAGGGCGTTTCGCTCTTCTTCCAGCGCCTGCTGCAGTTGCCGGAGATCCCGGCGGATCTGCTCTGTATCGTAGGAACGGACGGCGCCGGGGTATTTTTCAAGGATCTGCACGGCGGCGGGGGAAAGGCATTCCCCGCGCAGCGCGCTATTCCAGATCTCCTCAAAGGGCCGGCGCTTTTGGGCGAGTTCTGCACGGAGCTTCTGCCAGAAAGGCCGCAGTTCCGCCGCGCCCTCTTCCTCCAGGCGCCGCGCCAGCTCCGGCAGCGTCAGTAGTTCTGATGAGATCTCTCCGGCGCTGAAGGAGAGCAGTTCGAGAAAGGCCGCCAGCGTCCGGTCCGTGCGGCGCTGGCGGAGATAGACCGCCGCGGCGCAGAAGAGCGGCGCGAGCAGGATCAGCGCAGCGCCTGTCAGCTTCAACATCGCTCCAGCCGGCACCTCCGCTGTCCGCGGCAGGTTTCCAGAACAGCCGCGCGGGTAAAGAGCTGTGCCGCCAGCAGTTCCCGGCAGATGCTGCGCCGCCGGAGCTCCGATAGATCCCGGCCGTGAACGGTGGCCAGAAAGGAAACGCCGCAGTTGGCCGCCAGCGACATGGCGCGGATATCCGCCGAATCGGTGATCTCATCCACGGCGATGACTTGGGGATTCATGGTGCGCAGGAGCATGAAAATACCGTCGGTCTTTGCGGTGCCTGTCAGGATATCGGTGTGCCGCCCGAGATCGAACTGGGCGGTGCCGCGGCATACCGCGCCGACTTCGCCCCGCTCGTCCACCACTGCCAGGCGCAGGGCCGGATGCTCCGCACTTCCATTGGAAAGGCAGCGGATCAGATCCCGGAGCATGGTGGTCTTTCCGCCGCCGGGCGGCGCAATGATCAGCGTGCTGCAAAAAACTCCGTCCTCCCAAAGCTGAGGATAGAGCGTCCCGGCGGCGCCGGGAACGGCCCTGGCGATGCGGATCGCCAGCGAGGAGAGTTCCCGGATCGTCAGGATCTCGCCGCGGCGCTGGATCGCCGTGCCGCACAGACCGATGCGGCAGCCGCCCTCCACGGTAACATAACCGGCGCGGATGCTGTCGGCACAGCGGTAAACGGAAAACTCCGTGGCCCGGTCCAGGACCGTTTTCAGGTCCTGCTGGGTAACGGGCCGGGTCGGCAATTCCCGTTCCCCCTCCGCCTCCAGAAGGGACAGGGGCCGCCCGATGCGCAGCCGGAATTCCTCCGCTGCGGCCTGCTCTTCCGCTGAGAGCCGGGCGGCCGCTTCCTGCAGTCCATCCGGCAGCAGATAGAGGACCGCGCGGCAGCGCTCCGCTTTCTTTTCTTCTGTCGTCATATCGTCACCTTCTCTTTCGTACCGATGGTACAGTATATCGGTGGTTGTCCGCAAATAGAACCGGGTTGTCCGCTTTTCCGAAAACAAAAAGAGACCATCGGTCACGATGGTCTCTTGCGCGGGGTAGGCCTTCAGCGCTTCGAGCAGCAGCAGGTGTGCTTCGCGCCTTCGTAATCGCATTTTTGCTCCAGCGCATTGGGCGGGAAGAATTCGTTGACCGGGAAAGCGATGCTGCGGAAGAGTTCGCAGGGATCTGCGCCGCAGCAGCCGCTGCCGCAGGTACACTCCTTCTCCGGCACGCAGTAGCTGTACGTCGGGATCAGCAGCTGGGTATCGCGCTCCAGGCGCACGATGGAGAACTGGCCCAGGGTCACGAAGACCCGCTTGCCCTGCTCACCGCTGCACAGTTCGCAGTCGAAGCAGTCGCAGATGCAGTGGGGGATCTCGCACAGGTCGCAGTCGCAGCAGCGGCGCTCGCAGGCGTCCACCAGCTTGGTGTCCAGAACGATGGGATCGACGGCTTCCACCACAGCGGTGGGCAGATTGCTCTTTTCGATGCTGCCCGAATCCATACCGCCCAGGCAGGTATCGGAGGTAAAGACCTTCGCGCCGCCCTCGCTGCCGAAGAGGATCACGCGCTTGTCAAAGACGCACAGGCCCTCCACCTCGGCAGGCCGGGCGCAGCTGCAGCACACCTGCAGCGTAACGCGGTAGAAATAGCGCAGGTCCACGGTGTAGAAGCCGCGGTTGAAGTGGATGGGTTCCACATCGGTGTAAACGTGCAGCAGCTCGGCCCGGGCGCCTTTGACGGATACGGCGTTGTTGATGATATCCTGGCCGCAGGCCACCGGATAGAAGCGCAGATCTTCGATGCAGTCCTGATCACGGCAGCTGTCAAAGATCTTTTTCGTATTGATACAGACCGCTTCCTGCGTGGCGGGGCCACATTCCTGCAGCGGACCGGGAACAATCTTTTCAGACATGATGTATCCTCCTATAAGTAATTGAAAGGCGGAAGTCCTTTCATGCCATTGTATGTGGCGCACCAAAATCCGTTCCCGTTCGCCCCGGGGTCCGCTCTTGTTGAAACGGAAAAAATATGGTATACTTTAATTAAAACAGTATGAAATCGGATTGGATGTGAGGATATGGGGCGCGTTGGCTTTATTCATGATAAACTTGATATCAAATTTCTGATCCTCTATATCGCCTCGCGGCTGATCGAGCCGGTGGGGATCGATGTGCTGACGGATCTGGCGCTTTGCGACGAGGGCGTGGATTATTTTTCCTTTTCCGAATGCCTGAACGAATTGGTGGAGAGCGAACACATCAAGAAAACCGAAGAGGGGTTCTACTGCGCCACGCCCCGCGGTATCCGCAACAGCGAGATCTGCGAAAGCAGCATCCCCTATTCCGTGCGCATCAAGGCGGACAAGAATATCGCCGTGTACAACCAAAAGATCAAGCGCAAGGGCATGGTGCGCGCCAACTACAGCCAGCGGCCCAACGGAACGTATACCGTCACCCTGTCGCTGAGCGACGATGTGGACAATGTGATGACGCTGGAGTTGATGGTGGCCAAGGAAGACATGGCGCGGCAGCTTTCCGCCCATTTCCAGTCCCATGCAGAGGATATTTACAACACGATCCTCGACGCGCTTTTGAAAAAATATGACGGGCAGTGAAGCCGGGCAAAAAAAGGAGGATGCTCCTGCGGAGCATCCTCCTTTTTCTCTTTTATCACTGCAGCACCACGCAGTCCTCGCCGAGGACTTCTTTCAATTCTTCATACAGCGCCTGATGCAGCAGGCAGCGGGCGGCGTAGCGCTTGCCCGTATCCGCCATGACCATGATCAGCGGCGCTGTGCCGGGAAACATTTTCAGCAGCAGACTGATATGATGCACGACAGGGTCGTCCAACCGCGGACACTTGATGACCAGCCGCCGCCCCTCCAAGAGCCTCGGCCCGCCCGGCGCCGCCGGCGCCGCAGGCAGCGGCGTCCCGTCCAGGGGGTAGACATCGTTGCACATGATCTGGGGCGTTTTTTCATCCCGCAGGGAGATGCGGCCGCGCACCAGGATCGCGCTGCCCTCCGCCAGGTAACTCCCGGCGGTGTTAAGGACCTTGGAAAAGCAGAGCATCTCGATGGATGACGTGTTGTCTTCCAGCGTCACATAGGCCATCAAAGAGTGGTTCTTCGTCGTTTTCGTCTTGCTGGCGGTGACCACGCCGGCAATGCAGACCTGAGACCCGTCGGCATAGCGGCCGGCGCCGGTCTCATCGCGGCAGGACTCCAGAATCGCCAGGATCGGCACAGCCCCCGCCCGCTTGGCCTGGGGCATAAAGCCGTCCATGGGGTGGCCGGAGAGATAAAGACCGGTGGTCTCCTTTTCCTGACGCATCCGCTCCGCGGCGGAGAATTCCGGGATATTCGGCAGCGGGATTTCGGAGGTCTGCGCAGGACCCGCGGCGGAAAACCCGCCGAAAAAGTCGATCTGGCCCTCCAGATTCTGCTTGCGGCTTTCCGCCACGCCGGAGAGCACCTGCTCATAGATCTGGTGCAGCTGCGAGCGCAGCGCGCCGGTGGAATCGAACGCGCCGGATAGGATCAGATTCTCCAGGGCGCGCTTATTGAGGTCGGCCCCGTACATGCGCTCGCAAAAATTCTGCATGGAGGTGAAGGCCCCGCCGCGCTCCCGCTCCTGCACCACGGCCTGGATCAGGCCGCGGCCCACATTTTTGATGCCCACCAGGCCGAAGCGGATGCCGTCCTGTTCGACGGTGAACGTGGCGGCGGAATGGTTGATGTCCGGCGGATAAAGCGGGATACCGCAGTCTTTGCACTCGGCGATGTACTCCACGATCTTGTCCGTATTGTCGAGAACGGAGGTCAGCAGTGCCGCCATGTATTCCTTTGGATAATGGCACTTGAAATATGCCGTTTGATAGGCCACCACGGCATAGCTGACGGCGTGGGCCTTGTTGAAGGCGTAATTTGCAAAATCATAGATCTGCTGGTAGATCTGCTCGGCCGTTTCCTCGGGGATGCCGTTGCGGATGCAGCCGGCGATGCCGCGCTCCGCGTCGCCGCGGATAAACGCTTCCTTCTCCTTCTGGATCTGCGCCGCTTTCTTCTTGGAAATCGCGCGGCGCACCATATCCGCCTGTCCCAGGGAATAGCCGCCGAGACGGCGAAAGATCTCGATCACCTGCTCCTGGTAAACGATGCAGCCGTAAGTATTGGACAGGATCGGCTCCAGGGCCGGGTGCAGATATGCGATTTTTTCCGGATGCTGCTTGCACTCGATGAATTTGGGGATGGATTCCATGGGGCCTGGCCGGTACAGGGCGATGATAGCGGTGATATCCTCGATATTCTGTGGCTTCATGCTGACGCAGACGCCGGTCATGCCGGCCGACTCCATCTGGAAAACGCCGGAGGTCTTCCCCGCCCCGATCATTTCATACGTCGCTGCATCGTCCTCGGGAATATCCTTCAGCCGGAACTCCGGATGATCCTTCTGCAGCATTTTGACCGCGTCGTCCAGCACCGTCAGGTTGCGCAGGCCTAGGAAATCCATTTTCAGGAGGCCCAGCTCTTCCAGCGTGGTCATGGTATACTGACACACCACGGTGTCGTCGTTTTTGGACAGCGGCACATAATCCACCACTGGCCGCTTCGTGATCACCACGCCGGCGGCGTGGGTGGAGGCGTGGCGGGGCATCCCTTCCAGAGCCCGGGCGGTGTCGATAAGGGTCTTATAGCGCTCGTCCCCTTCGTACAGATCCCGCAGGGGCTTTGATATGCGCAGCGCATCGTCCAGCGTGATATGCAGCGTGGCGGGCACCTGCTTTGCCACAACGTCCACATCGGCATAGGGCAGATTCATGACCCGCCCCACATCGCGGATGGCGCCCCGGGCGGCCATGGTGCCGAAGGTGACGATATGGGCCACATGGTCGTCGCCGTATTTGCGGCGGACATAGTCGAACACCTCGTCGCGGCGGGTGTCGCCGAAGTCCATATCGATATCGGGCATGCTGACGCGCTCTGGGTTCAGGAAGCGCTCAAAATAAAGACTGTACTGCATGGGGTCGATCTCGGTGATATTCAGGCAGTAGGACACCATGCTGCCCGCGGCGCTGCCGCGGCCGGGGCCCACCGGGATCCCGGCCTGCTTTGCGTAATTCACAAAGTCGGCCACGATCAGGAAATAATCGGTGAAACCCATTTTTTCGATCATATCCAGCTCATAATCCAGCTGCTTGCGGCATTCGGGCCGGTCTGCATATTTTTCGGCAAAGCCGCGGCCGCACAGCTCCCGGAGGTACGTTTTGGAATCGTAGCCCGGCGGCAGCTTGAATTCCGGCAGGTGATATTTGCCGAAGGTGAATTCCACATTGCAGCGTTCGGCGATCTTTCCGGTATTTTCGATGGCCTCCGGATGGGTGGGAAACAGAGCGGCCATCTCCTCCGTGGAGCGGAGGTAAAAATTCTGGGGCTCATAGCGCATCCGGTTGGGATCTTCCAGGGTCTTCCCCGTCTGGATGCAAAGAAGGACATCGTGGCTGTAGGCATCCTCTTTCCGGAGATAGTGGGCGTCGTTCGTCACCACCAGGGGAATGCCGGTCTCTTCGTGCAGGCGCAGAAGCCCTGCGTTCACCGCGGCCTGCTCCCGGATGCCGTGGTCCTGGAGTTCCAGGAAGAAATTGTCCTCCCCGAAGATCTCCCGCAGTTCGAGGGCGTATTTTTTTGCCCCCGCCAGATCGCCGCTGCGCAGGCGGCGGGGGATCTCGCCGGCCAGGCAGGCCGACAGGGCGATGAGGCCCTTGGCGTGCTGGCGCAGCAGGTCGAGATCGATGCGGGGTTTGATATAAAAGCCCTCCGTGAAGGCGCTGCTGACCAGGAAGGAGAGGTTCCGGTACCCTTCCTCATTTTCGCACAGCAGCACCAGATGGCGGGACTCGGCGTCGAATTCATGCACTTTGTCAAAGCGGCTGCGGCCTTCCGGCGTCACATAGACTTCGCAGCCGATGATGGGCTTCACGCCCTCGGCCTTGCAGGCGCGGTAAAAGTCGATCACGCCGTACATCACACCGTGATCGGTGATGGCGATGGCGTCCTGCCCCATGGATTTGACCAGTTTCGGCAGATCACGGATGCGGCATGCGCCGTCCAGCAGGCTGAATTCCGTATGGACATGTAAATGGGCAAAGGACACTGCAAGGCCCCCTTTTTCTTCTTTATTGCCCGGCAAGCTCCAGGATCTTGCGCAGACGGTGGTTCAGGCACGATTTTGTCAGCGGTGGCTGAAAACAGGCCGCCAGCTGGCTCAGCGTCATTTCTGGATAGCGGACGCGCAGATCCGCCGTTTCCCGGAGCTTCTGCGGAAGTGTTTCCAGTGTGCCGGCCGCTTCCAGAGCGCGGATGGCTGCGATCTGCTCCTGGGCCGCGTCCACGGCTTTGCTCACATTGGCGGTGTCGCAATTGACGCGCCGGTTCATTTCGTTGCGCAGGTTCTTTTCCACTTTGGCGGACATGATGTCCATGGCAGAGACCGGCGCGCCCATCAGCGTGAGCAGATCCTCGATATATTCGCTCTGCTTGAAATACGTGACAAAGTTGCCGCTGCGGGCCGTTTCGCGGGAAACAAAACCCATTTCCCGCATCAGCGTTTCCATTTCCCGGCTCACTTTATAATGGGACGTGACAAATTCCATGTGGTAGCGCTTAGCCGGATCCGTCACGCTGCCGCCAGCGAGAAACGCGCCGCGCAGAAAGGAAACGCGGCAGCAGTCCTCCTCCAAAAGGCCGAAATTGATGTGCAGAGACAGGTTCTGCTCCATGGAAAAGCCGGACACATTGATGATTGCGCCGATCTTCCGCCCATCGCAGATCTCAAAGATCAGCTTTCCGCTGCCGGAATCCTTCGGCACGCAGTCAAAGGAGATCCCGTAGGCTTTGTGGAACAGCTTGGGAAGCCTGGCGGCAAAGGCGCGGTTTTCTGTGATGATGCGGATCTGGTCCGGCTGGAACGTATTGCAGTACAGCAGGATCCCGTGAGTCTCCGCCCGGGCGCAACACATTTTCTGGATGGCTGCCCGGCAGAGCTCCGATTTGACATCGCCGGAAAACGACATAGGCTGTCCTCGCTTTCTGTGATCCAACGGTTGGCGTTAAAACTCTTCACCCGCGATGCGCATCGCGCCGTGTTCGGAATAGATGGCCATGATCTCCCGCCCCAGGGCCAGACCGTCGTGCTTGACCTGGCCGTCCACGATGGCGGAAACGGGCTTTTCGATGACCTGCACGCCGAGGCGGACGCAGGCTTCCCGGTCGCAGACGATGGGCGCGGCGCCTTCCTCGGCGTAACGCGCGCAGACTTTCTCCGGGATCGGGGCGGAATTGATCAGGCAGTAATCGATAATGGGCGCCTGGGCATGGTGGAAGATCGCCTGGATATGATCCGAGGCGGAGTAGCCCTCGGTCTCCCCTTCCTGGGTCATCACATTGCAGACATAAAGCTTCAGCGCGTCGGACTCCATGATCTCCGAAACGATGCCGGAAACGAGCAGGTTCGGGATGATACTGGTATAAAGACTGCCGGGCCCGAGGATGATCAGATCCGCATGGCGGATGGCCTCCAGGCTCTCCTCCAGCGCCTTCGGATGCTCCGGCAGCAGCCGCACCTGGCGGATGCGGCAGTCCTGCTCCTTTTTGCAGGCGAAAATCTTGGATTCGCCCACGACCCGGGTGTTGTTTTCAAATTCCGCTTCCAGTTCGATATTTTCGTTGGTCACCGGCAGCACCCGGCCGGTGATCGCCAGCACTTCGCTCATCCGGCGCACCGCCACATCGAAAGAGGGCGAGATCTCGTTCAGCGCGGCCAGGAAGAGGTTGCCAAAGCTCTGCCCCTTCAGGATACCGTCGGTAAAGCGGTAGCCCAGCAGTTCGCTCATCACACTTTCCGTGTTGGCCAGGGCCAGAAGACAGTTTCGGATGTCGCCGGGCGGCGGCATGCCCAGGTCGTGGCGCAATACGCCGCTGCCGCCGCCGTCATCGGCCACAGTCACAATGGCGGTGATGTTGTCCACATACTGCTTCAGCCCCCGCAGCATGGTGGAAAGTCCCGTTCCGCCGCCGATGGCGACGACGCGCTGCCTTCTGGTGCGGTGCCCTTTTGCTTTCGGCCAGTCTTTTTCCATAACGCATGTTCCTCCAAACGCTCAGGCGCGCGTCATGTCGCGATGGCTTTCGGACGCCTGGTAGCCCTTCCGGCGGATGAACTCCGCGAGCGCCTTGGTCACGGCGACGCTTCTGTGCTGTCCGCCGGTACAGCCGACAGCGATGACCAGCACGCTCTTCCCCTCCTCGTTGTACAGCGGGAGCAGGAAGGCGATCAGCCGCTCAAGATATTTCATGAAATCCTGCGTCTGCTGGAACTGGAACACAAAATCGTAGACTTCCTGATCCAGGCCGCACTTGTGGCGCAGCTCGTCGATGTAAAACGGATTCGGCAAAAAACGCACGTCGAGCACAAGGTCCGCTTCGATGGGGATGCCGTATTTATATCCGAAGGACACGACGTTGACCGACATCTGGGCCGCGGGCTCGCCGCTGGCGAAAAGCTTGCGCAGCTGATCGCGCAGCTTAGCCGTGGACAGGGCGGTGGTGTCGATGATGTAATTGGCGCGGTCGCGCACGCTTTTGAGCACTTGCCGCTCGTTGCGCACGGCTTCCTCGATGGGGATGAAGCCGCTGCTCAGCGGGTGTTTGCGCCGGCTTTCCTTATAGCGGTGGACAATGGTTTCCGGGCTTGCCTCCACAAATAGGATCTCATAGGGGCACCCCATCTGCTCCAGCTTCGACAGGGATTCAAACAATTTATCGAATGTCTCGCCGCCGCGCACGTCGGTCACCAGGGCGACTTTTTCGTATTTTCCCTGGTTCGCCATGCAGATCTCCGCAAAATTCGGAATCAGCGCCACGGGCATATTGTCCACGCAGTAAAAGCCAAAATCCTCCAGGATCGACGCCGCTTTGCTTTTTCCGGCGCCCGACATGCCGGAAACGATCAGAAATTTCATGGCTGCTTCCTCGCTCTCTTCCTGCTGCGATTTCACTCGATGATGCGCACTTCTGGCTCCAGTTCCACGCCGAAGGTGCGGTATACGGTGTCCTGTACGACGCCGATCAGCTCCACCACGTCGCTGAATGTGGCGTGATTTTTATTGATGATGAAGCCGGCGTGTTTTGTGGAGACTTCCGCGCCGCCGACGGCGGCACCCTTGAGGCCGCACTGGTCGATCATCGTGCCGGCGTAATGGCCTTCCGGGCGTTTGAAAGTGCTGCCGGCACTGGGATATTCCAGCGGCTGACTCGCTTTGCGCCGCGCCATATAGTCATCCATCTCCGCACGGATCGTCTCCGGGTCGCCGGCCTTCAGCCGGAACACCGCCGAAAGGATCACCGCCGGCTCCTCCATAAACACGCTGCGGCGGTATGCAAAATGCAGCTGCTCCCCAGACAGGGTGCGGACGCCGTCGGGATACAGGGCGGTGACGCGCTCCACCACCTGCCGCATCTCTCCGCCGTAGGCCCCCGCGTTCATCATGACCGCGCCGCCGACGGAGCCGGGGATCCCGTGAGCAAAGGCAAGCCCTGCATAGCCCGCCCCCTGGGCCAGCACGGCGATGCGCGAAAGCAGCGCGCCCGCCTGGGCGTACAGCCGGAAATCCTCTCCCAGCGAAGCGGCGTCCATCCCCGTCATATTGATCAGGACATAGTCAAGCCCCGCATCCGAAACCAGAAGGTTACTCCCCTTCCCGATCACATAATAGGAAACGCCCGCCTGGGCGCACACTTCCGTGACGGCCGCGACGTCGGCCTCGCTGTGGGGAAAAACCATGCGCCGGGCGCTGCCGCCGATGTGAAAGGACGTGTATTTTTTCATATCTGCATCCCGTTCGACCCGCAGGTCCGGGAGGCGTTCTTCGATCAGACGGTCAAACAGATCAACCCATGCCATAAAAAGACTCCATTCTTATTTCATTCCCAGCAGAGCCGCGCCGACGATGCCGGCGTCGTTGCCAAGCTGTGCCTTGACGATCCGGGGCGCCGGCCGCCGGTCGCGGCCGTACCGCTCCTGCTCCACCAGCCGCTGCAGTGGGAACAGCAGCGCCGAATCCTCTTCATTGCTCACGCCGCCGCCGATACACACCATTTCCGGCTGAAAGATATTGACCAGATTTGTGATCCCCAGGGCAAGATACGAAACATACTGCTCACAGACGGACACGGCGGCAGCGTCGCCGCACTCCCGGGCCACCTGAAAGGCGCTGCGGCCGCCGATTTTTCCGGTATCTCCCTGGCAGTGGGCCCAAAGCGCGCTTTCCGGGTGTTTTTCCATGGCTTCCACCGTCAGCCGTTTCAGAGCGGGGGCAGAGGAATACTGTTCCCAGCAGCCTTTCCGCCCGCAGGGGCAGGGGTACCCGTCCGGCACGATGACGGTGTGGCCCACCTCGCCGGCGTCGCCGTTGACGCCCCGCAGCAGCTTTCCGCCCAAAAGGATGCCGGCGCCCACGCCGGTCCCCAAGGTCACAACGATCAAATTTTTACAGCCCCGGCCCGCGCCGGCGTAATATTCGCCGAGGGCCGCGCAGTTTGCGTCGTTATCCAAGTATATGGGCGCATCCAGATAGTTGTGAAAAAGCGCGGCGATCGGCACATTCCGCAGCGGGATATTGCAGGTATACAGGATTTTTCCCTGCTCACGGTCCACTTCCCCGGGAACGCCCATTCCCACGGCGCAGATCTCTTCTTTTCCGATCTTCGCTTTTTCTGCCGCGCTGATGCAGAGCTCTGCCAGCGCTTTCACAAAATCCTCGGCACAGGACCAGCAGAGGGGCGTTTTTGCCGTGGCGCACAGCGCGCCCGTTTCATCCACCAGACCCGCTTTCAGGTTGGTGCCGCCCACGTCGATCCCGATATAGTATTTCCCCATGTGCTTAAACTCCTTTGCCGCCGCTCTGCAGATCCATGTGCTGGCTGATCTGCGTGGTCAGCTCCAGCGCGGCGTTGTATCCCATTTTTTTGTGGCGGTTGTTCATCGCGGCCACTTCGATGATGACGGCCAGGTTGCGGCCCGGCTGCACCGGGATGGTCAGCGTGGGCAGCTGGACGCCGAGAATGGAGATGAACTGTTCATCCAGGCCCAGGCGGTCGTAGGCAAAGCCTTCCTTCCAGGGTTCCAGATTGATCACTAGGTCGATCTGGGATTCCACCTTGACGGCGCTCATGCCGAACAGACGGCGCACGTCCACCACGCCGATGCCGCGCAGCTCGATGTAGTGGCGGATCAGCTCCGGCGCCGTGCCGGTCAGCGTGTTGGAGATGCGGCTGATCTCCACGGCGTCGTCGGCGATCAGGCGGTGGCCGCGCTTGACAAGCTCAATGGCCGTTTCGCTTTTGCCGACGCCGGAATCGCCCATGATCAGAACACCCTCGCCGTAAATATCCATCAGCACGCCGTGGCGGGTGATGCAGGGGGCGAGATAACGGTTCAGCGCGTCAATCATCTGGCTGGTGAAAATGACCGTGGTCTCATCAGTGCGCAGCAGGGTGCGCCCGTGCTCCCGGGCTGCCTCCACGCACTCCGGCGAAGGCTCCATGGCGCGGGAGAGCACCAGGGCCGGAATATCATAGGAAAAAAGGTCGGAATAGCTCTTTTTCCGGGCCTCCGGCGTCAGCGTGTCCAAATACGTATGCTCCGCCTTGCCCTCCACCTGAAGGCGGCGAGGATCGAAATATTCAAAAAAGCCCGCAAATTGAAGGCCGGGACGGTTCACGTCCACGATCGTCAGCGCCGCTTCGTCATAATCCTTTCCCTTGTGCAGGATCTCCAGGGAAAATTCATTCACGATTTTCGAGAGTTTCACATTTCGCTGTTGTGCCATACGGATGCACTTCCCTTCCTGTGCGTTCTGGTTCGATCATATAAAAACAGTATACCCTATTCCCCTTCCATACGCAAGCGTAAACAAGCGCGCTGCCGCGCGGCGGGAAAAAGTCCCCCGCCCGCTTCTTTGAAGCGGGCGGGGACCGGACAAAAGCCACACAGCGCGGCTCACAGCTTAAAATCTTCTTCGGACAAATGCCCGGTGTTCAGCCGGACAGGTTGGGGCGGCTGGCGCAGGAGCGGGTCATACCGGAACGCATGGCAGTGATATTCCGGGGAGACGATCCCCTTCTTTTTGCACAGGACCTCATTTTCGCTGATCCGGCAGCCTTTTGCGCAGTAGCTGCAGCGCGGATCGATATCTTTTCGAAACAGCATCCTTTTCCCGCCTTTCTCTGTCTTACATCGTATACAGTACGATCTTTCCGTCTTCCGCCGTAGCGGTGATCTTTGTGAAGGGATGTTCATACTCCCCGATGATGCGGCCGGCCAGCGGATCTTCGATCTCCTTCTGCAGCGTGCGGCGCAGATTCCGGGCGCCGTAGGTCAAAGAGTAGGACTTGTGGGTCACATAATCCACCAGCGCGTCGTCATAGATAAAGGACAGGCCCTTTTCCTTCAGGGAATCCACCAGTTCGCCCAGCATGATGCGGGCAATGCCCTTGAAATTCTCCTCGCTCAGGTGGTTGAAGCAGATGATCTCGTCCACGCGGTTGATGAATTCCGGGCGCAGGAACTGGCTGAGGGCCTTCATGGCGCGGTCGTGGTCCAGCTGGCTGATGGTGCGGTCAAAACCCACGGCGGCTTCCTTGGTGTTGGAGCCGGCGTTGGAGGTCATGACGATCACCGCGTGCTCAAAATT
The DNA here is from genome assembly GCA_904374485.1 of Candidatus Pseudoscillospira falkowii. Taxonomy (GTDB): domain Bacteria; phylum Bacillota; class Clostridia; order Oscillospirales; family Oscillospiraceae; genus Pseudoscillospira; species Pseudoscillospira falkowii. The sequence continues at coordinate 45,979 of CAJFFX010000001.1, read as the reverse complement.
GACGCGGCGGCCGTGGGCGTCGGTGATGCGGCCATCGTCCAGAATCTGCAGCAGCACGTTGAGCACATCCGGGTGAGCTTTTTCGATCTCGTCGAACAGCACGACAGCGTAAGGCTTGCGGCGGATCTTTTCCGTCAGCTGGCCCGCCTCGTCGTAGCCTACGTAGCCGGGGGGCGAACCGATGAGGCGCGAAACGCTGTGCTTCTCCATGAATTCGGACATATCAAGGCGAATCAGGGCATCCTGGGTGTGGAACAGGTCCTCCGCCAGGCGCTTGACCAGCTCCGTCTTGCCCACGCCGGTGGGGCCGACGAAAATAAAGCTGACGGGCTTGTGCTTGGGGGAAATACCGACGCGGTTGCGTCGGATCGCCGCCGCCACTGCGCTGACCGCGTCATCCTGTCCGACGATATGGGCCTTCAGGCGGTTTTCCAGCTCGGACAGGCTCTTGAATTCCTCTTCCTTGATCTTGCTGGCCGGGATCTTGGTCCACAGTTCGATCACCCGGGCGAGGTTTTCGATGGAAAGGGTCGGGTCGCCTGCCTGCTTAATCGCATCCAGTTCTCCGTTGAGCTGGATCTCACGGCTCTTGATGTCTGCTTGCCGGGCGTAGGATTCTTCGCTGGTATCCTCGATCAGAAGTTCCTTTTCCTTGGCATAATCGGCCAATTCCTTTTCGATCTCCATACGGCGGTTGATGTTCTTATCCCGCAGGTTCACATCGGAGCACGCCTCATCGATCAGGTCGATGGCTTTGTCCGGCAGGAAACGGTCCGTGATGTAGCGCTCCGACAGCAGCACTGCCTGGCGGAGCACGCCGTCGGGGATCTTCACGCCGTGGTACTGCTCATAGTAATGGGCGATGCCCTTGAGGATCTCCATGGTGTCCTCGATGGTGGGCTCGCCGACGGTCACCGGCTGGAAACGGCGCTCCAGGGCGGTGTCCTTTTCGATGTGCTTGCGATATTCCGAAAATGTGGTCGCGCCGATGACCTGGATCTCGCCCCGGGAAAGGGCGGGCTTCAGGATATTGGCGGCGTTCATGCTGCCTTCGGCGTCGCCGGCGGAAACGATATTGTGGATCTCGTCGATGACGAGGATGACATTGCCCGCCTTTTTGATCTCTTCGATCAGTCCTTTCATTCGGCTTTCAAACTGGCCACGGAATTGGGTCCCGGCCACCAGGGCCGTCAGATCCAGCAGGTAGACCTCCTTATCCCGCAGTTTATAGGGCACCTCACCATTGGAGATGCGCTGGGCCAGCCCTTCGGCGATGGCGGTTTTACCCACGCCGGGCTCACCGATCAGGCAAGGGTTGTTTTTCTGGCGGCGGTTCAGGATCTGGATCACCCGCTCGATCTCCGTTTCCCGGCCGATCACGGCGTCCAGCTCCCCTGCCCGGGCGCGCCCGGTCAGATTGATGCAGTAATTCTCCAAAAATTTGCGCTTGCCGTTTTTCTTGGGCGCATGGGCCTTGGTCTCTTCGGCGGCGCCCTCCGGGCCGTTGTCGCTGCGCTGGTTATCCGCGTTGAACAGGCGGTTGAGGAAGGGAAAGGTGGCGGTTTTTCCCTCGTCGGTCTCGTCCCCGTCGTTTTCCTCGCCGGCGCCGCTCAGATCGCTGCTATTGGCTGGGAACTGATCCAGATTTTCGGCGCCGCCGAATGCCTGCACCATCTCCTCGCTGATCTTTTCCAATTCGTCATCGGAAATCCCCATGCGCTTCATCATATCGTCCACCTGGGGCAAGCCCAGCGCCTTGGCGCAGCGCAGGCAAAGACCTTCGTTGACCGGCTTTCCGTCTTCCATTCTCGAAACGTAGACCACGGCTACATATTTTTTGCATTTTGAACAAAGGGTTGGCTGCATGATAAACCTCCTATATTTTTACATACCGGTCAGCAGAGCGATGGGATCCAGCACAGCGAAGAAGCGGAACAAAACCGTCTGCTCCGCGATCTGCGCCGGAAGGCTGCCGGCCAAAAACTGCACAGCCCAGATCAGAGCGACCAAAATCAAGCCGCCCTCGATCAGCCCAAAGACTGCCCCGCCCAGGGCGTTCATCATGTGAAGCCCCGGCACCGCCGTCAAAAGTCCCAAAAACTTGGACAAAATCTTGAGCAAAACCAAAAGGAGCACAAAGCTCACCAAAAACAGCACGGCTGCGGCGACGGAACGGATCATGCTTTCCATAGCCGTTTCCACAACGGCCTTTCCGGTCTCTCCGATCTGCTCCACGGCGTCCTCCGCCATATTTTCCGCGGTTTTCTGATAAAGGCCCAGGGCGGAAAACAGCCCGGCCGCGTCCTCTTTGCTGAGATCGTCCTCCCCGCTGCCGTGCAGCGCGCTCTCCACCGCCCGATCCACGCGGGCCTCGATCTGCTGAGAGATCATGGGCGCGATGGCGTCTGCCGCCATGGGTGCGGCGGCGCTGGAGATCCAGCCGGCACCCAGCAGCGCCGCCAGCACCACCACGATGCCGATGACGCTTTTGAACGCCCCGCGGCGCCAGCCCAGCACAGTGCATACGATCAAAACCGCTGCAAGAACAACATCTATTATAACAGCCATTTGCATAAATTGATACCTCGTCGGCAAAATGTCACAAAAAGTTTACGGAATCAAAAGGGAGATCTCATCCTCCGAAATGAGCCACACCGAACCGTCGCTGCGCATGCAGGCCTGCTCAGCCAGAGCCGTCTGCGTAAAAGAGGTGTATTCGCTGAGATCCCGGTTGTAAATCACGAGCCGGTCGGCATAGAGCACCGCGACGTACCGCCCCGCTGCAGACAGATGCAGGATCTCATCGTTCACATCCGCTTCCGCAATGGCGCTGCCGCTGCTGTCCAGCGTGACCAGCTTTGCGCTGGTCCCGGCGCGGTGGCGGTTCAGCACCAGGGCCGCGAATCCATCGCCGCCGCAGGAATACTCCCGCAGATAGGGCAGCGGATATTCATAGACCGCGCCGACCTCGCCGCCGGGAGAGGCCAGGACGGCCTGATTGTCCGCAATGCAGAGGGTCTGCCCGCCGATGGAGCCGATGGAATACACCATGCCGCCCTCCACGGCAAATTCCGCGTACTGCTCTTCCTGATCCAGGCGGTATACCACCATCTCGGAGACAAACACGCCGTCTTCCTGGCCCAGGGTCTGGGCCACCATATAGCGGCAGTCCTCCGTCACATAGGCGCCGATGACGAAACGTGCGGCGGAATCGAATTCAAACACCTTGTCCATGTCTGCATTGTAAACAGTCACGCAGCCTTTCTGGCTCTTTTTCTGGGCTGTGACGGCCAGCCAGTCCGAGCGGTTGAGGGATGCGGAATAGATGCCGAGCCCCTCGTCCAGTTCCAGGCGCAGCCGGGCGCCCTTTTCGCTGAAGACCACCAGGTTCCGCCCGCCGATATCATAGGCCGCCGCCGCGGAGCCGCCCACCGCCAGGGCAGGCGTATCCAGCTTGACGTCGGCTTCAAACAGCGCATTCCCGCTGTGATCGTATACGACGACGCCCCGATTGGAGGCGTAGACCAGATTCTTCCCCAGGGTGGCAAAGCAGTTGTCGTTGCCCTTTTCATAGGAAAACGCGGTCGTCTGGCCCGTTTCGGACTGTTCCGTGCCCCAATAGGAAATGCTCCGGCGCAGGGCGTCGAAATTGATCCGTTCCCAGTTGATCGTCAGGAGCACTGCGGCCAGGACGATGGCCAGCACCAGCACCAGCGAGAGGATCCGTCGGCCCAGCGGGCCTCGGGATTCCTTGGCCAGGCGCTTGGCTTCGGCGCGCTCGGCGCGCTCCTTTTCCTCCAGCGCCGGCCCGAGGTCAATGATGTTTCCCTTATTCTGTTCTCTGTGCTTGTTCTCATCCATTGAGCCGTTCATCCTCGTACCAAAGTTTTGTCAGATACAGCCCGCCCGGCGGCACAGTGGGGCCGGCCAGGGTGCGGTTCCCGCTGTCCAGGATCCGGGGGATATCCTCCGGCCGGAGCTTCCCCTCGGCCGCATACAGCACCGTTCCCGTGATGGCGCGCACCATATTATATAAAAAGCCGTTGGCGCACACCTTCAGCTCCAAAAGATCGCGGCTGCGCGTCACATAACAGTAATAGATCGTGCGGACGGTGCTCTTCACATCCGTTCCCACGCTGCGCACCGCTGCAAAATCATGGGTCCCCTCAAACATTCGAGCGGCACGGTCCATGACGATCTCGTCCAGGACCTTCGGATAAAAATACGCCCGGTGGACATAAAAAGGATTGCTGATCCGGGAATTGTAGATCCGGTAGGTATATTCTTTTTTCAGACACGAACCGATGGCGTTGAAGCTGTCGGGCACTTCATAGGCGGCCTGCACCGCGATATCCTCCGGCAGCCGCACGTTGATGGCCAGCGGCAGCCGGTCGCAGGGGATGTTCATGTTTGTGCGGAAATTGGCGATGTAGTGCTCCGCGTGAACGCCGGCATCCGTCCGCCCGGCGCCCACCAGGTGGATGCGCTCCCCCGCCAGGCCCGAAAGGGCCTTTTCCAGGGTCCCGGCCACGGTGACGTCCCGTTTTTGGACCTGCCAGCCGTGATAGGCCGTGCCATTATACATCAATTTCAAAGCAATGTTTTTTCGCATGGATACTCCTCATCTGCACAGTCAATAGCCCAGGCGACTGATGATGACGACGGCTGCAGTGATGAGCGTCGTCAAAAGGATACAGAGGAAATCGCGCTTCTGGTAGCGCAGGACGTGCAGCTTCGTGCGGCCCTCGCCGCCGTGATAGCAACGGCACTCCATGGCCGTGGCCAGTTCGTCCGCCCGCCGGATGGCGCTGAGAAACAGCGGCACCAGGATCGGGACCAGCGCCTTGGCCCGGCGCAGGAGGTTGCCCGTTTCAAAGTCCGCGCCGCGGGCTTTCTGGGCCGAAATGATCTTGTCCGTCTCCTCGATCAGTGTCGGGATGAAGCGCAGGGCGATGGACATGAGCATCGCCAGCTCATGTACCGGGAAGCGGACGCGCTTGAGCGGGCCCAGAAGATTTTCGATGGCGTCCGTCAGGGCGATGGGGCTGGTGGTATATGTCATCAGGAAAGTGCCCATGATCAGGAGGGCGATGCGCAGCACCATGAAGACCGCCGCCAGGATGCCCTCCGCCGTCAGCGTAAAGATCCAGAAGGACACGAGGGCGTGGCCCGGCGTATAAAACATATTCAGGACCGCCGTGAAGATCAGGATCACGACCAGGGGCTTCATGCCGCGGATCAGCGCGCGGAAGCCCACCTTGGAGATCCGCACGCTGACAAACAGGAACAGCGCCAGGATCCCATAGGACAAAAAGGACTTGGCGCAGAACAGCGCCACGATGTAAATCAGCACCATCATCAGCTTGGTGCGCGGGTCCAGTCGGTGGGCCAGGGTGCTGCCGGGGAAATACTGTCCCAGGGTGATGTCCTTCAGCATCCTGCCCCGCCCCCTTTCAGGCTTTGCAGCTGCTCTTTCAATGCTTCAGTGGTATAGACGGAAGCGTCCACCGGGATGCCGCGCCGCCGCAGCGCCGCGGCAATCTTTGTGACCTCCGGCACATCCAGACCGATGCGCTCCAGCTCCTGCGCCCGGGAAAAGATATCCCGGGGCGTGCCGTCCATCACGATGTGCCGCTCGTCCAGCACCACGATGCGCTGGGCGTTGCGGGCGATCTCCTCCATGCTGTGGCTGACCAGCAGGATCGTGTTGTTTTTGGCCCGGTGGTACTGCCGGATCTCCGCCAGGATGCTCTCGCAGCCCGCGGGATCCAGCCCCGCCGTGGGCTCGTCCAGGATCAGCACCTCCGGCTCCATGGCCAGAACGCCCGCGATGGCCACCCGGCGCTTCTGGCCGCCGGAAAGCTCGAAGGGCGACTGCTGCAGCAGTTCCTCCCCGATGCCGACAAAGCCGGCGGCCTCCCGCACCCGGCGGTCGATCTCCTCCGCGCCGAGGCCCATGTTGCCGGGGCCGAAGGCGATATCCTTGTAAACCGTTTCTTCAAACAGCTGATATTCCGGGTATTGAAAAACCAGCCCCACGTGAAAGCGCGTTTCATGGGTCACCCGGGCCGAGGACCAGATATCCTGTCCGTTGAACAGGACGCGGCCCTCCGTCGGCTTGAGCAGACCGTTCAGGTGCTGGATGAACGTGGATTTTCCGGAGCCTGTGTGGCCGATGACCCCGACAAATTCGCCCGGGTATACCGCAAAATCGACGTGTTCCACCGCGCTGCGCTGAAACGGCGTGCCGGCGCTGTAGATATGTGTAAGGTTTTCCGTTTTTAAAATAGGTTTCACTTGCGATTTTCCCTTCGGAAAATTTTACTGCTGCATCGCTGCGGCGATTGCATCGGCGCACTCTTCCACAGAGATCGCGCTCAGGGGCACGTTCCAGCCCGCCTGCCGGAGCGCATCCAGCAGCTTGACCGTTTCCGGAACGGTCAGTCCGATGCGGCGCAGCTCGTCCACTTTCTGAAAAATCTCCCGGGGCGCGCCGTCCAGATAGATCTCTCCCCGGTTCATCACGATGACCCGGTCCGCCAGCTCCGCCTCGTCCATGTGGTGGGTGATCATGATCACGGTCATGCCCTTTTCCCGGTTCAGACGCTGCACGGTTTCCAGCACATCCCGCCGGCCCTTGGGGTCCAGCATGGCGGTGGCTTCGTCCAGGATGATGCACTCCGGCTCCATGGCCAGCACGCCGGCGATGGCCACGCGCTGCTTCTGGCCGCCGGAAAGGAGATGGGGCGCGTGGCGCGTGAATTCCGACATGCCCACCGCAGCCAGGGACGCGTCCACCCGGCGGCGGATCTCGTCGGTAGGGACGCCCAGGTTTTCCGGGGCGAACGCCACATCCTCCTCCACCACATTGGCGACGATCTGGTTGTCCGGGTTCTGGAACACCATGCCCACCCGGCGGCGGATCTCCAGCAGGGCTGCCTCGTCCGCCGTGTCGAACTCCTCGACCCAGACCTTGCCGCCGCTGGGAAGATAGACGGCGTTGAAGTGTTTGGACAGTGTGGATTTCCCGCTGCCGTTATGACCCAGGATCGCCACAATGCTGCCCCGGTCGATCTCCAGATTGATCTCTTTCAAAACAGGAACGATCTTCCCCCCTTCCGCAGCGGGGTAGGCAAAGGAAAGATGCTCCGTTCTCAGCATACTCATTGCACAAACCACTCCATGTATCAGCGGGTATTGGCGATCCAGCGCCCGGTGGCACCGCAGGGCAGCGCCATGCCGGTTTCCGTGACGGGCAGGCCCAGCTCGGCGCACTCTGTGCGGCCGCCGTATTTTTCGCCGATCAGCAGATTGAGGATATAGCCCAGCACCGAAGGGGCCAGGCCCGTGGTATAGGAATTCAGCACCACGAACAGCGGATCGTCCGACAAAACGCCGGCGCAGAGCTTGACAAAGGGATACAGGTTCTGCTCCAGCTTCCAAACCTCGCCGGAGGGACCCCGCCCGTAGGACGGTGGGTCCATGATAATGGCGTCGTACCGCCGGCCGCGGCGGATCTCCCGCTCCACGAATTTAGCGCAGTCATCCACGATCCAGCGGATGGGCGCGTCCTCCAGACGGGAGGCGCGGGCGTTTTCCCGCGCCCAGGCCACCATGCCCTTTGCCGCGTCCACATGACAGACCTGGGCGCCGGCGGCGGCGCAGGCAATGGTCGCCGCGCCTGTGTAGGCAAACAGATTCAGCACATGGATCGGCCGGCCGGCCCGGCGGATCTGATCCATGGCGAAATCCCAGTTGACCGCCTGTTCCGGGAAAAGGCCGGTGTGCTTGAAATTCATGGGCTTGACGTTGAAGGTCAGCTCTCGATAGCGCACGGTCCACTGCTCGGGCAGCTTTTTGCGCTCCCAGTGGCCGCCGCCGGTGTGGGAACGCACATAGCGGGCGTCAGGATGGTTCCAGGCGCTGTTGCGGCGGGGCGCTTCCCAGATGGCCTGGGGATCCGGGCGCACCAGGATCTGCCGGCTCCACCGCTCCAATTTTTCGCCGTCGCCGCAGTCCAGCAGCTCGTAATCCTTCCAATTCTCCGCGATCCACATACCGTTTCTTCTCCTTTGTCCTGCCTGCCCATTCCATCGCAAAATGATAAAATCCAGACATGATATCATGATATTATACTACGAACCCCATACATACGTCAACGTCAAAACGCGCCGCGCGGGGAGGGGAAAACAGCGCGGCCCTTGCCCGGGATGCATTGCTGTGCTACAATAGGAAAAAACGCTCCGGGAGGTCCGCTATGGAAAAAACGCTGATGCACTGCTGCTGCGCCCCCTGCTCCGTGCGCTGCATCGAAGATCTGCGCGGCGAGGGGATCGAACCCACCGCCTACTGGTACAATCCAACCATCCATCCCTATCAGGAATACAAAGCCCGGCGGGATACGCTGGTCTCCTATGCCCCGTCTATCGGCATGGCGTTGATCGTGGACGAGTCCTATGGCCTGCGGCCCTTTGTCAAGGCCGTGGCCGCCGATATCGATCACCGCTGCCGCTATTGCTACGCCTGCCGGCTGGACCGCACCGCCCGCTACGCCGCCGAAAATGGCTTTGAGAGTTTTACCACCACCCTCCTGATCTCCCCCTATCAGGATCACGATCTGATCCGCTCCCTGGGCGAGCAGATGGGGAAAAAATACGGCGTCGCCTTTTTATACCGCGACTTTCGCCCCGGCTTCCGGGACGGGCAGGCAAAGGCGCGCGCCCTGGGCTTCTATATGCAGAAATACTGCGGCTGCATCTTCAGCGAAGAGGACCGCTATGCAAAAGCCATCGCCCGGGACCTGAAAAATACCATGGTCCATTTCAAGGAAGAAAACGCGTAAAAATACACCCCGGCCGGATGGCTGGGGTGTATTTCTATGGTTCTGCTTCACAGCGCGCCGAAGATCCGGCAGCATTCCGCCCGCGTCATTTCCTCTGCCGCGGCAAAATCCACAAAGGGGCGGTAGATCAGCTCCAGCTCCCCGTGTTTTTCGCCGGCCAGGCGCAAGTGCTCCGCCCCCTCCGCCTCCAGCGCGCGGGCCAGCCGGTCCTTCAGCCGCAGGCTGCCGCGCACCGTGCGGATGTGCTCCCGATCCAGCATCTGGTCCACCAGGATCCTCCGGTCCGGCGCGCGGCGGAGCGCTGTGCTCCCGTCCACCGTCACAAAGGCGGCGCCCGCCTCCGGCACCAGGAGGTGGCTGAGCCGCGCGGGAACGTCCGGGTCCGGACAGGCGACGACGTCATAACCGTCGCGCAAAATCCGGCTGCAGAGTTCCTCCAGCGCCGGCGCCGCCATGTGATAGGTGTCCTGCAGCGCGCAGACGCCGGGGCACAGGGTGTGGATGCTTTCCTCGCACCAGCAGCGCCCCGCGGGCGTCAGACCGCCGAGAAAGCGCCGCCGCTCCCGGCCTGCGGTCTTCTTTCTGCCCGGCCGCAGGCGGAGCCACAAATTGTTCAGCCGCCGGCGCAGCTTTTCCTCGTTCATCCAGGGCCGCAGGCCTTCCTCGACCTCTGCGCGCACCGCCCGGCAGGCGCGCAGGCACGCATAGGCCTTCCGGTATTCCGCCTGATAGCCCTCGCTGCAGGCGACGATCTCCCGCCGCCGTTCCTTGAGCCGGTCCACGTCATAGCACTGCCCCAAATTCACATAGCGGTCCACCGCCGCCGGGTAGCGGGGCTCGATCACATGGGGTGCGGTGCCGTCCACCGCCGCCGTTTTGAGTTGGGGGATCTGCACGGCGTCCAGGGAATCCGGATCGCCGCTGCAGCGGATGTACTCCACATCCAGCCCCCGCTTTTCGGCCGCCGCACCGATGGCTTTCATCATCGTCGATTTCCCGACGCCGGGCCCGCCCTTCAGGACGATCAAATCATAAGTATCCTCTGGGCGCCCCAGCTGATCGTACAGGCTGAAAAAACCACCGCCGCTGTTGGCGCCCAGGAAAAAATCGATCTTTTTGACCATACTGTTTCCTCCCGATCAAATTCTCTACTTTCACCCTATGCGCCCGGTCTTGCCATTGACAAAGAAAAGCTGCGTGGCTACAATATGATTTATAAATTTTGTGCGGCTTTGCACTGCGGGCCCACAGGACAGGAGGTATACAATGAATAAAGAATTCCAGATGAAACTGCTCTCTTTGATCGAGCGCGACAGCAAGCTCAGCCCCGAAGAGCTGGCCGCCATGCTGAACTGCGACGCCGCCGCCGTGCGCCACGCCATCGCCGAGCTGGAAAACGAGCAGGTCATTTGCGGCTATCATACACTGATCAACTGGGACAAGGTGGATCCGGATTCCGTCACGGCCATGGTGGAACTGCGCGTCACGCCCCAGGGCGGCGACGGCTATGCCAAGATCGCCGAGGTGATTTATCAGTATCCGGAGGTGGAGTCGCTGTATTTGATGTCCGGCGCCTATGATTTCCTGGTCATGCTGCGCGAAAAGAACCTGAAGGCCATCTCCATGTTCGTTTCCGAAAAGCTGGCTGCGCTGGAAGACGTGCAGAGCACCACCACCTATTTTACGCTGATCAAGTATAAAGAGCAGGGCTTCCCCTATGTGATGCCGAAAAAGGACAGAAGAATGGTGGTCACGCCATGAGGGATTTTCTTGCAAAAAAAATCGTGGACATGCCGCCTTCCGGCATCCGGAAGTTTTTTGACGTGGTCACAGAAATGCCCGACGCGATCTCCCTGGGCGTGGGTGAGCCGGATTTCGACACGCCCTGGCCTATCCGCGAGGAAGCCATCAAAGCTATCAAAGCCGGCAAAACATTTTACACAGCCAACGCTGGCCTGGCGGAGCTGCGCAGGGCCATCTGCGATTATACCGCGCGCAAGATCGGTGTCTCCTACGATCCGACTGAGGAGTGCTTCGTTTCCGTCGGCGGCAGCGAAGCGATCGACCTGGCCTTCCGTGCCACGATGGAGCCCGGCGACGAGGTGATCCTGCCCCAGCCCTGCTTCGTTTCCTACGAACCCTGCGTGCGCATGGCCGGCGGCATTCCGGTGACCATCGACCTGAAGGAGGAAAACGATTTCCGCCTGCAGCCGGAGGAACTGGAAGCGGCCATCACGCCGAAAACCAAGGCCCTGTTCATCTCCTACCCCAACAATCCTACCGGCGCCATCATGGAAAAGGAAGACCTGGAAAAGCTGGTGCCGATCATCCTGAAGCACGACCTGCTCGTCGTCACCGACGAGATTTATTCCGAGCTGACCTACGGCGGGAAAAACCATGTTTCCATCGTTTCCATGCCCGGCATGCAGGAGCGCTGCATTTATGTCAATGGCTTTTCCAAGGCCTTTGCCATGACCGGTTGGCGGTTGGGCTACGCCATGGCGCCGAAGGCCATCATGCAGCAGATGGTGAAGATCCACCAATACTGCATCATGTCCTCCCCCACCATCAGCCAGTACGCTGCGATCTACGCCATGACGGACGGCGACGCCGACACCCAGATGATGCGCCATTCCTATGACCAGCGCAGGAAATATCTGATGCGCCGCTTCAAGGAAATGGGGATCCCGTGTTTCGAACCCAAGGGCGCGTTCTATATCTTCCCCAACATCACGGAATTCGGCATGACCAGCGAGGCGTTCGCCCTGGAACTGCTCAAGCGCGAAAAAGTGGCCGTAGTGCCCGGCAGCGCCTTCGGCGCCTGCGGCGAAGGGTTCCTGCGTATTTCCTACGCCTATTCCCTGGAAGATCTGCGCGTCGCTTTCGACCGCATCGAAACCTTCGTTCAGGCCCTGCGCGCCGAAAAAAGCGGCGCCGGCACGGAAAAATGACCCCGCGCTTTCGCAAAAAAGCCTTGTGTATCATTGATACACAAGGCTTTTTTCACACTTATTTTTCCCGCCGGACTTCCCAGTCCTTCAGGGGTTTGAGCTCTTCATAAAGGCGCAGATAACTTTCATGCCGGGACGCGGAGATCTCTCCCGCCGCCACAGCTGCCAGTACGGCGCAGCCTTTTTCCTTGGTATGGCTGCAGCCGGTGAAGCGGCATTGGTCCAGATAGGGGCGAAATTCCCGGAAGGTTTCCGGCAGCACCTTTTTCAGCGCGATATCCAGTTCCTCGGAGTCGAAGGCGGAAAAACCGGGGGTATCCATTACCAGCGTGTCCTCCTCCAGGCGGAAAAGCTCCACATGGCGGGTCGTATGCCGGCCACGGCCCAATTTTTCGCTCACTTCGCTGGTCTTGATGGCAAAAGCCGGGTGGAGCCGGTTGAGGATGCTGGACTTTCCCACGCCGGAGTTGCCGGTGAAAGCAGAGATCTTTCCCCGGAGCAGACTGCGCAGGGTCTCGATGCCCTCCCCGGTCTCGGCGCTGACGCACACTGTGGGATAGCCCGCCTGCCGGTAGATCGCCTCCAGATCCGCGCCGCTGCACAGATCGCACTTGTTGATGCAGATCACCACGCCGCAGCCCTTGAATTCCGCCACGGCGCAGACCCGGTCGATGAGGAACGGGTCTGTCACCGGGATCGCCTCTGAGACGATGATCACCATCTGATCGATATTGGCCACAGCGGGGCGCTGAAACTCGCAGCGCCGCGGCGCAATGGATTCCACATAGCCGCTGCCGTCGCTCAGCACCTGGATCTCCACCCAGTCGCCCACCAGGGGCGAGATCTTTTCCTTGCGGAACTTGCCACGGGCACGGCAGGCCACGATCTGCGTGCCGGTATTAACATAGTAAAAGCCGCTGAGGGCCTTTTCAATGATGCCCTTTTCCATCATGAGAACGTGACCGTTTCCGTATATTTGACGATACCATCGAACTTGACATAGACCTGCTGGGTGCCGGTGCCGGTCAAAGTGCAGGTGACGGAGCCCAGGGATTTATCCACGGTGCTGTCGAACTGGACCTGATCGCCCACGAGGATCTGCACATCGACGGTGCCCTCGCCTTCCGGCAAGTCAAAGGTTTTCGTGATCGATCCGGGCTCTGTCGGCTGATCCGGAATGCCCTTGGAAACGATAAAGGTGATCTCGGTGCCCTCTTCCACCTCGTCGCCGACGCTGAGGCTTTGATCCAGGATGGTGCCGGGGGCGGATTCGTCCTCCACCTCTGTGCTGCCGCCGTAGACCAAGCCGCCCAGCTGGCCTCTGGCCTCGTCCAGGGACATGCCCACATAGTTGATGATGGTGACCGTCTTGATCTCCTTGCCTTTGCTCATGACCAGGGTCACCGTATCGCCCTTTTTCAGCAGGGTGTCCTTCACGGGATCGGTGGAGATCACATGGTCGGCCTCGATCTCGTCGCTGAACTCCTCTTCGATGACGATGTTCAAATCGAGATCCATATTTTTCAGCAGACCCTCCGCGGAGGTGCGGTTATAGTTGAGAAGGTCCGGCATCTCGTCAGTCTGGGGACCCTGGCTGACGACCACGGTGATAACGTGCAGCTCGCCCTTGGGACCCTTTTTGGTGCGGCCGCCCTCGGGCGACTGATCCATGATCTCGCCCTGCGCGTATTCGTCGCTGAACTGAGTGCCGGAGGTCTCAAGGGTAAAGCGGGACGTGAAGTCCTCGTCCGCCAGGACCTCTTCCACCGTTTTGCCCAGCAGGCTGGGCACTTCGTATTCCTCCTGGCCGCCGCCGGCAAACCCGGAGAAAATCACGGCAAACAGGATGGCGATCACTGCCACGGCCGCGATGACCGCGCCGATCATCACGCCCTTGCGGCTGCTGTTTTTCCGGCCCCGGCGGACAGGGCGCTCGTCGTAATCGTCATAATCGTCATAGTCCTTGCGGTGCTCGGCGTAATCACGCCGGCGATCGTCGTACTCCTCCCGCCGGCTGTCCCGGCCATGGGATTTGGCGGTGTGGTAATGGCGCACCTCGGACATGTCCGCCGCACTCAGATGCTGGGTCGGCTCGCTGGTCTCCTCCACCGCGAAATCCGACAGCACATAGTCGAAATTGATGCTGGGGTTCTTGCGGAATTCGTCCAGATCGTGGAGCATGGCCTCGGCGGAGGGATAGCGCTTGTCCATATCCGGCGCCATGGCCTTCATGGTGATCAGCTCCAGCGCCTCGGGGATATCGGGATTGATCTCCCGCGGGGAGAGGGGCACGGAGCTGATGTGCTGGATGGCGATGGACACCGCGCTGTCGCCCTCAAAGGGCAGCCGGTTCGTCAGCATTTCGTACAGCACCACGCCGGCGGAATAGATATCCGACCGGGCGTCGGTATGGCCGCCCTTAGCCTGCTCCGGCGAAATATAGTGGACCGATCCCAGGGCTTCCTGGGTCAGGGTATTCTCCGCGGATGCCACGAGGCAGGCGATGCCGAAATCGGCCACCTTGACGCTGCCGTCACGCAGGATCATGATGTTGTGGGGCTTGATGTCGCGGTGAATGATGCCGCGGCTGTGAGCGTGTCCAAGGCCCTTCATGATCTGGGTGATAAAATGCAGAGCCTCGCGCCAGTTCAGCTGGCCCCGGCGTTCCATATACTGCTTAAGGGTGATCCCGTCGATCAGTTCCATCACGATGTATTCCGCGTCGCCGTCATGGGAAACGTCGTATACGGACACGATGTTTGGATGGGACAGCATGGCAACGGCCTGGGCCTCGTCGTGGAACCGGCGGCGGAAATCCGCGTTCTGCGCCAGGTCGTTTTTCAGCACCTTGACGGCCACCTGACGGTTGAGACGATGGTCCATCGCTTTGTAGACGATCGCCATGCCGCCGGTGCCGATCACTTCCAGAATCTCATAGCGGCCGTCCAGCATTTTGCCGATGTAAGCGTCCATATTATTCCGCCTCCTCTTCGTATTCCAGCAAGATCATGGTCACGTTGTCCGGCGCGCCCCGGTCGATGGAGATCTCCAGCATCCGGTCCAGACAAGTCTCTTTCTGTTCCTCATGGATGACCTCGTAGAGGATCTCCTGGTCGCTCACCGTATTGACGAGCCCGTCGGAGCAGAGCAGCAGATGATCCCCGGGCAAAAGCGTCACGTCAAAGGTGTCGCACAGAACCGTGCGCTCGGTGCCGACGGCGCGGGTGATCAGATTGCGGTTTGGGTGGGTGCGCGCTTCCTCCTGGGTGATGTCGCCGTTTTCCAGCATATCCTGCACCAGGGAGTGGTCCCGGGTGAGGGCCCGGATCCCGGCGGCATTGATCAGATAGCACCGGCTGTCGCCCACGTTGAACAGCAGCGCTCGGTCTTTCCGGCAGACGGCCGCCACCAGCGTCGTCCCCATGCCGCGGCACGTATCCTCCGCCCGGGAGCGCTCATAGAGGGCGGCGTTGGCCTGGGCCGCCGCGTCGAGGCCCGCCTGCCGGATCTGCTCTTCCGTCATCGATTCCTCCAGCGTATGGCGCAGGGCGTCCATAAAAATCCCGGTCGCTTCCGAAGAGGCCACCGCTCCCGCCTTGGCGCCGCCCATCCCGTCGCAGACGACGGCCACGGTGTAAACGCCGAAGGTGTTGGCCGCACAGGCGTCCTGGTTTTCTTTGCGGATCACGCCCTGGTCTGTTTTTTCCCAAATTCTCATTGCGTATCACCTGTGTTTTCTTTTCCCGATTGTTCCAGTTGGCTGCGGCGCAGCTGGCCGCAGGCTGCGTTGATATCGCTTCCCAGCTTCCGGCGCACCGTGGCGGTCACGCCGTGGGATTCCAGCCGTTTCTGGAAAGCGGCCATGCGCTTGCTCGGCTTCAGCGGGCTTTCCTTGATATCGTTGAGGCCGATCAGATTGACGTGGCCCGGCATCCCCTTGAGACGCTTTGCCAGCAGGTCCGCCTGGGCGTCGCTGTCGTT
The DNA here is from genome assembly GCA_904374485.1 of Candidatus Pseudoscillospira falkowii. GTDB lineage: Bacteria > Bacillota > Clostridia > Oscillospirales > Oscillospiraceae > Pseudoscillospira > Pseudoscillospira falkowii. The sequence goes on along the minus strand of CAJFFX010000001.1, from coordinate 30,205 downwards.
CACGCTGTCGATCAGGGCGTATTCAAAGGAGATCCGGCGGCCGGTCTTTTCAAAATAAGCCCGGCAGGCCGCCATCAGTTTCTCCACGCCCGCAGAGCGGTTGATGGGCAGCAGCTTGCTGCGGGTCTCGTCGTCCGGCGCGTGGAGGGATACCGACAGCGTCAGCTGCAGGTCCGCCTCGGCCAGGCGGCCGATCTGATCCACCAGGCCGCAGGTCGAAAGGGAGATATGGCGCATGCCGATGTTCATCCCGTCCGGATGATTCACCAGCCGGAGAAATTTCAAAACATTGTCGTAATTGTCCAGAGGCTCCCCGATGCCCATGAGCACGATGTTGGAGATGGGCTCTCCGGAATCGAGCTGGGTGAAAAGCACCTGGTCCAAAATCTCCGAGGGCGCAAGGCGCCGCACGAAGCCCGCCTGGGTGGAGGCGCAGAAGACGCACCCCATTTTGCAGCCCACCTCCGTGGAGATGCAGACGGAATTGCCGTGATGATATTTCATCAAAACCGTTTCGATGCAGTTTCCGTCCCCCAGGCGCCAGAGGTATTTGATCGTCCCGTCCAGGGCGGAGACCAGTTTGCGCTCCACCTTCGGCACGGTGATGAAATAGTTTGCCTCCAGTTTCTCCCGCAGCGCCTTGGAGAGGTTCGTCATTTCATCAAAGGAGACCGCGCCCTTATGTAGCCAGGTAAAGATCTGCTTTCCGCGGAAGGCCGGCTCGCCCATGGCTTTGAGCCGGGCGGCAATCTCCGCTTCCTCCAGCGATTTGATATCCTCTTTCACAGCGGTCCTCCTTCCCTGTTTTTCTTCCTTTATCCTTTTCTGCGCATCCGGCAGATATAAAAGCCGTCCGTCCCGTGCCGTTGGGGCCACAAGGTGAGCTGACCCTCTGCGATCTCGCCCAGAGGAGCCGGCAGCGTGAAGCCTTCCCGGACAAACGCGTCGTGCCGGTCCAGGAAATGGCCCGTCACGCCTTCGTTCTCCTCCGGGAGCACGGTGCAGGTGGCGTAAAGCAGCACGCCGCCGGGGCGCACATAGCGCGCGGCGTTGTCCAGGATCGCGCTCTGCACCGCGGGCAGGCTGGAAAGCTCCTTTTCCCGCTTGAGCCGGATATCCGGCTTTTTGCGGATGATGCCCAGGCCGCTGCAGGGTACGTCGCAGAGGACGAGATCCGCCCATTCCGCCAGTTCCGGCCGAAAGGTCTTCGCGTTGCCGGGGGCGGCGTGGATGCAGGTGATGCCCAGGCGGCGGGCGCCCTCCTCGATCAGGCGGATCTTGGATGCGTGCAGGTCGAAGGCACGGATCTCCCCTTCATTGCCCATGGCCATGGCCAGGGCGAAGGACTTGCCGCCCGGGGCGGCACAGAGATCCAGGACCTTCATGCCGCCGGCAGCCTGCGCCGCCAGCGCCGCCAGCTTTGCGGCGGCGTCCTGCACCAGAAAGCGGCCCTCTGAAAAGGCCGGCAGGCGGGTGATGTCGCCCGTTTTCGATACGGCGGCGCACCCCGGAAGCCACGGGTGGGGCGAAACGGAGACGCCGCTTTCCTGCAGACTTTCCAGCAGTGCTTCTTCGCTGCCCCGCAGGGGATTATACTGGATGGTCGTCTCCACCGTCTCGTTATTGCAGGCGAGGAAGGCCTCAGTCTCTTCCCGCCCCAGCAGGGCAAGGCAGCGCCGCACCAGCCAGGCGGGATGGCTGTATTTTGTAGCAAAATAGGTTTCGTCATTTTCCGCCGGGATCGCCGGAAGATGCCCTTTGTTGGAAACGATCTTCCGCAGAACGGCGTTGGCCATGCCCGCGGCGCGGGCGCGGCCGCAGTTCTTGACCAGCTCCACAGATTCGCTCACCGCGGCGCTGTCCGGCACCCGGTCCATGAAAAGGATCTGATAGGCACCCAGGCGCAGCACGTCCAGCACGATGGGCTCCAGCCGCTCTGGCGGCTGGACGCAGTATTGGCCGATATAAAAGTCCAGCAGCTGCTGATTCTGCAAGATCCCGTAGCCAAGCCGCGTGGCCAGGGCGGCGTCCCGGTGGTCCAGGCCGTTTTTCCGGATGGCCGCTTTCAGATAGCCGTCCGCCCAGGCCCTGTCTTTCCGGCTGGCGGCCAAGGTATCCAGCGCGATCTGCCGGGCCGTTTTCCGCTCCATCACTCGTCTCTCCTGCCCATGCCGATAAACATGAGCACATACTGCATGAGATACAGCAGCGACGTCAGCAGTGCCGCCACATAGGTCAGCGCCGCCGCCCGCAACACCTTGCGCGCGCCGTCATATTCGTCGTCATAGAGAAGGCCTGCGCCTTCAATGGTCTCCAGCGCCCGGCGGGACGCATTGAACTCCACCGGCAGCGTCACCAGCTGGAAAAGCGTGGTGAAGGAGAACAGCAGCACGCCCAGGCCGAACCAGGCCTGGCTGTACAGGAAAATACCGATCAGGATCAGGATATAGGAGAAGGACGAACCGATCTGGCAGGCGGGGATGATGGCGCTGCGGATGCGGATGGGCACATAGCCCTCGGCATACTGGCAGGCGTGGCCCGCTTCATGGCAAGCGACGCCCACGGCAGCGATGGTGGCGCTGTCGTAAACGCTCTGGGAGAGATAGATCGTATTGTCCCGGGGATCGTAATGGTCCGTCAGGTGCCCTGCGCAGCGGGCGATGCGCACCCCCGGCACGCCGTGAGTATTGAGGACCGCCTGAGCCGCCTGGGCGCCGGTGAGATAACGCCGGTTGGACCGCTGGGAATAAAGACGGAACTGATGGCTGACCTGGTACTGCGCCCAGCCCGACAGGGCGAGGATCGCGATCAGCGGGATCCAGAAAATCATAGTATCAACCTTTCATCGTTCATTCAGGACGGTTTGATCGGGTGCCCCAGAAGATAGGCCGCGGCGCTCATGCGCTTTCCGCCGGCGGCCTGCACCTCGGTGATGCGGAGGATGCTCCCGTCGCCGCAGGCGACGGCGATGCCCTTTTTGTCCGCGCTGACGATGCTCCCGGCGGGCTTGGCGCTCTTTTCGCCGGTCTCTTCGGCCCGGTAAAGCTTCATCGGCGCATCGGAAAACAGCGTCGTCGTGGCGGCGGGCCAAGGCAGCAGGCCGCGGATCTGGCAATGGATCTCGTGGGCGGTCCTGTTCCAATCGACATTGGACAATTCTTTGCTCAGCATGGGCGCGTATGTGGACTTGTCGTGCTCCTGGGGAATGCGCGCCGCCGTCCCGGCGGCGATCTCCTCCACGGCTTCGTGAAGCGCCCGGGCGCCCAGATGGGAAAGCCGCTCCGTCAGCTCGCCGGCAGTCTCATCGGCGCCGATCTTCGTTTTTTCCACTTTGATGATGTCGCCGGCGTCCAGCTCGGAAGCCATGTACATAATGGTGACGCCGGTCTCCTCTTCCCCGTTCAGGATCGCCCAATTGATGGGCGCCGCGCCGCGGTATCGGGGCAGAACGGAGGAATGGACGTTGATGGCGCCGCAGCGGGGAAATTCCAAAATATCGTCGGGCAGGATCTTTCCGTAGGCCGCGACGACAATGAGCTCCGGCGCAAGCTGCTGTACGATGGAAAAAGCCTCCCCATCCCGCATTTTCAGGGGCTGATAAACCGCCAGGCCCTGGCTGAGGGCATATTCCTTCACCGGGGAAAAGCTCATTTTATGGCCCCGGTTCTTGGGCTTATCGGGCTGGGTAAACACGCCGCACACCTCGTGCCCGTCCTCCACCAGCTGCCGCAGGGAGGGCACCGCAAACTCCGGCGTGCCCATAAACAGGATCCTCATGCCTCCGGCCCCTTCTCTCCGGCCCCTTCGTCTTCTTCCGGCAGATCGTCCCATTCCTCTTCCTGCTGGGCGTAATAGGCTTCCAGCTCTTCCTGGGTCAGGAAATGGTCGACATGCTCGTCAAAGAGGTGGCCGTCCAGATGCTCGATCTCGTGGCAGAAGCAGCGGGCAGACAATTCCGTACCCTCGACCTCGAACACGTTGCCGTCGCGGTCGTTGGCCCGCACCCGCACATGGTTCGGGCGGGTGACCATGCCGAACCGGCCGGGCAGGCTCAGGCAGCCCTCCGGGCCGGTCTGTTCACCGTCGCTGTCGATGATCTCAGGGTTGACCAGCTCGATCATATTGCCGTCGTTGCCGATGACGATGCACACGCGGCGCATGACGCCCACCTGGGGCGCGGCCAGACCGGCGCCGTCGGCGTCGGCCAGCGTTTCCTTCATGTCGTCGAGCAGGATGTGCAGACGTTCGTTATACTCTGTCACGGTCCTGCATTTCTTATTCAGGATCGGATCGCCCTTCTTCACGATCGTTCTCAATGCCATTGCAGATTCCTCCTTCGGTGTTCAATCGGCCGCATTGCAGTGGACAAAGATATTCAGGGCGCGGTTCTCCCCGCTGGCGCTGAAAGCTTTGATGTAATAGGCAATGAAGCCGCGCACGGTTTTATTGTTTTTCGCGACCAGATACAGATGGTATCGATAGCGGTTGTTGACTTTGATGACCGGCGCCGGCGCCGGGCCCACGATCTGGATATGCTCGCCGGCATAGGCGCTGTCTTTCTGCAGCGCCGCGCGCATGGCGTCCCGCAGCAGGGCGCTGGCGCGCAGCACCCGGCTTTCATCCGCCCCGGAAACGATCAGGGTAAACAGGTCGGAAAAGGGCGGATATTCATGCAGCCGGCGCATCCGGATCTCGCTTTGATAAAACTGTTCGTAATCCTGCCGGGCGGCGGCCTGGAGCACCTCGTTTTCCGGCGTATAAGTCTGGATCACGGCCCTGCCCCGCTTTTCGCCGCGGCCAGCCCGGCCGACGACCTGGGTCAGCAGGCTGAAGGTGCGCTCTGCGGCGTTGTAGCGGTCGAGATACAAAGAAAGATCCGCCGACAAAACGCCCACCAGCGTCACATTGTCGAAATCCAGGCCCTTGGCCACCATCTGCGTGCCCAGCAGGATCGGAACGTTTTTCTTTGCAAATCGACGCAGGATCTTTTCGTGGCCGCCCTTGGCCGCCACGGTATCCGCGTCCATCCGCAGGACTTCCACCTCCGGATACAGGGCCCGGAGTTCCTCCTCCGCCTTCTGGGTGCCGGTCCCGATGCGCTTCATCAGGCCGCTGCAGGCGGGGCACGTATTCGCCGCAGGCTCCGTATGGCCGCAGTAGTGGCACATCAGGCGCTCGTTGGCGCTGTGATAGGTCAGCGGGACGCTGCAGCGGGGGCACTGGGGCACATAGCCGCACTCGCCGCACAGCAGCATCCTGCTGTTTCCCCGGCGGTTCAGCAGCAGGATGCTCTGCTCTCCGGCGGCAAAATTCTTTTGCAGCTCCAACCGCAGCGGCGCGCTGAGGATCCCGCCGTTGCCGCGGCGCGTTTCCTCCTTCATGTCGGCGAACACGACCTCCGGCAGCGGCTTCCGGTTATAGCGGCGGCGCAGCACTGCGCACCGGTACGTCCCGGAGCGGGCCTGCCAATAGGATTCCACCGACGGCGTGGCCGATCCCAGCACCAGCGCGGCGCCGTGGACCGCACACAGATAGCGGGCAATCTCCCGCGCGTCGTAGCGCGGCGGCTGTTCCGACTGGTAAGAGGCCTCCTGTTCCTCGTCGAGGATCACGAGACCGATATTTTTCAGCGGGGAAAAAATGGCGCTGCGCGTTCCCAGGACCACGGACACTTCGCCGCGGCCGATGCGCTTCCATTGGTCATACAGTTCCGTCACCCGCAGCGCGCTGTGGATCATGGCAACGCGGTCGCCGAAATAGGCGGTGAATTTCCGCATCATCTGTGGGGTGAGCGCGATCTCCGGCACCAGGACCACGGCGGTTCTCCCCTGTTCCAGCGCGCGCTGCACCAGGCGGAGATAGACCAAGGTCTTTCCGCTGCCGGTGACGCCGTGGAGCAGGGTGACGGAAGCGGCCCGCTCCTCCATCGCCGCGGCGATCTGCTCGTAAGCCGCCTGCTGCTCCTCGTTCAGCACGATTTCAGGCGCTTCTTCCGGCGCGGCGCAGACGGTGTGGATGCGGAGCTTCTCCTCCTCATATACCTTGACCAGCCCGCGCTTTTTCAGCGCCGACACCGTTGACGCCGAAGCGCCGGTGAAGTAGCACAGCTCCGCCTGGGACACCGCGCCGACGGTACACAGCAGTTTGACCGCGTCGTACTGCAGCGGCGCAGACCGCCGGCGGCTCTCAATGGCGGTCATGGCCTCCTCCGGCGACAGGGCCAGCGCGACCATTTTGATCTTCCCGTCCTTCACCTGGCGGACGGCCTCCGCCTCGCGGCACAGAATGCCGGCGCTGCACAGCGCGTTCAGTCGAGCTGCCGTTTGGGCGCCGCAGGCCGTTTTCAGCAGAGATTCCTCCGCCGCGCCGCCGTTGGCGTAAATGATATCCAGCAGCGGCTCCGTACCGGGGATCTCCATGGCCGCAAGATAGGCCGCCGCTTTGTCGATCCCGGCACAGGGGCGGCAGATCGTCTGTGTTCGAAACCACAGGCCCGCCGGCAGGATCGTGCGCACAGCGTCGTAAACCGTGCAGAAATAGCGATCGCGCATCCACAGGGCCAGACGGAGCCCCGTCTGGTCCAGCACAGGCACTGGGTCCAGCACGGAGATCACGGATTTCAGACCCTCCCGCTTTTCTCCGTCGCCGACTTCCAGCACGATCCCCTCTGCGGCGCGGTTTCCCCGCCCAAAGGGGACGAGGACCCGCACGCCGCGGTCCAGCAGCGGCCGGAGGGGCGCCGGCACTTCATAGGCATAGGGCTTATCGATCCCATAAGTCGCCGCGGAGACTGCGATCCGCGCTAACGTGATTGTTTCCACCGGCGCTCTCCCTCATTCCGATCGTTCTGTTTCACCGATACAAAAGCCGCGGCAGGCAAGGGCGATGTTCCTTGCCTGCAGCAGAAGCGAAATCACTCTTCTTCCGCGCCATCGCCGTCCTCAGCGTCTTCGTCCATCTCGTCGTGATCGACGGAGGAAAGGACCGGGGACGAAGGGATCCGCCGCTCGTCGGCATTCAGGGCGTTGTACAGGTCCTCGGGGTCCACCTGGACCTCGCCGGCGGCCACTTCGTTGATCGCCAGCGTCACGGGCTTTTCCGTCAGGTGCTCGCCGAGATTCTCGGCGTCGTCCGCGATTTCCCGGGCTTTGCGCGCAACGACGTTCACCAGGAGATAACGGTTCGGGACCTCATCATTCAGAGAGTCAAGAGAAGGATACAGCAACATAAAACATCATCCAATCTGCCGTTTCGGCTAAAATTTTAAGTAGTTTCCCGGGCCTCGTCCGCGTCCTTTTCCGCGGCGCTCTCCGGCCCCTTCGGCGCATCGGCTGCGCCGGCGCGCTCGATCATCGCGATTCGCTCCTGGGGGCGGCAGTGCTCGGCGACCATGATCGCTTCCAGTTCCAGCACCGCGTGCTCCACAGTATCGTTGACCACGATGTAATCGTATTCTTTGGCGTTTTCAAATTCTTCCCGCGCTTTGCCGAGACGCTTTTGGATCTTCTCGGCCGCGTCGGTGCCTCGCTCGGTCAGGCGGCGCTCCAGTTCCGGCCAGGAGGGCGGCGCAATGAAGATCCGCACCGCGCTGGGGCGCTTCGCCGCCACTTGCTTCGCGCCCTGGACCTCGATGTCCAGGATCACGTTCTTTCCCTGCTCCAACGCTTCGTCCACATATTTGGCGGGCGTTCCGTAGTAATTTCCCACATACTCCGCCCATTCCAATAGGGCTTCGCTTTTGATCAGGCGCCGGAATTCATCCAGGGAATTGAAATGGTAGTGTACATGGTCCACCTCGCCGGGGCGCGGCGGCCGCGTCGTGGCGGAGACAGAAAAATAGATATCCTCCTGCCGCGCCAGCAGTTCTTTCAGGATCGTGCTTTTTCCCACGCCAGAGGGGCCTGAAATGACAAATAATCTGCCCTGTTTCACTCCTGTTCCTCCGTTTCATCGTATGTCTGTACCACGATCCCCATGCGGGAGGCGACGGTTTCCGGCGGGATCGCCGCCAGGATCACATGGTCGCTGTCCATCAGAAGGACGGATTTCGTTTTGCGCCCATAAGTCGCATCCACCAGCATGCCGCGCTCCCGGGCGTCCTGGATCATGCGCTTGATCGGCGCGGAATCCGCGCCGACGATAGCCAGCAGCCGCTCGTCCGAGATCATGTTCCCAAAGCCGATATTGATCAGTTTCATGGCCGCGCTCACTCGATGTTCTGGATCTGCTCGCGGATCTTTTCGATCTCCGCCTTCAGGGCGACGACCTTCTCCGTGATCTCCAGATCGCAGCATTTGGAACCGATGGTGTTGGCCTCGCGGTTGAGCTCCTGGATCAGGAAATCCGCCTTGCGGCCGATGACGCCGCCCTGCTCCAGCATCGCGCGCAGCTGCGCCACATGGCTGCGCAGGCGCACCGTTTCTTCATCGACGGCTACTTTGTCGGCGTAGACGGCCGCTTCCATCAGGATGCGGTTTTCGTCGATCGACGTGCTCTGCAGGACCTCTTTCATTTTTGCGCCCAGGCGCTCGCGGTATTCCGCCACAGTCTGGGGGGAGCGCTCCTCCACCGCCGCCGTCAGCGTTTCGATCGTCGTCAGGCGGCTTTCAATATCTTCGCGCAGCTTGACGCCCTCTGTCTGCCGCATGGCGGCGTAGCCCTCCAGGGCCCGGTCCAGCACACAGCAGATGTCTTCACTGAGGCTTTCCAGATCCTCTTCAGCTTTTGTCACCGTCAGCACGTCCGGAAAGCGGGCGATGTCCATGACGGAAAGCTTGTCCTGCAGGTCAAACTGCTGGGCCAGGCTCCGCAGGGCGTTCACATAGCCCTCCGCCAGGTCCTGGCGGACCTCCACCGTCGTCGCTTCAGCGCCCACGGAGGCGATGGTGACGAACACGTCCACTTTGCCGCGGGTGACAGCCTTCTGCACCCGCGCCTTGATGGCGTCCTCACAGAACGTATAGGCCCGCGGGATCTTGACGGAACAGTCCAGAAAACGGTTGTTGACCGACCGCAGTTCCACGGTGATGTCCCGGTCATGGACGGTCTCTCTCGCCCGGCCGTAGCCGGTCATTGAACAAATCATTGCGTATAACGCTCCCTTCCCTTAACAGCAAAACCAAACGCGGCCGCCCGTACACATACTGCAAACAATGCCGGTGCAGATCAGACTCTGGCACCAGTTGCAGCTGATCATGCCGCCGGATCCGTATCCCTCCGGCCGGTAGGCGCCGCCGCCGCTGCGCATATATTCATAGGCCTGGCGGTATTCCAGATTGCCCGGGTCCATCCCGCAGGCCATTTCAAACTCCTGCATGGCTTCATCCAGCCAGCCGCGCTTATAATGAACGGAGCCCATAAGGAAATGCCACTCCGCCGTGCGCCGCTCCGTCTGCTGGAGCATCCGCTCCGCCTGAACAAGGTCGCCCCGGTTGATGGCCAGACGGATCTGCTGGAACAGCGGGTCCGTGCTCCCGCCGCTCTGCCGGCCGCCGGCATAGCCGCCGTAGGGGCCGCCCTGCTGCTGGGATCCGCCGCTTTTGCGCTGCCGCTGGATCATCGCATAGGCCTCGTTGATCTCTTTCATTTTTTCCTCGGCCATATCTTCCAGGGGGCTTCCGTGATAATGATCCGGATGATATTTGCGCGCCAGTTCGCGATAGGCCTTTTTGACTTCGTCGTCGCTGGCGTCGGGACTGACGTTCAATATTTTATAGGGATCTGTGATCATGCGCGAAATTCCATCCTTTCTTTCTCCTGGGCCGCGCCTGAGCAGCGCCTTGTTTCGGAGCGGTTCCATTTTCCGTCCAGCACGAGCCGTCCGACGCCCGGAAGGCCGAAATAAATGATGTTTTCCAGCACGCCGGACCACACGCTCCGCTCCGCCAACAGATAGGCGGAGGTGATCAGATTGACCGAATGATCCAGTGTGGCAATCAGCCGCGCGCGGCTATCGTCGTCCAGCGCGCCGTCTCTCAGGGAAAAGCGGCAGATCAGCGGGTTATAGGCGCCGGAAGCGGCGTCTTCCTTCAGATCGTCCAGCGCGTCGACCAAATAGATCCAGCGCCCCAGGTGATAGAGCATCTGTTCCAGGATCCGGCGGCGCGCCGCATCCTCCACAGAGGAAACCGCGGCGGCCAGGATCGACGCGAAGGCGTCCGCCGGGCGGTCGATAGACGGGATGCAGGACCGCTCCATCTCCCGAAGCTCCGCCAGGCGCGTTTCCGTTGTCTCGGCAAAGCGCGGCTGTCTGGCGGCCGCTTTTCGGTAGGCCGGGCGCATCAGGAAAGCCAGCGCCCGGTACCCAAGACCGCGCCAAAACGAGCGGTCGCTGACTTCGTCGCGCAGCTTCCAATAGGTCAAAATCACCGAGTCATCCGCCGCCAGGCGCAGCGCAGGCGCATCTTCCACCCGCGTTTTCCAGCAAAAGCGTTTGCAGGGGCAGCGGAAGGATGCGGTGCATTCCTCCCCCTCCATCAGCACCAGCGCCAGGAAGGTGAAGTCGTAATTCAGGATCAGCCGTGCCCAGGGGCCGTACTCCTGCCCGAGCGCATGGCAGAGGCCGCAGTAGACGGATTGGAACCGGTCCTGCTCCTCCGGGGAAAGCTTTTCCAGAACGGGACGAACATATCCGAACATCGAAGGATCCCGTCAAAACAGGCGCACGATGTGATACTCCAGCGTGCCGCTCTTTTTCGCGTAGCGGTTATACAGGAACGCCGGGATCAGGCCCAGGGCGAAAAAGACCGCCCCCACAACGCCGCTGGCCATGTCGCCCAAATGGAAAACGGCTGCGCCCAGGGCATAGCCCAGGAAGAAACAGACAAAGGGCAGCACATAGACCAAGGCCACGACACCCATGACTTTTTTGGTGCTGCTTTCGATGACCACCTTGTCCCCCGGCACGGCGTGGATCGGATTTGCCGCCACCGCATATACCGGGTAGCCCGTGGTGCCGCAGCCGGCGCATTCGGAGCAATCGTGGGCGCAGGCGGATTTCCGGGGCACAGAGACCTCTGCCCGATCATGGTCGAGCAGGCGTTCGACCGTTGCAATTTGAACCATAGTCACTCATTCCTTATTCTTGCATTATGATCTCTGCAGGCGGCAGCCGATCTGATAGGTGCCGATGGCGCCGGCCTCGGCGGCGCCGTCCACATAGACCTTGGCCCGCACAGTGTACACGCCGCTGGATGAGGACATATCCGACAGATCTGCCACGACCCGGACGTTCTGCTCCGTGACCTTCTCCAGCTCCGAGGCCCTGCCGCGCACCGTCACATTGACGCTCTGGGTCACGGCGCTGGCGGTGTATCCCTCCGGCTCGTTGATGAAAACGATATTGGAGCAGGCCAGGGTTTTCGTCTGCATATGATTGAATTTAATAGTTACCACAGCGGTATCCGTTCCGCTTTCATTGTAGCATCCGCCGGGGATGGGGATCTCGTATTCCATTGTATCGTCCCCCATCACCTGGGAGAGATCGAGCTCCGTCAGAACGATTTTATCGAGTTTTTCCAGCGTGGACTCCTCGCCGGAAATGGTGATCGTCTTGGGCGAAATGGTGCAGGAAATATCTTTTTCCATCGACCCGCCGCTCTCGATGAATTCCAAGTCCAGCGGCACTTCCTTCAGCGTGACGATGGGCAGCTCCACCCGCACCTTGTCCTCGCTGCAGCGCAGGTGCTTCGTATTGGTGATCACATTGCCGTCGGCATCGATGAGGTCATAACCGAGGTACTCGCTGTAAGACGCGGTGGTGTTGTTCAGCGTCACCTTGACCAGGGCGTGGTCCACGCTGTTCACCTGTTCTTCCGTGCCGCTGACCGTCAGTATCGAAGGCGTCAGCGCACACTCGTGGAGCATATAGCCATCCGGCAGAGAACCGCTCACATCCGCCACCACATCGATCGTTTTGGTGTGCAGCTCGTCGACGACGATAGTGACAGTATACATGCTGGCTGACACGACGGTCACGGAGCTGGATAACACGCTGTCGGGATAGGAGATGGAATAATTCAGCGTGTGGCTTCCGGTGGAAAGGATCGAGCTCACGTCCACCTGGATCTCGATATTGTGCCGGTTGATGCGCGAAATGACCTGCCGCCGGCCGCGCAGGCGCAGGTCGATGGCCGCATCGTCTCCGGATACGATCATCAGGCCGTGCTCGGCCAGCTCATCCTCGGCGCCCACGAAGGTCACCGGCACATTGTAGAGCCGGATATCCCGCTCGTTGGAGCCCGTGTTGTCCACATAGAACCAGAAGATCACGGCCGTCAGGATCGATATTGCAATGTAGATGGCCCGCTGCGATTTACTTATTTTCATTGCCCGCTCCATTTCTGACCATTTTGTCCTTCAGCCCGGCCAGACTGTCCCGCAGCCCGCGCCGGCGCTCTGCTTCATGTCCCTGGGGCAGCAGCTCGTTGCGCAGGAATTTCTCCAGCGTTTCGGCGGACAGGTGCCGCCGCAGCTTGCCGTCCACAGCGACGGAGATCGCGCCGGTCTCTTCCGAAACCAAAACGACCACGGCGTCGGAATTTTCGCTGATACCGATGCCGGCGCGGTGGCGCATACCGAGGTCCCGGCTCAGGTTCACGTTTTTGGAAAGCGGGAGCATGCAGCCCGCGCCCAGCAGCCGTCCCTCCCGCACGATGGCCGCGCCGTCGTGCATGGGCGCGTGGATAAAGAAGATATTTTTCAAAAGCTCGCTGGTAACGTCGGCATTGATCCTGGTGCCGCTGCGCAGCACATCGTCCAGCAGGATCTCCCGCTCGAACACCAGCAGCACGCCGGTGTGGCTGGCGGACATTTCAGAACAGGCCGCGACCGTTTCCTGGATGGCCTGCTCGATGGCGGGAACGGACTCCTCTCGCATGAACATCTGCTTGATGCCGGTCCTGCTGCCGATCTGTTCCAAACCGCGGCGCAGCTCCGGCTGAAAAATGATGATCACAGCCAGAACGCCCCATTCCACCGCATGGCCCAGCAGGAAGTTGATGCACCGCAGGTCCAGGAAATCCGACAGCCCCATGATGATCAGCAGCACCAGAATGCCCTGCAAAATGCGGACCGACGTGGTAGAACGAAGGCGGATCAGAATGTTGTAGACAACAAATGCAATGATCGCCATGTCAATCACGTCGGTGACCCGGATCGTCATCAGATAGCTGACAACCAGATTGTAGGTGGTGGACAACAGTTCCATATCTTCATTCCTTCGACTTAAAACTATGATACGGCTATTATGGACGATACTATATTATACAGTATTCCATCGGCAATTGCAACGAAAACCGGTGGAGAAATCGGATTCCTACGGATTTTTTCCGGCCGTCAGGTCGGCCGCTGCCTGCAAAAAGTCCGCGATCTCACAGCGGGTGTTGAAGGCCGAAACGCTGAGTCGGATCGTGCCGGTATCCAGGGTGCCCGCCGTTTTGTGCGCCAGGGGCGCACAGTGATAGCCCGCGCGCAGGGCAATGTCCCGACCGGCGAACCACGCCGCCGCCCCTTCGCAGTCCCTGCCGCGCAGGCGGAACGAGAGCACGCCGCTCCGTTCTTCCGTTTCTCCCTCAAAAACCTGGGCTTCCTGGAGCGCCCGCAGCCCTTCCGCCGCACGCCGGATCAGGTCCCGCTCATGGCGGGCGATTGCCGCCGGGCCGATGCGCCGGACAAACCGCAGTCCCTCCAGCAGGCCGGCGATGCCGGGGATATTCTGCGTCCCGGCTTCCAGCCGGTCCGGCAGGTCCGACGGCATGGTCTTCAGCAGCGACATGCTGCCAGTGCCGCCTTCAATCAGCGGCGCGGTCTCCGCCGTACCGCACAGCAGAAGCCCTGTGCCCTGGGGCCCGTACAGCCCCTTGTGGCCTGGCATGGCGACAAAAGCGGCGCCCCAGGCCCGCAAATCCACCGGCAGGATACCGGCCGACTGGGATGCATCCACGATCAGCGGCGTTTCCCGCTCCCGGCACAGCGCCGCGATCTCGTCGATGGGCAGGACCATGCCGAATACATTGGATACATGGGTGCAGACCACCGCTTTCACGCCCCGGCGCAGCTGCCGGTAAAACTGCTCCAGCAGCGCTGCCCGGTCAAACAGCGGCCCGGACGCCACCTGCACCTGGACGCCCTGCATGCCGTAGAGCGGGCGCGTCACCGCGTTGTGCTCATAGCCGGACACCAGCACCCTGTCGCCGGGACGCACCAGGCTTTTGATTGCAATATTCAGCCCGTGGGTCGCGCTGGATGTGAAAACCACCTGCTCCTCCGACGGCACGCCGAACAGAGCCGCCGCTTCGCTGCGGCAGCGGAACACCGTTTCCGACGCCCGTTCCGCCGCCTGGTAGCCGCCCCGCCCGGGCGTCGTCATGGTGCGCAGCGCCCGCTCTACCGCCCCGCCGACCTCCGGCGGTTTCTGAAAGGTCGTCGCCGCCGCATCAAGATAGATCATAGGATACCTCGCGATAGCCGTTTTCCGTCCGGACGAGCAGGCCCCGCAGCGGAACGTCCTCCCTCCGCAGGAGCTGCAGCGTCCAGCGGAGATCCTTTTCCCGGAGCCTGACGGCGTAGCCGCAGCCGCCGACGCCCAGCCCCGCAGGCACGCGGAACACCTGGTGCGAAATACCCGCGCGCTGCAGGACGCGGGCCGTCCGCTGGGCGTGGGTGATGGAGCGGCAGATGATCAAATATTCGTTCATGGAATCGCCTCCCGCACCATGGTATGCGCTGCGGCGGAGGCTCCGTGCATCGCGCCGCGCTGCGGCGCAGGCGTCCGCAGGCGTTCCGGCGCGAAAAAACGCCGGATCTCCGTGCCGAAATGCACAGGATCCGACGGTTTTTGCGCGTTTAGATTTTTTCGATGAGACAAACCGCGTGGGCGGCGATCCCGGAGCCGTCTCCGGTAAAGCCCAGCTTTTCCTCCGTCGTGCCTTTGACGTTCACCTGATCCGTCGGGATCTGCAGCACCCGGGCGATGTTTTCCCGCATCTGCGGAATATACGGCGCGATCTTCGGCCGCTGAGCCACCACGGTGGCGTCGATATTGCCGGGCGCATAGCCGGCGCCGCGCAGGCGCCGGGCCGTCTGCTCCAGCAGGACCATGCTGGAAATATTCAGATAGGCGTCGTCATTGTCCGGGAACAGGTGGCCAATGTCGCCCAGCGCCGCGGCCCCCAGCAGGGCGTCCATCACGGCGTGCAGCAGCACGTCCGCATCCGAATGGCCCAAAAGCCCCTTTTCATAGGGGATCTCCACACCGCCCAGGATCAGGGGCCGCCCCTCTGTCAGGCGGTGTACGTCGTATCCGTGGCCGATCCTCCACTGCATCACGTGATCCCTCCTCGCAGATCCAGGATTTTTTCCGCCAGCGCCAGGTCGATGGGCGTGGTGATCTTGATGTTTTCATAGGAACCTTCCACCAGATACACCTTTTTGCCCAGCCGCTCCACCGCGCCGCAGTCGTCCGTCACATCGATCCCGCCATCCAGCGCGGCCTGCAGAGCGCCTTTCAAAAGGCCGGCGTCGAACACCTGGGGCGTCTGCACCGCGTAGAGGCTGCTGCGCTCCAGCGTTTTCTCCACCACGCCGCCGGAGGCGACCTTGATGGTGTCCTTCACCGGCGTGGCCGGCGCAGCCGCGCCGGCGCGGTACGCACAGCGGATCACCTCTGCCATTTCCTCCGGCCGGGCCAGAGGGCGCGCGCCGTCGTGGACCGCCAGAAAGGCGGCGTCCGGCGCGGCGCTCAGGGCGGCGTTCATCACGCTCTGCACCCGATTGGCGCCTCCCTCCACGATTTTGACCGACTTTTCAATGGCGTAGTCCCGGCAGAGGTCGCCGATTTTCAGAATGCTCTCCTGCCGCGCGGCGATCACGATCTCGTCGATCAGCTCGCAGCGGTCCAGCGCCTGCAGCGTCAGCGCCAGGACAGGAACGCCGTTCAGATAGCAGAACAGCTTATCCTGCCCGCCCATGCGAGAAGAAGCGCCGGCCGCGGGGACCAGCGCAGAGCAGCGGGGATGCGGCGCTTTTTGGCCGCCGAAAATTTTTGATAGCAATCCCATGACTGTCAGTTTACCCTTTCCTTATTCCGATGCCTTCACAGCGTCGTTGATCCGCTGTTCGACAGCGCCATAATCCGTGTCTTCTGCCAGGCTGACCTCGGAAATGAGGATCTGCTTGGCGATGTACAGCATTTTCCGCTCGCCCGTGGAGAGGCCGCGCAGGCTGTCGCGGTGCATCAGACCCTTGATGACCGACGCCACTTCCAGCAGATCGCCGCTTTTCAGATGGGCCAGATTCTCCCGATAGCGCCGGTTCCAGTTATTGCTCATATCAGAGGACAATTGAGGCAGCATGCAAAAGACCGCTTCGATCTGCTCGGGGCTGTCGATCGGCCGGATCCCGATGGCATCGGCATTATTGGTCGGTATTTTCAGAACCAGGCCGTTCATCGGCATTTTGAACACATAATAATCGTGGTATGTACCGTCGATCTTTTCCGCCACGATGCTTTCGATAATACCGGCCCCATGCATAGGATGCACGATCTTATCACCGATGCTGAACATGTTGTCACCTCATATTTCTTTCAGCGCAAAACCAAAAACTCCTCCATACGATCCTTGATAGTTTTATTATACGTCATCTCAAATTTTTTGCAAGAGATTCCTGTATTATCCTGGGATTTTTTTGTATTTTCTAAACATTATCGCCCATTTTTTGCACAAAAGGGAAAACGCCCCGCTTCAGCGCACGCTGAAGCGGGGCGTTTATCTGTTTTATTTGCCGATCATTCCTCGACAGGGGCCTCCTCGGCCTCTTCCTCGGTCTCCTCGGGCTCCTCCTGCAGCAGGGCGCGGATGCTCAGGGAGATCTTCTTGTTCTCCTCGTCGATGGCGATGATCTTGGCGTCCACTACCTGGCCTTCGGACAGAACGTCGGAGGGCTTTTCGATGCGGCGGTCAGCGATCTGGGAAATGTGGATCAGACCGTCCACACCGGGGACGACCTCAGCGAAAGCGCCAAAGGTCATCAGCTTCACGACCTTGACGGAAGCCACGTCGCCCACATGATAGGTGGAGACGAACTTATCCCAGGGATCCACGCTGCGGTCCTTCAGGCCCAGAGAGATCTTGCGCTTTTCCTTATCGAAGGAAATGACATAGACCTCGACCTGGTCGCCGACAGAAACCACTTCGGAGGGATGCTTGATGCGGCTCCAGGACAGCTCGGAGATATGTACCATGCCGTCCACACCGCCGATGTCCACAAATGCGCCGTAGGAAGTCAGGGACTTCACGGTGCCGGTATACTTCTTGCCTTCCTCGATGTCAGCCCAGATGGCTTCGGCAGCAGCCTGGCGCGCCTCGTACTGGACGGCGCGGATGGAGCCCACCACGCGGCGGCGGGCACGGTTGACCTCGGTGATGCGCAGCTGGACCTTCTGTTTGATCATTTCGCTCAGGTCGGAATTTCTGGGCATGCCGCTCTGGGAAGCGGGAACGAACACGCGGATACCCTTGACGGAAACAACGATGCCGCCCTTGTTCTCCTCGGTGACGACGCCCTCGAGGGTGGTCTTCTCTTCCTTGGCCGTTTCGATGGATTCCCACATCTTCACGGTGTCCAGGCGCTTCTTGGACAGGGTCGCATAACCTTCCACGTCGTTGACGCGGACCACATAGGTCTCGATCTCGTCGCCGACCTTGACAACGTCTTCCGCCTTGACGGAAGGATCGTCGCTCAGTTCGGACAGCGGGATATAACCAGCCTGCTTGGTGCCCAGGTCGACCTGGATCTCGGTGGGCGTGATGGCTGTGACGACACCGGTTACCTTATCTCCTGTATTTAAAGTTTTGAAGGACTCCTCGAGCATTTTTTCAAAATCCTCGGCGCCTCCAGTTACGATCGTTTCTTCACTCATTGTCCTATAGACCTCCTTTATGATGCGCGACGGTGTGGATGCGCCGGCCGTCAACCCAACTACATCGCAGCTCTTCAGGTCGTCCAGGGGGAGCTCGTCCGCCCATTCGATCTGGAAAACCACCGGGCACAGTCCCGTGCAGATCTCCGTGAGATGTCGGGTATTGGCACTTTGACGGTCGCCGACCACAATCATAGCGTCAGCCCTGGCGGCGATTTCCGCCGCTTCCGACTGGCGCTTATAGGTCGCATCACATATTGTATCAAAAATTTTTACGTTTGTACACTCTTTTTTTAGAATTTCCGTACAAATTTCAAAGAGCTTTTGTGTGCAAGTTGTCTGAGAAACCACGGTAAGAGGCATTTCTGCGTGCTCCGGAGCCGCCTGCAGCCATGCGCGGATCGCTTCCGCATCCTGGAAAATTAAGGGATGCGCGCACCAGCCGGCAACGCCCAGCACCTCCGGGTGGTTCGGCTCACCGATGATCAGCGGCCGCCGGCCCTCCCGCTCTGCCTCCTGCACCAGCTGCTGGATCTTCAGCACCCGGGGACAGGTGGAATTGATGATATGGGCGCGCTTTTCCGCCAGCTGTTCCAGAATGGCCCGGGATTCCCCGTGGGAACGGATGATGACCGTCTCGCCGCCGTGCAGTTCCTCCGGCGCGTTCACCCGGCGGACACCGTGTCTCGCCAGATCCTCCACCACGTGGGCGTTGTGAATGATCGAGCCCAGCATCACGCAGGGGCCGCAGTCCGCTGCGGCCTCCTCCGCCAGGCGGACCGCCCGCTGCACGCCATAGCAGAAGCCGGCGCTTTTAGCCAGCAGAACTTCTTTCATCAGATCTCCTCTTTCAATCGGTAAATGCGGCGCAGGGCTTCATCAGCGATGTTCTGATATTCCTCTGCCGTCCCCTTGCGCCCGGCCACAGTGGGAACATAGGGTTCCCCGAATACGATGTGAACGCGGCGGAACAGGTGCTTTTCGCTGTCGAGATAAATGGGGACAATGGGCGATGCGGTCCGCACGGAGAGCATAGAAACGCCGCCCTTGGCCGCGGCGGATTCCTCCTCGGAAACGCGGGTGCCCTCCGGGAAGATCAGGATCTGCTGCCCGTTCTTGAGATATTTCATGGCCGCCTTCACCGCGCCGATATCCGCCTTGCCCCGCTCCACAAAGATCATGCCCGCCTGTTTCAGGATCCAGCCCACCAGAGGCACCCGGGAAAGCTCCGCCTTGGCCAGGGCGTACAACTGATGGCTGTAGCCGATCGTGATCATGATCACCAGGGGGTCCCAGTTGCTGGAATGGTTGCAGCAGAAAACCGCGCTGCCTGCCGGCACGCGTTCTCTTCCCCGCACGACCGGGCGGAACAGCAGGTGAATGACCGGCCACAAAACGAGATAGGCGAAAGAATAAAATCGATTACGTTTCATGGGCGATGTTCTCCTCAATCAGTCCCACCAGCGCCTCGACGCTGTGGGCAAAGTCCAATTCCGACGTATCCAGCAGCACCGCGTCCTCCGCCTGCTTCAGCGGCGCCACCGCCCGGCTGCAGTCCTGTTCGTCCCGCCGGCGCATATCCGCCAGCACTGTTTCATAGGTCTGGGGCGTTCCCCGCTGTTCCAGCTCCGTGCAGCGCCGCCGGGCGCGCACCTCGGCCGAAGCCGTCAGGAAGATCTTGCAGTCCGCGTCGGGCAGCACCACCGTGCCGATATCCCGGCCGTCCATGATCACGTCGTGCTCCCGGGCCAGCTGGCGCTGCATTTCCAGAAGATAACTGCGCACCGCGCCCACCGCCGCCACTTTCGACGCCGCCGCCGACACCTCCGGCAGACGGATCCGGTCCGTCACATCCTCGCCGTTGACCAGCATGTGCTGCAGGCCGTCTTCACCGTAAGAAACGGCGATTTTCAGGCCGGGCAGCAGCTTCTCGATCTCTTCCGGCCGCTCCAGGGAAATGCCCTTCTGCAGCGCATACCAGCCGATGGAGCGGTAGATCGCCCCCGTATCGACATATAAAAAGTGCAGCCGCGCGGCAGCTGCCCGGGCCAGGGTGCTTTTCCCGGCGCCGGACGGTCCGTCGATCGCGACGGCATGCAGTTGTTTTTTCATAGCGGTCCTCTTCTTTCTGTAACATCGTATTGGGCTGCGGCCTGCCCCGCCGCCCGGCCCGTGGACCAGGCGATCTGCAGGTTGAATCCGCCGGTATAGGCGTCCACATCGATGATCTCGCCGGCAAAATACAGCCCCGGCAGTTTTTTGGACGCCATGGTGGCCGGGTCGATCTCCTTCGTGCTGACGCCGCCGGAGGTGACGATCGCCTGCTCGATAGGGCCGGCGCTGACGACGGAGAGCCGGAACTGCTTGAGCGTTTCCAGCAGCCGGCGGCGCTGCGCCCGGGTGACGGCGTTGGCTTTGGTGCCGCCGGGGATCTCCGTGCGGCCGATGAGCACGGGGATCATGCTGTGAGGGACGAGCCCCGCCAGGACATTGCTGAAATCGCGGTTGTGCCGGGCCTCCAGGTCCCGCAGAAGGCGCGCTTCCAGCTGCTGTTCGTCCAGCGCCGGCTTCAGATCGATGATAAGCTCGTAACGGTTCTTTTCATAATCCCGCAGATGGGCGCTGGCCGACAGGATCATCGGCCCGGACACGCCCCGGTCGGTAAAAAGCATTTCTCCGAAGTCGCGGTAGATCGTCTTTTTCTTCTGATCCTTGACGGTCAGGGCCACATTGCGCAGGGAAAGGCCCTGCATCGCGCCACAGCACGCGTCAGCGCACACCAGGGAGACCAAGGAAGCCTTCGGCGCGACGATCGTGTGGCCCGCTTCCGCGGCGATCCGGTAGCCGTCGCCGGTGGAGCCGGTGGCCGGATAGGACACGCCGCCGGTGGCCAGGATGACGCAGCGGCAGGGATAGGTCCTCTTCTCCCCCTCCACGCCGCAAAGTGCGCCGCTTTCATCCCGCAAAAGGTGCGCCGCCCGGTCGTGGATGATTTTCACATGAAGACGGTGCAGGCTGCGGCGCAGGGTGTCCGTCACGTCGAACGCGCTGTCGGACACCGGGAAGACCCGGCTGCCCCGCTCGGTTTTTAGCGACAGGCCGCGCTGCTCAAAAAACGCCATGGCCGCGCGGCTGTCGAACCGGGAAAAGGCGCTGTATAAAAAGCGGCCGTTGCGCGGCACATTGGCCAGCGCCTCCTGAGCGGAGCAGTTGTTGGTCAGGTTACAGCGGCCCTTCCCCGTGATGTTCAGCTTTCTGCCCAGCTTTTCATTGCGTTCCAGCAAGGTAACAGCGGCGCCCTCCTGGGCAGCGGTGATGGCCGCCATCATCCCGGCGGCGCCGCCGCCGATCACCACAAGCTCATTCGACCGGCCCGACATTTTCGTATACCCCGTATTCCGCCCAGATTTTTTCAAGCTCCGTAAACGTTCCGGAGATATCCTTGCCCAGCTCGCGGCCCACCGCCACGATCAGCGCGTTGACAAGGCTCAGCGGCGCCACCAGCGAATCGATAAAGGAGACCATGTCGCTCTTGGCCAGAAGGCAGGTGCCGGCCAGCGGACATAGAGGCGAGGCCTCGCTGTCGGTGATGGCCAACACATCCGCGCCCCGGTCCCGGGCAAACTGCATGATCTTCACCGTGCGGCTGGAATAGCGCGGGAAGCTGACGCCAATCATCAGATCCCCTGGACCGATGTGCAGGACCTGTTCAAACATTTCACTAACCGACGTGGTATGTACCAGCGTCACATTTTCAAAGAGAAGATTGAAATAAAACCCGAGGAAGCCAGCGATGGCCGTGGAGGAGCGCAGTCCCAGGATATAGATGCGCCGGGCGGCGACGATCTGCTCCACTGCGGCGCGGAACTGTTCGTGGTCCACCGTGTCCATGGAGAGGCGCAGCTTTTCGATGTCGCTCTGCATCACCGCCGACAAAATGTCGCCGGAGCCCAGGCGGTCGTTCGTCACCTCGATGCGCTGGATGGATGTCAGCTTATTGCGGATCACCTCCTGCAGGGCCCGCTGCATCTCCGGATAGCCTTCGTAGCCCAACTCCGCCGCAAAGCGCACCACCGTGGATTCGCTGACATTGATGGCCCGGCCCAGGCGGCCGGCCGTCATAAAGGCGGCCTTGTCATAGTTGTCCATAATAAAATTGGCGATCGCCCGCTGGCGCTTGGAAAACGTATCCATATTTTTCCGGATCAGGGAAAGCACGTCGCTCGTCATTTTTTCTCACCTCGCCGCGCCCCGGCCGCGGCCTTTGCCGGGCTGAAGCATCTCATTCAAAATTGAATTCATTTTAACCGAAATCCTGCAAAAATGCAAGAAGAAATCCGCAAAATTGCAAAAGCAACTTTACGGATCCTTCTTTTCTTCTTCGGAAAGCAGGGCCAGCTCCTGCTCTGTCAAATACCGCCAGGCCCCCAGGGGCAGCGTGCCCAGAGCGACGCCGCCCTCCTGGACGCGCTTGAGCCGCGCGACGCGCAGGGACACCGCGGCGCACATCCTGCGGATCTGGCGGTTTTTCCCCTCGTGGATCACGACGCGCAGAACGGCGCCCCGTTTCGTTTTCTGCAGCACGTCCACCCGGGGCGGGCGGATGGATTCCCCCTCCAGTGCCGTCATGCTCCGCAGCCGCGGCAGCGCCGTGGGCACATCGCCCTCCGTCCAAACGTGGTATACCTTCTCGATCTCATGGCGGGGATGCAGGAGCCGCTCCGTCAGGCTGCCATCATTCGTCAAAAGCAGCAGGCCTTCCGAATCCATATCCAGCCGCCCCACCGGCCAGATCCGCTGGGGGATCTCCCGCAGGAGATCCATCACCGTCCTGCGCCCTTTCTCGTCGCTGACGGTGGTCACATAGCCCCGCGGCTTATGGAGCATCACATAAACCGCATCGTCGGCCCGGCGCAGCGGCCGGCCGTCCACACAGATCCGGTCCCGCCGGGCATCTGCCCGGCAGCCAAGCTCCGCCTTTTCGCCGTTCACCGTGACGCGCCCGGCGCGGATCAGTTCCTCTGCCGCCCGGCGCGAACAGACGCCGTGGGCCGCAATGATCTTGCTGACACGCTCTTCCGTATGTCACACATCCTTCGTTCTTCTTCACCGGAACAGCCCCCGAAGCGCAGACAGAAGCCCGTCGAAAAAGCCCCGCTCCCTGCGCTGCTGCAGGGCGTCCGCCGACGCGCTCCAATAAAGGGGCACGCGTCCGATCTCCGTACCGTTCAGGCGGTATATGACCTCGCCGGCCGCGGCGCCCTCTTCCACGGGGGCGAATACACCGGCGGGGAGGTCCCATTCCGTTTCGACCGTTTCCCCTTCCCGCAGCGGATAGGAAAACGATGCGCCGTAGCACACGCCTGCGTCCGCCGCCGTTCCGTTCAGCAACGGCACGCGCCGCGCCTCTTCGCCGGCGGCGGCAAGCTGCTGCTGGGTATAATGGGAAAACCCGTAATCAAACAGAGCCGTGTGATCCGCCCAGTCGTTGCCGTCCTTCAGCGTAACGGCAATGAGCTGCAGATCGCCGCGCACCGCGCAGGACACCAGCGTTCGTCCGGCAGCTTTCGTATAGCCTGTCTTCAGGCCCACGCAGCCGTCATAGGCGCCCAGCAGCTTGTTGTGGTTGACCATGGTCCGGCCGCCGATGGTGATGCGCTCCGTGGAAACGATGCGCGCAAAGGTCTCGTTCTGCATGGCGTAGGCCGCCAGGGCCGCCATATCCCGGGCCGTGGAATAATGGGTGTCGGCATCCAGGCCGTTGGGATTGGCAAAGGACGTGTTCGTCATGCCCAGATCCGCCGCTTTGTCGTTCATTTTCTCCACAAAGGCTTCGACGCCGGGGCCGCAGTAGTCCGCCACAGCCAGGGCCGCATCGTTGCCCGAACACAGCATCAGCCCATAGAGCAGCTCCTCCATGGTCAGCGTTTCCCCTGGTTTGAGATGCATGGAAGAGCCTTCCACCATATGCGCCTGGGTGATCTCTACCCTTTCGTCCAGTGCGCAGGACTCCAGCGCCACGATGGCCGTCATGATCTTCGTGGTGCTGGCGATCAGCATCTGCTGGTCTGGGTTTTGTTCATAGAGGGCCCGTCCGCTGGACGCCTCGATCAGGATTGCCGACTGCGCCGACGTTCCGATGGCCAGCGGGCGCTCCGTCAGCGCGCCCAGCGCCGCCAGGCAGCACAGCGCCGCAACGGCGCGCCGCCATTGTTTCTGCAACATACGATCACCTCACGATGATCGTTAGTATGCCCCCTTATTCGCCGGCGTTTTCCTTGTTTCTATTGATAAATTTATCCACTTTGTCCATAATATCGGGCGCCATGTCGATGATGCGGTCCACCGTGGAAGCCGGCGGCACCGCCACGGGCAGCACCCGTACAAAGCCGTCCTTCACCACAAGGAAAGCCACCGGCGCAATGTCCACGCCGGCACCACTGCCGCCGGCGAAATCGGCGTCCTTGCCCGCCGTATGCTTGGTGTGGTAATCGCCGCCGCCGCTGCCAAAGCCAAAGCTCAGGCGGGACACGGGGATCAGCGTCACCCCGTCAGGCGTGGTGATGGGCTGGCCCACGATGGTGTTGCTGTCCACCATCTCGCGCATTTTTTCCATAGTCACTTCCATCAGGTCGTTGATCGGATGCTTTTCCATATTTTTTCGCTCCTTTTCTGCCGCCTCACGCTGCGGCGCTGTTCGTATTATTTTTGGGATCGGAGGGCTTCGCGCCCTTGTCCGGTTTTATCTCTTTCAAAAAGCGGCTCACGGGGCCGATCATTTTCAGGCCGTCCGTCAGGCCGATCGCTGCCAGATGATACAGGCGGAGCGTAACGAGCGCCTCACCGGAGACCGCCGTTGCGCCGGCGGAGAAATCCAGGTAGATCTGCACGTCCCGCCGCTCCACCGTCACCGCGTTTTCCAGCAGGGTCAGCGCAGGCCATACCACCGCATTCAGCGTTCCGTAGCGCCGGGCGGCATCCGCCGGGTTCGGATCGCTCACAACGATGCGCCCCGTCAGTTCCTGTACGCGCAGTCCTCGCCGGAACCGTCCGCAGGCGTGCAGCAGCGTCGGCAGCAGCGCTTCCGCCAGACGCTGGACGGCGCCCCAGGTGATCTGCCGCTTTTCCTTTTTCTCCGGCGCGGCCGCGTCCTTCTTCTGTTTTTTCGGATTTTTTTCCCGCGGCTCCGGGAAGGGGTAGAGCTGCCTTTTGAAAAAGCCGATCTTTACCCACACCTGCGCCCCGCCGCGCAGCACGACGCGCAGCCCCAGCTTGACGGAAAGGAGCAGGCAGACCAGCAGCGCCGCGCAGCACAAAATGATCCATGGCAGCATCGGGGCTCTCCCCTCCTTTCCTTCGCGCTCAGTCCTTTGTTTCCGCCGGGTCTTCCGGCACTTCTTCCTGCATGCTGATCTCCGGATCCTTCGGAAGATCGGTCCGCACCGCAGTATAGGCGGAGGGTTCTTCCGGGGCGATGACCTCCCCGTCGTCCCCCAGGCGGAGCTGGCCGTCGGTCTCCACGCCGGGCATTTCCGGAAGCTCCTCCAGGGACGAAAGCCGGAAAGCACGCAGGAATTCCTTTGTGGTGCGGTACAGCCGGGGGCGGCCCGGCACCTGCAGCCGGCCGCATTCTTCGATCAAATGACGCTCCAGCAGGAGCCCCACGGTATAGGCACTGTCCACGCCGCGGATCTGGTCGATATAAGCCCGGGTCGTGGGCTGATAATAAGCCACAATCGTCAGCACTTCCAACGCCGGCTGGGACAGCCGCGCGGGTTTCCGGATCTCGAAGGCTTTACGGATCACTTCGCCATATTCCGGGGCGGACACCATCTGATACTGGTCGTCCATGCGGATGAGACGGACGCCCCGCCGCTCATAGGCGTAATAGTCCGCCAAATGCTGCAGCAGCCGCTCCACGGTATCCCTGTCCATTTCCAAAGCGACGCAGATGCGATCGATCGCCACCGGCTCTCCCGACGCAAACAGGATGCCTTCGATGACGGAGGTAACTTCTTTTGTTTCCAGATTTTCCATTTTCATACATTCCTTCACTCAGGGAAACCGGCTTTCAAAGCAGCTTCCCGGGATCGGCGCCGCTGTCCGCGCAGTCCACCGTACAGTCCGTTTCACTGCCGGCAATGCGCACCGCATGGGCCTTGCACAGCTCCAGCACCGCCAGGAAGGTGGCCACGATCTCGCTGCGGCTGCGCGCGCCCCGGAACAGCAGGCGAAAGCGCGTGATGCCGTTTTTCACCAGGCGGCCGAGGATATCACGGGCCTTGTCCTGCACGGGATAGGGTTCGCGCATGACGATCCCATCAAAAGCCTTCAGCGAAGGCTGGGCCGTCTGCTGGCCCGCCCGGTCCAAGATGTCCTGCATACAGATCACCAGATCGGACTTTTCCTGGGTGTATTCATAGATCTTGCCCCGCTGCATGGGCTCGGGGTTCTTCGTCAGGATATCCCGGCCGAATTCCTCCCGCCGCGCGAGCTTTTCCGCCACAGCCTTGATACGCACATATTCCTCGTTGCGCTTGCGCTCTTCCAGCGAACGGATCAGCTGATCCATTTCGGACTTCGCTTCCTCATCCTCGATGGACAAAAGCATCCGCGTTTTGATGTAAACAAGGTGGGCGGCCATGGTCACAAATTCGCTGGCCACCTCCAGATCCATCTTCTGGCGCTGCTCGATATAATCCAGATACTGATCCAGAATATCCGCGATCTTGATGTCCTGAATCTCGATTTTATTCTTTCCCAGAAGATATAAAATCAGATCCAGCGGGCCCACGAAATTTTCCAGGGCCTCCTCTTCGCGGATCCGGACCACATGGTCCAATTTGAAAATCGGCGTATCCAATCTTTCACCCTCTGTCAATTGGCCAGTCCCGTCAGCGCCATCAGCGCGCGGAACACCGTCGTCATCAGCGCGGAAAGTACCCCGTTGCCCACGTTCGTCACCGCCAGCAGGAGCAGTACGATCATGCCGTAGCGCTCATAATACATCAGTCTGGCGTATGCGGAATCCGGCAGGAAGGAAAACAGCACCTTGGAGCCGTCCAGCGGCGGAATGGGGATCAGGTTAAACGTACCCAGGCCCACGCTGAGAAACGCCGTGGTGAACAGGAACTGATACAGCGCCAGCGTCACCGGCGTTGCGATGACACGCCCGTCCATCAGCGAACAGCCCAGCAGCAGGAAGATCGCCAGCACGAAATTCGACGCAGGACCGGCCAGAGCCGTGATCGCCATGCCGCTTTTGGGGTTTTTGAAATACCGCATATCCACCGGCACCGGCTTTGCCCAGCCAAAACCCACGAAAAACATCATCAAGAGGCCCAGCAAATCGATGTGGCGCAGCGGATTGAGGGAAAGGCGGTGTTCCCGCTTCGCCGTGGGATCTCCCAGGACCCAGGCCGCCAGGCCGTGGCTGCTCTCGTGGATCGTCAGGCACAAAAACACGCCGGCCACGCGCAACACAATGCCGGTCAGATTGGAAAAATCGATCTGATCAAATAAGTTCGTCAAATAAGAAAGCACGCAGGCAGTCTCCTTTATTCCGAGATCGGCGCCAGCGCCGGGTTTGAATGTTTATTATACCACAAAGCGCCGCCGCTGACAAGGCGCGCCCATTCAGCGGAAGGAGGTCCCGCTTTCATCCAGCACGTCCGTACGGCGGACGGTGACGAAATCCGGCGCATAGTCCGGCAGGTTCGCCTCCACGGCCGACGCCAGCAGCGCCGGGTTCAGCCCCGGATTCTGGGCCGACACCACCGCCTGCACATGCACCCTGCCCTCCTGCCGGGCAAAGGTGATCTGCCGCAGCAAGGGCCGCACGTTCACGTCCACCAGTTCTTTGCGCTTGTTTTTCTTCTGGATCATCAGCTCCTGCCGGGAAAAGAGATCCCGCAGGGCCGCGCAGGCGCCTTCCGGCACGCCGCGGTCATAGATCAGGTCCATTTCCGCCTGCACAAAAGCCAGATCCTTCACCGGCCGCACCGCCTCATAGGCGCGCAGGACCCGCAGTCCCTCCGGACAGCCCGCGTTCAGCAGGGCCGGCAGCGCCGCAAGGTCCACCGCCTGCTCGATCTCAAAATCCAGCAGCTCGCAGCAGCTGCTCTGCCCCACGGGAAGGGGGAGCACGATGGAAATGATCGGATGAGGATGGAAACCGTTGGAATGCTTCAGGAAGATCCCGGCGCGCAGGAAAAGGCGCTGGAAAGTTCGCATCAAATCCAGGTGGGAAATATAGCAGGCCGTTCCCTGCTTTTCAAACAGCAGACGCAGTTTAGACATCGCATTTCTCTCCCCCGATCAGGCAGTTTGCGCCGCAGCCGCTGCAGGACTGGCGGCAGTCCGGCGTCGTCAGGCCCTGGTAAGCCCGCTCCCGCTCGCGCCACAAAAACTTCTGGCTCACGCCGGAGGAGATCATGGACCAGGGCAGAATCTCATCCTTCTCCCGCACCCGGTTGGCGTAAAACGCCGGGTCCAGGCCGCATTCTTCAAAGGCGGCCTGCCACAGATCCAAATGGTAATAATCCTGCCAGGCGTCCATTTTTGCACCGCGGCGCCAGGCCGCTTCCAGCACGCGGCCCATGCGCCGGTCACCCCGGGAAAGCACTGCTTCCAGGAAGCTGGTATCGGAATCGTGCCACTTATAGGACACCGCCTTGGCCCGAATGCTGCTGCGCAGCAGCTTGACCCGACGCTCGTATTCCTCCTTCGTGATCTGGGCTTCCCACTGGAAGGCCGTATGGGGCTTGGGCACGAACCAGGAGGTGGATACTGTGACGTTGACGCCCCGGCGCTTGTCCGGCGCGTATTCCCGCCAGGTGTGCACCACATGGTCGGCCACCCGGGCGATATCCACGATGTCCTCATCCGTCTCTGTGGGCAGGCCCAGCATAAAATACAGCTTGACCGAACTCCAGCCGCCTTCAAAGGCGATGCGGCAGGAATGGAGCAGGTCCTCCTCCGTCAGGTTTTTGTTGATGACGTCCCGCAGGCGCTGGCTGCCGGCTTCCGGCGCAAAGGTCAATCCAACCTTGCGGCCTTTGGCCAGGCGCTGCTGCAGTTCCATGGAAAAATTGTCCGCCCGCAGGGAGGGCAGGGACAGATGCACCTTGTTGGCCTCGCAGTAGTCCATCAGCGCATCGCACAGGCCGTTGAGGGGTTTATAGTCGCTGGTGCTCAGGGAGGACAGCGTCATTTCCTGATAGCCGGAATCCCGCAGGGCCTCGATGCCGTAGCGCACCAGCAGATCCTCAGAGCGGTTGCGCACTGGGCGGTAGACATAGCCCGCCTGGCAGAAGCGGCAGCCGCGGATGCAGCCGCGGAACAGCTCCAGCGTGACCCGGTCGTTGACGACTTCCGTGGAGGGCACGATGGTTTTTGCCGGGAAATAGGCCTTGTCCATATCCTGCACGATGCGCTTGCGCACCATCGGGCGCACGCCGTCCTCCGGCGTGATGGCGGACACGGTGCCGTCCTCGTGGTAGGTCACCTCATAGAAGCTGGGGACATAGATGCCCTCGATGTCGGCGGCGGCGCGCAGGAAGCGCCGCTTATTCCATCCTTCCTGCTTGGCCCGGCGGTAGAGCTCCAGCAGTTCCACCGTCACGTCTTCCCCTTCTCCCAGGGAAAAGAGGTCGATGAAATCCGCCAGAGGCTCGGCGTTAAAGCAGGCGGTGCCGCCGGCCATGACCAGGGGCGTCAACTCCGTCCGCTCCGCAGCGTGCAGCGGCACGCCGGCCAGGTCCAGCATATTGAGTACGTTGCTGAACGCCATCTCATAACCCAGGGAAAAGCCGATGACATCAAACTCCCGGATCGGGTCGCCGGATTCCAGGGCGTAGAGCGGGATCTGCGCCCGGCGCATCTCTTCCTCCATATCCGGCCAGGGGGCGAACACCCGCTCACACCAGACGCCGTCCATCCGATTCATCACGCCGTAAAGGATCCGCATGCCCAGGTTGGACATGCCGATCTCATAGGTATCCGGAAAGCAGAAGGCAAAGCGGAGGTCCACATCCGCCTTGTCCTTCACCACCTGATTATATTCTCCGCCCACATAGCGCGCGGGTTTCTGCACCCGGGGCAAAATACGTTCCAATTTCTGATCCACAGGCATACGCTCCCATTATCTGATCGTTATCAAAAGTATTTTACCCTGTTCGCAGCGGTTTGACAATACCCGTTTCCCGGCACCAGCAGAAGATAAACCAAAGTTCCAGCATCAGAAGCGGCAGCTGCGGCCCCGTCATGCCCTGCAGCAGCGCTGTT